>NZ_JAMYTM010000001.1:0-425887 GCF_040322475.1 Mesorhizobium sp. M0140 | reverse complement strand
CAAAGCGCCTGCAGGCCGTCGACGCCCAGCGCGCGGAACTGCCTGTGGCCGACGGCCACGATAACGCCGTCATAGCGCTGATCGGGAATGTCCTTCATGCTGGCTATGCCGAAGGCACGCGCGCATTCCTGCGCGTTGACCCAGGGGTCCCATATGTCGATGCCGGCATTGTATTCCTTCAGTTGGGCAACGATATCGGCGACCTTGGAATTCCTCAGGTCCGGACAATTTTCCTTGAAGGCCGCGCCCATCACCAGAATCCGGCTGCCAACGACAGGTATTCCCTTGCGCATCATCAGGCGGGCCGTCTGATCCGCCGCGTGCTGACCCATGCCGTCATTGATACGGCGGCCGGCAAGAATCACCTCCGGATGATAGCCGAGTTCCTGGGCCTTGTGGGTGAGATAGTAGGGATCGACGCCGATGCAGTGGCCGCCGACGAGACCAGGCGTGAAGCGCAGGAAATTCCATTTGGTGCCGGCGGCTTCCAGCACTTCGGACGTGTCGATGCCCAGCTTGCCGAAGATAAGCGACAGCTCGTTCATCAGCGCGATGTTGAGGTCGCGCTGAGTGTTCTCGATGACCTTGGCCGCTTCGGCGACCGCAATGCTCGAGGTACGGTGTGTGCCTGCCGGCACGATCGAGGCATAGAGCGCATCGATACCTTCGGCCGCTTCCGGCGTCGAGCCGCTGGTGACCTTGACGATCGTTTGCAACCGATGCTCGCGGTCGCCCGGATTGATGCGCTCGGGACTGTAGCCGAGGAAGAACCCCTCATTGTAGCGCAGGCCCGAATGTTTCTCGATCAGCGGAGCGCACACCTCTTCCGTGCAGCCGGGGTAGACCGTCGATTCGAAGATCACCACCGCGCCTGGCGATATGACCTCACCGACCAAAGTCGATGCCATGATCAGCGGTTTCAGATCCGGACGATTGGCCCTGTCGATCGGCGTCGGAACCGTGACGATGAAAATCCCGCAATCGCGCAGATCGGCCTTGTCGGTGGTGAATGTCAGCCGCGACGCAGCACTGATCTCCTCGCTGCTGGCTTCCAGCGTATGGTCGTCGCCACGCCTCAGCGCGTCCACCCTCGACTGGTCGATGTCGAAACCGACGACATCCCTGCCGGCACCGAAGGCGACCGCCAGCGGCAGGCCGACATAGCCAAGCCCGATGATCGCTATTTTCCTGGAGGCGAGATCCATCTGCTTCCTGCGCTTGCTATTCCAGAGCCATGCTTCGCATTGGTTATCTCGCACCAAAGCCGGTAAGCATCGTTTTCATTGCCTTGAGGGTTATCAAAACGTCCAACCAAGGCGAAAAGTTTTTTATGTAATAGAAATCATAGTGCAATTTTTCCATAACGTCATCGACGGCAGCCACATGCCCCTGATTTACTTGTGCCCACCCACTTATGCCTGGCCTGACGATATGCCTGTAGCGATAGAATGGCAGCTCAGCCTCGTACCACTGTGACAGCACGACAGCTTCCGGTCGCGGTCCGATCCAACTCATTTCGCCACGCAGGATGTTGATGACCTGCGGCAGTTCGTCGATCCTGGATTTTCGCAGGAAACGCCCGACTCGGGTGATGCGATCATCATCGCGCCTGGTGATCGCCCTCTCCTTGTCGCTGCCGGCGTCAGAGTGCTGGCGCATCGAGCGAAACTTGTAGACCGTGCAGATCTTGCCCCGGTAGCCCATGCGCTGCTGGCGAAACAGCGCGGGACCATCGGAATCCAGCCGGATCAGCAGCGCTATCAACGCCAGAACCGGGGAAAGAACGATAATCAAGACAAGTGCCGAGACCCAGTCGGCTGCCTGCTTGATCTTGAGATAGGCCTGGTTCGGATTGAGTGAACCAAGCGTGTTTTCCGACAGGTGCTCGATCTCGACCCGACCGGTCAGCGACTCGCTGACCTGCTTGACGTGGTATACGGGTGTTCCCGAAAGGGCCCGATCCGCGATGTACCGTTCCCATTCCGCGCCAAGATCGGCACGCAGATCAACGACCACGCCGCTGGCTCTTTCGATTATCGTACTGGTCGACTTGATCCAAAACCAATGCACACCCGGTAACGTCTTGAGGCGCTCGACATCTCCGCCGGGAATCACGACGAGCCGGTACGGATCGAGACGCCGCGTCAACAGGCTCAGGCCGAAATACCAGAGCGTGGACTGCGTGAAACTGGCGGCGGCTTGAAACCGGCTGTACTCGAACCGAAAAAAGAAGATGGTCAGGAAAACAGCCCCATAGGACAGGGCAAATGTCGGCAAGATGTAACTTGCCGCGGCCACGCCCGGGAAATTTCCGATGCGGCGATAGGACAAGAAGCCCACAAGGTGCGCGATGACCGCAGCTGCCACCGTGACCTGAAGATTGGCCGAATAGATAAATTCAGGATTGAAGACAATCCGGATGATCGCCGGCGCAAAAATCGCGAATGTCAGTCCGCCAAGCAGTTGAAACCGAATCCTGAACAGGAAGTGCCGGCTTCCGGCAATAGTCGACGCTGCGACATTCAACGTCTTCCCCCCTTCCCCGAAGCTGCCGTGTCGGCGACAGACCAGCGCGATAGTGCATCTGACCTGATCGCTCACAACAACGAATCGGACGTCTCGCCCCCCGGCGATTCGATACAGTCGAAGACCAAGAGCTACGACAGCGCGGCTGCGCCAGCAAGCATCTATTTCTCAGATCAACAGTGCGGGAATTGAAAAGCCTGGGCTAATAAAGCGGCTTAATGATCATTACTGAAGATGTCGCAGCGTCTAGGGCGATATAACCGACAATCTATCGAGGTTGGCGGACACCAGACCGGAAATCGGCCAGTCACGCCGCTCCGGCCAGTGGCTTGATTGCCCCTGGCCGTTTCTTCGATCGCGCGCTTCAGCCGCGCTTGAGCAGCGTCCAGACGGCCGGCACCAGGCTTGCCGCGAGAGCCACCTTGATCAGGTCGCCGACGATGAACGGCACGACGCCGAACTGCCACGATTTTTCCGGGCCGATCAGCGCCGCCAGCCAGGCGAAACCCATCGCCATCATGACGACCTCGGCAACCAGCATGGCGTTGAAAAGCTTGATCGGATGGCGGTCCCAGCCGCGATCCGCCGCCCAGCCGACGATTGCCGCCATGACCACGAAGCCTGCGAGATAACCGCCGGTCGAGCCGAGCATGTAGGCAATGCCGAGACCCTTTTCAGGCGTGCTCTGGAAGACGGGGAAGCCCATGGCGCCCTCCGCCATGTAGAGCAGCAGGGTGGCGACGCCGAGACGCATGCCGAAAGCGGCGGCGATCAGCAGCACGGCCAGCGTCTGCATCGAAATGTCGACCGGCCCGAGCATAACCTTGGTCTTGGCCGACAGGGTCAGCACAAGCGTTCCGGCGATGGCCAGGAAAAGCTGCGTTGCCAGCCGCGCCGCGCCATTTTGCGGCAGAGCCAGAGAAACAAGCGGACGCATCGTAGTTGCAATTGCCATGGTATTTCCCCAATCCGATTGCCGCACACCGATGTTCGCGGCCTCACATCCTCCTATATTGGCTTGCGTGTTATGCGGCAATCGGTTTTGCCGTTTCCCGAAACAAGGCACCGATGCATGGCACTGAAATTCGATACCGGCTTCGACCCCTTCTATGGCCAGGGGGTGAACGTCGCGCCCGATGTCCAGCGCATCACGGCCCGCAATCCAAGCCCTTTCACCTTTCACGGCACCAACAGCTACATAATTGGCCGCGATACGCTGGCGGTGATCGATCCGGGGCCGGATGACGAGGCGCATCTGCGGACCCTGCTCGGCGTGATCGCAGACCGGCCGGTCAGCCATATCTTCGTCAGCCACACGCATCGCGACCACTCCCCGCTGGCGGCCCGCCTGAAAGAGCGCACCGGCGCCCTCGTGCTGGCAGAGGGGCCGCACCGGCCGGCAAGAGCCCTGCATATCGGCGAGACCAATGCGCTCGATGCCAGTGCCGACACGGGTTTCGTCCCTGATGTCGCCCTGCCCGACGGCGAGGTGGTCGACGGCGACGGCTGGTCGATCAGGACGGTTCTGACCCCGGGCCACACCGCCAATCATGCGGCATTCGCGCTGGAAAGAATTGGCGCGCTGGAAGGAATCGGTATCTTGTTTTCGGCCGATCATGTCATGGCCTGGGCAACCTCCATCGTCGCCCCGCCGGATGGAGCGATGGCCGACTACATGGCCTCGCTGGATCGCTTGATCGAACGCGGGGACCGCTTGCTGTTGCCCGGACATGGCGGGCCGGTGACAGCACCGCGGGCTTTCATGCGCGGGTTGAAGACGCATCGCAAGATGCGCGAGCGTGCCATCCTGGAGCGGGTCAAAGAGGGCGACCGGACGATCGTGGATATGGTCAAGGCGATCTACAGGGACACCGACCCGCGGCTGCATGGCGCCGCCGGATTGTCGGTGCTTGCCCATCTCGAGGATCTGACGGCGCGCGGCCTAGTTGTGACCGATGCCGCACCGGCCATCGACGGCATTTTCACGCCGGCCGGATAGGCTATCGGCGCCATTCGCTCTAGAACCGGCTGGAGCGCTCTGCTGGCTGAGGCGACTTCAAGCCCTGGCAAGAGCATTCGGGATCCGTTGGAAGACGTGCCGCGGTCTCCAGCGCAACCCGCGAGGCTGTCATGGAGAGGCTCGGCAGCACGTGCTCCTGCAGCAATTTCTGGCGCTCGCGGTCCATATAGTCGTTGAAACCGGCCGTGACGAACGCCAGGGGCACGAAACAGGCGCCGATCTCGCGCGATAAGGTGGCCTCAGGGGCGATCGAGTGGTTGAGCACGTCCGCTCCCATGTTTCGATATGCCAGAGCTTCGGCGGGAGTTGTCAGTCGCGGCCCGTAGCAGTGGGCAGCCACCAACTGCTGCTCGATGCCATGGACGCGGCATTCGGCTGGCCAATGGCGCCGGGCGGTCTCGGCCAACAATGCCGCACATCTTGGACATACGATCTGCTTGCCCGAGCAGTCGAAGCTCTGGCGGCCAGGCAGCAGCGAAAACGGGGTCTGCGACAGTTCGATGATATCGGCGTTTACGACTATGTCGCCGGGCTGGATCGCCTTGTTGACGGCGCCAACAGTCGAGCAGGCCAGCACTTGCCTTACACCCGCTTTCATCAAGACCCAGAACGCGCGGCGATGACAGGAATGGTCGATATGGTCTCGGGGATTGCCGTGCGAATACATGCACAGGGCACGTTTCGTTTTGCCCTCGACGGTAATAGATGCATCGAATTCGAGCAGCTTCCAATTGTCGCTGGGACCGAAAGGCGTTTGGAAACTCATGTCTCGCTGCAAGGTGCGGACGCCATCAACTTCGACATCTTCCGGAAAGGCGAGACCCCAATTCGCCGATCCGGTGATGATCGCCAACCCCACTTGGGGTATGTCCGTTGAATGATCGGCCAGATCGTCGGCTGCATGATGATTGTTGGGCATGTTTTCAGTCTCGCTCAGGATTTTTGGCGAAGGGTCACGACCAGGACAACGACCACGACGATGACGGTCCACAAGGTCGAAATCGCCGCGATGGTCGGGTCGATCTGATCGCGCAGCGACAGGAACATGAGCTTCGGCAGCGTGCTGTTTTGACCACTCGCGACGAAGATCGAAATGACGGATTCGTCTAGCGAGGTCAGGAAGGCCATCAGTGTGGCCGACAACAGACTGATCTGAAGTTGGGGGACAATTATTCCGCCAATGGCTCTCGCCCAGTTTGCGCCCAGGCTGCGCGCCGCCTGAACCTGGTTCCAGTCAAAGCGGGCCAAGGCGGGCAACAACACAATGCACGCGACCGGAATGGCTAGTACCACATGTCCGACCAGGACACCGAACAGCGTTCCGACAAGACGTTGCGCCGCCAGAACAAAGAAGAGACCGATCGCGAGCAGGATCCCCGGCACAATGGACGGGGTGAGCAGAACGCCCTGAATGGTTACGGCGGCCTTTCCGCCGAGCCGGTTGATCGAGATGCCGGCCAGAAGCCCCAGCGGCACTGTGATCATCGCTGTCAATGTGCCGAGGATCAGGCTCGTCCTGAGTGCGGCCATCCATGTCGCCGAACCGAAGAAAGTCTCGTACCAGCGCAACGAGTATGCGCGCGGTGGGAACTCGAGAAGATTGGACGCCGAAAAGGAGAGCGGGACGACGACGAGCGTCGGCAGCATCAGGAACGCCATAACGAGCGCACAAAAGCTCCACAGGAGGATGCGGGCCAGCCTGCTGTCTGGATAGGCTTCAAGCATGGGCTGTGCCGATGCTGCGTCCGGCAATGAGCCGCCGCGCAGCCAGGAACATCACCCCCACCAACGCCATAAGAACGAGGAGCAGAATGCCCAGGACGCTCGCCGAGCCCCAATCCTGGAAGGTCGATAGCGTGCGCTCGATCCGGGTGGAAAGCGGATTTACCTTGCCGCCGCCAAGCACCGCGGGCGTGATGAAGAACCCTATGGTGTAAATGAAGACGATGATCGAACCCGAGAAGATGCCGCCGGCCGAAAGCGGCAGGATGACCGTGCGGATCGTTTGCCCGAGAGTGGCGCCCATGCTCGCCGACGCGCGGACGAGGTTTGCATCGATATCGCGCATCGCCGCATAAACGGGCAGCAGAAAAAGCGGCAGCATGTAGTGAACCATGCCGATCAGCGTTCCCGTGAAATTGTAGACCAGCGGCAATGGCTCAGCTGTCAGGCCTGAACCCGTCAAAGTTGCGTTGATCAGGCCATCGCGCCGCAACAGCACGAGCCAGCCATAGGTGCGCACCAGAATGGAGGTCCACAACGGCAGCATGACGAAGGCCATCAGCAAATTGGCCACCCTTGGTCTGGCGCTGGCCAGGGCGAGCGCCAGGGGAGTACCGAGAAGAATGCAGATCGCCAGCGTGCCCAGGGACAGTTCAAGGGTTGTGACCAGTGCCGACCATGTCAGCCCGCTCGAAAGCACCTTCTCGTAGTTGCCGACGGTGTACTCGCCCCCCGTGGTCAGGAAGGATTGCCGGATGATCCATAGGATAGGCATTATCGCCGCCAGTCCGACGATGAACAGCGCAGGCAGTGAAAGCGAGAGGAAGAACCGCCGCTCGCGTCGCGCGTCTGCCGCGAGCGCAGGATCGGCAAGGACGGTCACGCTACCACTCCCGGTATCGCGTGAACTTTCGCTGCTGGTGCATAGGCGGTCACCCGCTGACCGGCGGCAAGTTCGGCGCAGCCGCTGGCCAGCGCCGCCGGAATGCAGACAAGTATCTCTTGCCCGCCGTCAAGCGCCAGCGTCAAAAGCCAGTTCTCGCCACGAAACGCCTTGGCGCGCAGCGTTCCCTCAAGGGCCACCCCGTCTGGCCCGACGAGCTTCGCATCAAGATGGAAGCATTCCGCGCGGATCATCAGAGCTTCGCGTGACGCATCGGCGCCGTCTATTCTGCGCGCCGAGCCCGGGGCCACAATGTTGGCCTCGCCCATGAACTCCGCGACGAAGCGGGTCGATGGACGATCATAGATCCGCTGTGGCGTATCGATCTGCTGGATGCGGCCGGAATTCATCACCGCGATCCTGTCGGACATGTTTAGCGCTTCGCGCTGGTCATGCGTCACATAGACCGTGGTGATCCCCAGATCATCGTGCAGACGCCGGATCTCGTACTGCATGGTTTCGCGCAGGTTCTTGTCGAGCGCCGACAACGGCTCGTCCATCAGCATCACGCGTGGCTCAAAGACGATCGCCCGCGCCAACGCCACCCGCTGGCGCTGGCCGCCGGACAATGCGGCAATGTTGCGCTCCGCCAAACCTTCAAGCTTCACGCGGGCCAAAGTGTCGAGTGCCCTCTGGCGGGCCTCGGCTTTCGGCGTCTTGCGCAGCACCAACGGATACTCGACATTTGCCAGAACGTTCATGTGGGGAAACAGGGCGTAGTTCTGGAAGACTATGCCGATGTCGCGCTTGTTGGGGGCCAGGCGGGTAATGTCCCGATCGTCCAACAAAAGTTTACCGGAATCGGGCCGGACAAATCCGGCCAAAGCCATGAGCAGCGTGGTCTTGCCCGATCCGGACGGCCCCAAGAGCGTGAGAAATTCGCCAGCCTGAATGTCGAGCGAGACATCGTCCAGCGCGACGTAAGATCCGTAGGTCTTGCGCACGCTGTCGATGGTGATCGGGAGCGACTTCATCATGTGCTTCAGCCTTAAAGCTGAGACTCAGCGGGCCATCATCTCATCGAAGGTTTTTTGAGCAGCTTCGCCATTCTTGACCCACCAGTCCGCATTCGAAAACACCGAAGTGCCGGCATTTTCAGGCGCGGTCGCAAGGGTCTTCAGACGGTCCTCGGGAATAAGGCCACCCTCATAGCCAGCAGGATTGACCGGGCCATAAGCGATGAAATCGGTCAGCTTCGCCACGCGCGCGGGCTGTGTCATCGCCGCGATGAGTTTCATGGCCGCTTCCTTGTTCGGCGCCCCCTTCGGTACCCCGAGGCAATCCGTACCGATGACGGAACCCTTGAACGTGTAATCGACCGCGCCGCCATCCGCTTTCACGGTTTGGGCCCGCCCGTTCCAGGTAACGACCAAATCCGCCTCGCCATCTTTCAGCAACTGCGCGGACTGAGCTCCCGAAGTCCACCACACCGCGACATTTGGTTTGATCGCTTCAAGCCGCTTGATCGCGCGATCCAGGCCCTCCGGCGTGCTGAGCACGGAATACACGTCGGCCGGTGCTACGCCGTCCGAGAGCAGCGCGATCTCGATCGAGTCCTGTGCATTGGCGCGGAGGGCGCGACGGCCCGGAAATTGGGCAACATCCCAGAACTCCGCCCATGTCTTTGGCGGGTTCTCGCCATAGGTTTTGGTGTTCCAGGACATGACGGTGCCATAGGAGTCGAACGGATAGCAGTAGTCGGACTTTGCGCCATCCGGCACGGCCTTTGGATCGATGATCTTGTAGTCGAGCGGCTCCAGCAGCGACTGTGCGGCGGCCTGCGCGCCCTCCGGTGAGCCCAGGTGAATGACGTCGGTTGTGACCGCGCCCGAGGTGACCTGCATCTTCAGGGCGGCCAAGCCGTCGCTGAGGGTCTCCTCGCGGACATCATAGCCAAGCTCTTTTGCAGCGGGGGCCCACATGGCTTCCTTCATGGCGTTGCCATAATCGCCGCCCGCGGTCGTGATGGTGACTGATTGGGCATAGACCGGCACGGCGGCCGAGAATGCTAATGCCGTCAAGGAAATGCGTAACCAAGACATAGGTTCTCCTCCCTAGAATTTGTTGAGACGCGCTCAAAATGGCCAATTCTTGACAATCGTAACGTTACGATTGCATCCAATTGCAGGAGAGTCAAGCTGCTTTAGCGAGAGCTTGGATTGACCGTGAGGTGGAATTCGGTCACGTAGTGGAAGTCAGCAAATCAGCCGGCGCTTTCGCAAATGAGGTCGGGCGACATGACCAACCTGAAACAGATCGCGGCGGAACTTTCCCTTTCGGTCACCACGGTATCCCGCGCGCTGAAGGATGGGCCGGAGGTTCATCCCGCCACCATCGCTCGCGTCAAGGAAGTGGCGCAGCGGGTCGGCTATGTGCCAAATCATCATGGCTTCGCGCTCAAAACTGGCCGCACGCTGACGATGACAGCAATATACCCGATGGAAACACAAGATCATCTGTCCGATCTGTTGAAGCTTCCGTTAATCGAAGGCATGACGCTGGCGGCGCGGCAAGCGGGTTATAGCCTATCCATCTACTCCACCACGCCCGATGATGATCCCATCGAGAGTGTGCAGCGACAGCTTCAGGCGGGCAGCACAGACGGACTGATTATCACACGCATGGTCTCGGGTGATCCGCGCGTTAAGCTATTGCTGGATAGAGGCATGCCATTCGTCGCGTTTGGAAGAACTGACCTGGATACAGCATATCCTTATGTCGACATCGACAATGAACAGATTGCCTACGAGGCGACCCGGCGGCTCATGGACAAGGGCTGCCGACGCATTGCGCTGCAACTTCTCGTTCCGGGCGACCAGGCGAGTGCCATGCGTCTTTCCGGGTATGGAAGGGCAATGGCCGAGGCTGGTATTCCGATCGACCAGTCGCTGATCGGTCATGGAATGTTCACCATGGAATCGAGCGCAGCCTGGTTCGATCGCATGCTGGCCTGGTCAGATCCGCCGACGGGCTTGGCATGCGCCAACGAACTGGGCCTTCTGGGGGCATTACACGCTCTCGGCAGAAGAGGTCTCGCGCCAGGGAGTGACATCCACATTGTCACTCGGGACAGCACGCGGCTATCGCGCTTCCTGCCTGCGAAGATCGGCGTTCATTTCGTGGACATAGCGGGTGTCGGACGCAAACTTGTCGAAGTCCTGGAGAGCCGGATCGCCAATCCGATTGGACCGGTCGCGACAGTCTTGTTCAAAGGAGAGTTCGACCCTGGCGAATAGCCTCCCCTGGGTCTCATTCGACCGGAGCGGCGCCAACCTGACCGGCGACTTCCTGGTCGAGTTCCGCGAGAAATTCGGTGATGCGCGCCGCATTGTCGCCGAGGTCGTAGCGGCCGTAGCGGGATGCCGACCGCATGTCGACGATGACCGTGTCGCCATCGTCCGTCACGCGGATCGCCACGTCGGCGGGAAGGCCGATCACGAAGCCCTTGGCGACGGCGGTGATGGTCACCTCGCTTTGCCCGGCGAGATCGGGATAGGGTTCCGACAGCTCCCAGTCGCGCCGGTCGAGCACGGTTTCGACGGCATTGACGACGGTCTCGAACGGCAGGTCGTAGCTGCGTGCGCTGACCAGCGGATAGCTATCGGTCTGCAGCCGCTGTTCCCCAGGCGTCGACGGCGCAAGCACGTTCATATCCTTCCTCCGGTCGCTCACGTCGAGCGCCGGCGGTTCGTCGAAATCCGTCGAGATATCCCTGAGCGGCGGATAGATCGTCGCCCAGTAGGCGGCGACGCCATAGGGTGCGAGCACCAGCAGTGCCAGCAGCGCGCCGACCGTCAGGTCGCGACCGCCGCGGTCGCCGAAATTCCAGAGCCGCGAAAAGGCAAACCCGGCAAACAACAGCGCCATCGCCGCCAGCAGCGCGACAATGCCCAGCACCCACAGAAAGACAGGTGTTTCGACGAGATCGAAGCGATGGCCGACGAAGACCGTCAGCAGCAGCACCAACGAAAAAGCGGCCGTGCGCCGCGACCAGCCGGCCGCCTTCGACGTTTGCCGTTCAGGAATGCTAACCATCGTTTTCCGTGCTGCCCCAACCCGAACGGAGACTTAGTGCCTTTTTGCGATGGCATGAAGCCGAAACATGCACCATCGCGTCAATCCGTCGGCAGGCGATAGTCCTTGAATTGCTGGCGCAAGGTGATCTTCTGGATCTTGCCGGTGGCGGTGTGCGGAATTTCACCGACGAAAGCGACATCGTCCGGCATCCACCATTTGGCCACCTTGCCGTCCATGAAGTCGAGAATGTCAGCCTTGGTCGGTTCCTTGCCCGGTTTGCGGACGACGACCAGCAGCGGCCGTTCGCCCCATTTCGAATGCTGAACGCCGATGGCTGCCGCCTCGGCGACATCGGGATGGCCAACAGCCAGATTCTCGAGGTCGATGGTCGAAATCCATTCGCCGCCGGACTTGATGACGTCCTTGGCGCGATCGGTGATCTGCATGTAGCCGCCGGCGTCGATGTGGGCGACGTCGCCAGTGTCGAACCAGCCATCCTCATCGAACTGCTCCACGCCGGCGCCGCCATAATAGGCACGGGCAACGGCCGGCCCACGCACTTTCAGGCGGCCAAAAGTCTTGCCGTCCCAAGGCTGCTCGTTGTTGTCGTCGTCGGTCACCTTCATTTCGACGCCGAAGGGCGGATGGCCCTGTTTCTGCTGGACATCGAGCCGGGCTTCGCCCTCAAGACCGGCATGGTCCGGCTTCAGGGTGCACAGCGTGCCGAGCGGCGACATTTCGGTCATACCCCACGCATGGATGACCTGGACATCGTAGTTCTGCTGGAACTTGGTCATGATCGCGCGCGGGCACGACGAGCCGCCGATGACAACCTTGTTCAGATAGGGAAGCTTCTTGCCGGTCTCCTCCAGATGCTGCAGCAGCATCATCCAGACGGTCGGCACGGCGGCGCTGAAGGTCACCTTCTCGGTGTCGAGCAATTCATAGATCGAGGCGCCATCCATCTTGCAGCCGGGCATGACCAGCTTGGCACCGATCATCGGCCCGCTCTGGCCAAGGCCCCAGGCATTGGCGTGAAACATCGGCACGACAGGCAGGATCGTATCGCGCGACGACAGTCCCATGGCGTCGGGCATGGCAGCGATCATGGCGTGCAGCACGTTCGAACGATGGCTGTAGACGACGCCCTTGGGATCGCCCGTGGTCCCGGACGTGTAGCACATGCCGGCGGCGGTGCTTTCGTCGAAGGTCTTCCAGGCGAAGTCGCCATCCGCCTCGTCAAGCCAGTCTTCATAGGCGACCGCGTTGGGCAATGTCGTCGGCGGCATATGCGCCCTGTCGGTCAGCACGATCACCTGTTTCAGCGATTTTACGGCGCCGGCGATTTTCTCGAGCAGCGGCACGAAGGTCAGGTCGACGAAGACTGCCTTGTCCTCGGCATGGTTCATGATCCAGACGATCTGCTCGGGAAACAGCCGCGGATTGAGCGTGTGGTAGATGGCGCCGATGCCCATGATGCCGTACCAGGCCTCGATATGGCGTGCGGTGTTCCAGGCCAGCGTCGCGATGCGGTCGCCCAGCCCATAGCCGTCGCGCTCCAGCCGCTGGGCGACCTTCAGGGCACGACGATGGATGTCGGCGTAAGTGGTACGCACGATCGGCCCCTCGATCGAGCGCGTCACGATCTTACGCACGCCATGCTGCCGCTCGGCATTGTCGATGAGCTTATGGCAAAGCAGCGGCCATTCCTGCATCAGTCCCAGCATTCGGTCCTCCCTCACGCTTTTGCGTTGTGCTTTTCGGGCTATTGTGGAGCGAACCGGCCGATTGTCCAGCCGCCAGCACCACCCAGCGCCGCATTGGTGGAAAACCGCCACAATCCGGCCATCGTCCGCGTTAAGTTTCGTTAACGGGCAAAGGGGTGCGATTGGCGACTGAAAGAGGTTCGCATGGACGCGCAGCTCGACGACAAGGCTCTCGAGAGTACGCTTGCCGAAAGTCTGGCCGATGTGGTGCCGGACACAAAGACTGTTTCCGAAGATGAATTTGTTGAAGTTGTCGGCGGCGCGCTGGAAGCGGTCGGCGGCACGCTGCTGTTCAAGATGTGCGTCCAGAATCAGGGCGAGGACCAGCACGTCGCGGCCGCGTCAGTCGGCGATGGCGGAAACCGCCAGTTCCTGCTGCTCACCTTGCCTACCGGCGGCGGTTCCTTGAAGGTCGAGACCGTATCGAGAAGCAGCAACCCGGTCGCCGGGATCGCTGCCGCCTATGCCGGTCTCATGGACGTGTTCAAGGCCGCTGCCTGACAGCTGACGACAAGTATCTCGAGGGTTCCAAGGCGCGGTCCATCGGCGTCGGCAAGGCAAGTTTTGCGTGCTGGATGGCGATAGCGGCTTGCACAATGCGCTTGCGCGACACACCTTTAAGTCGACGCAAGGAGAGCCCCCGCATGGATCAGATCGCCAACCCCGCACCCGGTTTCCAACGCAACCCGGACAAAATCATCACCATCGAGCCCTATGCCGGCACCGTTACCGTGCGTGCCGGAGACGTGGTCATCGCTTCAACAGCGAAGGCCAAGGTGCTGACCGAGGCCCCCTATCCGGCGGCGTTCTACATTCCGTTCGCCGACATCGATTTCGGCAAGCTCGGCCGCACCGACCACTCGACCCATTGCCCCTACAAGGGCGATGCAAGCTATTGGAGCGTGCTGCCTGCCGGCGAGACCGGCCAGAACGCCATGTGGGCCTACGAGCGGCCTTTCGACGAAATGGCTGAAATCCGCAACCACGGCGCATTCTACGCCAGCAAGGTCACGATCGAAGCCAAACCAGACTGAGCCCACGCCGACGGCATCGAGATCCGCTCGGCTGGCCAGTCACTCCGTCGTGCCGTTGTTGCCGATGCCTTCGGCATCGTCGAGCCGCACAAAGGTCAAGCCCTTGGCCTTGAGCGCCAGCAGCCCCTGCACCACGCCTTCGCCGGCCGCATGGGTCGGCTGGTTGATGTGCGAGATGATGACGTCGCCATCCTTGGCCGCCGCGATGCGCCGGGCGGTCTCCTTGGCGCCGAGCAAAGAGCCACCGTCGCCGTTTATCGAGAAACCCGCGACCTTGAAGCCAAGCTTGCGGATCATGGCGATTGCCGACGGGCTGTATTCGGCGGTTGCGCCACGGAACCATTTCGGCGCCGGCTCGCCGGTCCCGGCAAGAGCGGCGGCTCCCGATTCGACCTCGGCCAGCACCGCGTCCGGGCTGCCGGCGCTGCGGATGCCATAGATTTTCCGCGGCGTGTCGACCGCCGGAATGTGGTGGCCGCCGTGATTTTCCAGTTCGAACAGATCGGGATGCGCCCGCATGATCTCGACCGCGGCGGCGTTTCGCCTCAGCCAGATGCCGGTGACGAAAATGGTGGCGGGAATCTTGTTGTCCACCAGCGCCGAAAGGATCCGGTTGTCGGTCTGTCCACCGCACGCGTCGAGCGTAAGCGCCACACGGCCGGCTCCGCTCGCCTGCGACTTGATGTGCAGCGTCGGCTCGACGAGCGGCGCGGCATGGCTGGCGGATGCCATCGCCCACGACAGGGCGATCATGCAGAGATTTTTTTGCAGCAGGCGCATCAAACCGATTCCCGGACCCGTCATTTCAAGCAGGCATCCCAACGACCCGCATGAAGGCGGAAATCGGGATGGTGCATAGCTGAAAAGCGCTCCGCGACAATGTGACCGTTCCTGTGGGCGACAGGTCATTCCACCGCGTCGAGAGCGGTCGTGCATGCGGCGCATGATCTCAGATGGCGTGTTCCAGTTTCATTTCGGTGCGCGAAAGAACCTCGCGCACCGCATCGACCACAGGCTTGACCTCCAGGCCCCAGACGCAGCATGCTTTGCTCGGATCCGGCGCGCGGCAGAGGTTTTCGGCCATGCAGGCGCAAGGCATCGGCGGCTGGAGCGAGATGCTGGGCACGCCGACGGGACCCCAGCGCGACGGCTCCGTCAGACCGAACAATCCGACAACCGGGGTTCCGGTGGCTGCGGCCATGTGCATCGGGCCGCTCTCATTGCCGAGAAACAGCCGAGCCTGTTTCAGCAACGCCAGCAGGCTTTCAAGCGACAGGTCACCGACGAGATTGACGACCGAGGGCGCGGTTCTGGCGACGATACGTTCGGCGATCTCGCGCTCGTCCGGGCCGCCCACCAGGACGACATCCAGGCTGGTCTCGCCGGCAATCTCGACGATCACTGCTGCAAACCGCTCCGGCTGCCAACGTCGGCCCTCGAAGCTTGCACCCGCATGCACGGCGATGAATGCGTTTGGCCGCAGATGGTGCTTACCCAGCAGCGCCAGTGCTTTCGCCGTCTCCGATGGCAGCGGCTGAAGGTTCGGAATCACCGTGCGAAGTTCGATGCCGAGCGCTTCGAGCGGCGAGAGGTAGCGGTACAGGAAATGCTGACCATCAAAGCCGTAGGGCTTGGCAAAGACATTGGCGGGTTGCCGCTCCAACATACGCAAGGGTCTTTCGGAAGGATTGTAACCGACACGGGTCTTGGCGTTGACGAGCCCGGTGACCATGCGCGACGTCTTCGAATCGGTCAGGTCGATGGTCAGGTCGAAACGGAAGCGGCGCAACGCCCGCACCATGGTGTAGAGCTCCTTCCCGCGCTCCAAGGGCGTTCCGCGCATGCGGTCGCGCCTGAATGCGACCACCTCGGAAGCGATACCATGGGCCATGACGAAGCTCTCGAAGCGGGCCTCGCACAGAAAGACGATGCTGGCGCCGGGGAATTCGAGCCGCAGGTTCTTGGCGAGCGCCGAGGCGAGGACGAGATCGCCTATAAACTTGGTTTGGATGACCAGGATCGAGTGGAACGGCGCGGGAGAAATCTGCAGCATCTGTTTCCGGGAGCAATTTGCGGATGGCCGCAAATTGGGCAGGAACAATGTCGAGATTACGCGACGCCGCCAGCACGTTCGCGTGAATTGCCTTACAAAACGGTAAGCTGGATGGATCCTATCCTCGGCCTGCCTTCGCAACCAGCACCGCTGCCTGCGCGGCCGCCAGCCTGGCGATCGGCACGCGATAGGGCGAACAGGACACGTAGTCGAGGCCGACCTCTTCGCAAAAGCGGATCGAGGCCGGATCGCCGCCATGTTCGCCGCAGATACCGAGCTTGATGTCGGGCCGCGTCGCCTTGCCCTTTTGCGCGGCCATGCGCACCAGTTCGCCGACGCCGTCGATGTCGAGCGAGACGAACGGGTCCTGATCGATAATGCCCTTCTGGCGGTAGGTTTCCAGGAACGAGGCCGCATCGTCGCGCGAGATGCCGAAGGTCGTCTGGGTCAGGTCGTTGGTGCCGAAGGAGAAGAATTCGGCTGACTCTGCAATGACATGGGCACGGATCGCGGCACGGGGGAGTTCAATCATGGTTCCCGTGAGATAGTCGATCTTGACGCCGGTTTCCTCCATGACGCTCTTGGCAACCGCATCGATGCGCGCCTTGACGTAATCGAGCTCCTTCACCAGGCCGACCAACGGCACCATGATCTCGGGGACCACCAGGGCGCCAGCCTTCCTGCCGGCCTCCACCGCCGCCTCGAAAATGGCGCGTGCCTGCATCTCGGCGATCTCGGGATAGGAGACAGCCAGGCGGCAGCCGCGATGGCCGAGCATCGGGTTGAACTCGTGCAGTGCCTCGGTGCGCTGCCTGAGCTTGTCCGGCGACACCTTCATGGCGGCGGCGACCTCGGCCACTTCCTCCTCGGTCTTGGGCAGGAATTCGTGCAGCGGGGGATCGAGCAGGCGGATCGTCACCGGCAGGCCGGCCATGATCTCGAACAGTTCGAGGAAGTCCGAGCGCTGCATGGGTAGAAGCTTGGCAAGTGCGGCGCGCCTGTCCTTTTCGGTGTCGGCCAGGATCATCTCGCGCATGGCGACGATGCGCTCGCCGTCGAAGAACATGTGCTCGGTGCGGCAAAGGCCGATGCCTTCAGCGCCGAAGGAACGCGCCATGCGCGCGTCGAGCGGCGTTTCGGCATTGGTGCGCACCTTCATGCGACGCACCGCGTCGGCCCATTCCATGATGGCGGCGAAATCGCCGGAAAGTTCCGGCTGCAACATCGACACGGCGCCCTTCAGCACCTGGCCGTTGCTGCCATCGATGGTGATGATATCACCCTTGCGGAAGGTCGAGCCCATCGCCATCAGCGTGCCGGCCTTGTAGTCGACACGCAGCGAGCCGGCCCCGGAGACGCAAGGCTTGCCCATGCCGCGCGCCACCACCGCGGCGTGGCTGGTCATGCCGCCGCGCGTGGTCAGGATGCCTTCCGCCGCATGCATGCCGTGGATGTCTTCGGGACTGGTTTCGATGCGCACCAGGATCGCCTTGCGGCCTTGCGTCTTCAATTCCTCGGCGTCACCGGAGGAAAAGACGATCTCGCCGGTGGCGGCACCCGGCGACGCCGGCAGTCCGATGCCGATGACGTCGCGCGCGGCCTTGGGGTCGATGGTCGGATGCAGCAACTGGTCGAGCGAGGCCGGGTCGATACGGGCGACGGCTTCCTCTTTCGTGATCAGCCTGTCCCGCGCCATCTCGACGGCAATTTTCAGCGCCGCCTTGGCGGTGCGCTTGCCGGAGCGGGTCTGCAGCATCCACAATTTGCCGCGCTCGATGGTGAATTCGAGATCCTGCATGTCGCGGTAGTGCTTCTCCAGATTGTCGGAGATGGTGACAAAGGACTGGAACGCGTCAGGCATCAGCTTCTGCAGCGACGGCTTGTCCGAGCCGGCTGCGATACGCGCCGCTTCGGTGATGTTCTGCGGCGTGCGGATGCCGGCGACGACGTCCTCGCCCTGCGCGTTCACCAGGAACTCGCCATAGAGCATCTTTTCGCCGGTCGAAGGGTTGCGCGTGAAGGCAACGCCGGTGGCCGAGGTTTCGCCCATATTGCCGAACACCATGGCCTGGACGTTGACCGCCGTGCCCCAGCTTTCGGGAATGTCGTGCAGGCGGCGATAGGTGATGGCGCGGTTGTTCATCCAGCTCGAGAACACGGCTGATATCGCGCCCCAGAGCTGCTCGTGCGGATCCTGCGGAAAAGGCCTGCCGAGCTCTTCCTCGACCTTGGCCTTGTAGAGCGCGATGACGCCCTGCCATTCGAGCGCCGTCAGTTCGGTGTCGAGCTCGTGCCCGAGCCCGCCTTTCTGATCTTCCAAGATTTCTTCGAACACCTCATGATCGAGGCCCATGACGACATCGGAATACATCTGGATGAAGCGGCGGTAGCTGTCATAGGCAAAGCGCGCATCGCCGGAATCGGCGGCCAGCGCCTCGACCGTCTCGTCGTTCAGGCCGAGATTGAGCACGGTGTCCATCATGCCGGGCATCGAGGCGCGAGCGCCCGAACGCACCGACACCAGCAGCAGTTTCGACGGGTCGCCGAACCGACGGCCGGTCAGCCGGCCGATGTGATCGAGCGCGACCGCGACATCGGCTTCCAACCCGGCCGGATAAATACGGCCGTTGGCGTAGTAGGCGTTGCAGACCTCCGTGGTGATGGTGAAGCCCGGCGGCACCGGCAGCCCCAGGCTGCACATCTCGGCCAGGTTGGCGCCCTTGCCGCCCAGGAGATTCTTGTCGCTGGCACGGCCTTCCGCCGCACCATCGCCAAAGGTGAAAACCCATTTGGTCATGCATCACTCTCCGGTTGCAGGAGATTGGAAAGATTGGCGAAACGGAAAGTTCCGCCGGTCCGTCCTTGGAGCGATATGATGCTGCAGTGCGAAAGGCAAGCGCCGGCAAAGCGGTCGGCCTTCTACAATCGATTAAGCAAAAGCCGCGTCCGAAGATGCGGCAAAATGACTTGCCATTCCGAGGTTTTTGATGTAGAACATAAAGGGAACAAACAGGTGCGCCATGAAACTGCCCGGAAAACTCGACTATCTGGAAATGCCCGCGACCGGTGGAACGCTGGACCGGCTGAAGGCTTTCTACAGTACTGCCTTTGCCTGGTCGTTCACCGATTATGGGCCGACCTATTCGGCCTTTGCCGAAGGCCTGGACGGAGGCTTCCAGGCAGATGCCGCGGAAGCGCCATCAAAGCCGCTGCCCGTGCTCTACAGCAGGGATCTGGAGCAAACCCTCGACGCTGTCGAAAGCGCCGGCGGCACGATCGTCAAACCGATCTTCCCGTTCCCCGGCGGCCGGCGCTTCCACTTCGTCGATCCAGCCGGAAACGAGATGGCGGTGTGGTCCGAATAGCCCGCTGCATATCATTTGGCAGTGCTGCGTTGCCTGCCCAATTCGAGCGTTCCAACCGTCACTCATAAGGATTGTGCTTTTTGGCTGCTCTGCTAATAACGCGCCGCACAAGCGACTCTGACGGCAATTGGGGCGTCGCCAAGTGGTAAGGCATCGGTTTTTGGTACCGACATTCCCAGGTTCGAATCCTGGCGCCCCAGCCAAACACCTTTCTAGTGATGGCGGAGCGGCCGCCCATAGCACAGGCATGCCGGTGTCGTTGCAGACCAGCCTGGCGCCGTTCTCCTCTGACAGGAGATCGTGCTCGACAAACAGTCCGTTCCAACCCGCGCCGCTTTCTGCTTGAATACCCTCGACGTCCCGCAATGGAGCATCGCCCTATCTCAAACGATCCCTTCGCTTCCTTGCAGCAACGTTTCCTTGCCCGGTGTGCGGATCGGCTCGTGGAGTTGAAGGCCGCCCGTGAGAGGAGGGCTGTGCCCGGCAGCAGTTCCGACGATACGCTGATCGGGATCGCCCACTCGCTGGCGGGTGGGGCCGGAACGTTCGGCTTTCCGGGTATCAGCGTGCGAGCGTCCGAGCTTGAGACGCTGCTGATCGAGCGATCGGATGTCGCACATACTGCGCTCGATGCGCTTATTGCGGAGATCGAGCGGACGCTGAAGTGACTCAACCGAAGAGGCTCACTTCTTCGGTCCAGTCAGGCCGGTCCTGGTCATCTCGCCCCAGCTCTGGTCGGCGCGCAGATATTGCCACCAGCCCTTCACGCGCCAGAAATTGTTGAGCTGGCGGTAGCCGAAATTCTCGATCACCGCCACGGCCGTGAGCACGGCAAGGTCCCGCGCGCGCGGAAAACGCTGAAGCTCGGCTTCTTCGAGAACCAGCGAACACACGCTCACGCAAACGCCGTAGGTGAAAACCAGCGACGTGAATGCCAAGAGATATTCGGTCGAGAGGATGCCGAGTAGCCAGAAGGCCGGGATCAGCACATAGCCCAGCACCTCCGATATCGGCCCAAGCACATCGACAATCAGTATGTGACCAAATCCGAGGAAGCCGACCCGCCCATAGCGGGGGTTGAAGAGCATGGAGCGGTAGCGGAAGAAGCACTCGAGCGCACCGCGCTGCCAGCGCGTGCGTTGCCTGGCCAGAACGCGCAGTGACTCGGGTGCTTCTGTCCAGCACACCGGCTCCGGAATGAACTGGATGCGGTATTTGCGTTTGGTGTCCATCATGTGGCGATGCAGCTTGATCACAAGGTCCATGTCCTCGCCCATCGATCCCTTGGTGAAGCCGCCAACCGCCACCACTTCGGCGCGGCGGAACACGCCGAAGGCGCCGGACACCAGCATCAACGTGTTGATGCGGCTCCAGGCCAGCCGTGCCATAAGGAAGGCCCGCAGATATTCGACCACTTGGAACAGTGCCAGCAACCGGCTGGGCAGGCGGATCTCGCGCACCCTGCCCGCTTCGATCCTCGATCCGTTGGCGATGCGGATCGTGCCGCCGACGGCGATGGTGCGCTCGGGATCGTCGATGAAGGGCTGGGCCGCGCGCATCAGTGCGTCGGGCTCGAGGATGGAGTCGCCGTCGATCACACAAAAGAGAGGCGCGCGGCAGACATTGACGCCGGCATTCTGGGCATCGGCCTTGCCGCCATTTTCCTTGTCGACCACGAACAGCCGTTCTGTCATCGGCGAGGAATAGAGGCCGCGGATCGGCTTGTGTGTCAGGGCCTCCTCATAGGGTCGGTGGAATTTCACCAGTTTGAAGCCTTCGATAAGGCGCTGCAGAGTCTGATCCTTCGAGCCGTCGTTGATGACGATGACCTCGAAATTCGGATATTCGAGCGCCAGCATCGAGTGCACGCTCTCGACCACATTCACTTCCTCATTGTAGGCGGGCACCAGCAGCGCGATCGGCGGCGCTACGTCGCCATAGCGGTGCCACAGCAGAGCCGAACGCGCGACCGGCGGGCGCTTGGACAGGGCGTAGGCGGCGATGATGAGCTGCAGCAGGTAGATCGCCGTCTGCGCCAGCCCCGCCCCGATGATGAACCAGGACAGGATGGAGGCCCCCAGAACGATCTCTTGGCTCCAGTCGAACATCAGGTGGCTGGCCCCTCGGCAAGGATCAGCGAGGCTGTGCGCTGCCTGCGCGAGACGTCGCTGGCGGCGATCTCGCGCAGCACCTGCTCTCCCTTCTGGCCAAACGAGCGGAGCGCGTTGGCAGCGGCATAGCGCACAGTCCATGCCTCGTCGTCCATAAGCTGCGCGAGGGGCGGGGCGAGTTCAGACAGGCCGAGGCGGCCCGCCGCATCGGCAGCGTCGGCGCGTACATCCCAGCCGCCATTTTCCATCGCCTTGATCAGGATGGCCGGCGCATTGGCATGTCCGGTCAGGCCGAGTGCCCGCAATGCGGCTGCGGCAACCTCCGATGACGGATCGCCGGCCGCGCGAGCAAAGAACTCACCAAACCGGAACCCGCCGTTGCGGGCAAGCGCATCGATTGCGGCCGCCCTGATGAAAGGCACCGCGTCCTGACGTCCGGCGTAATCCCTGAGTTCGTCGAACCGCTTTGGCGGAAAGCGCCTGAAAAGCTCGATCAGGCGTCGCGAGCGCTGTCCCGCCACGCCGATCTTGCGCAGCGTTATGACGAGCGGCGGCAAAGCGCCGAGATCGCAGAGCGCGATCGCGACGGCGATCCTGACCTCACGTGATCCGTCGCGGTCGAGTGCCGAAAGCAGGCTTGCCACCGCGTTTTCCGAACGCAGGGCCGCCAGCATCTCGGCCGCGTGGATGCGTTCGGCGCCGTTGCCTTTTTCCAGTTGGGTGCCGACAAGCGCCGGCAGGCCACATTCGTTGAAGGCTGAGAGGAGCTCGTCGTGCTCCTCGCCGCGCAACAGCGAAATAAACTCGAAGCCGGCATCGACCGCCACCCTCGCCGGCACCGCGAGCAGCGCCGTCTTCAATGCCTCGCGATCCCGATTTTCGGTGAAGGCGATCAGCGCCGTCAGAAGAAGGCGCCGCTGATCGGCGCTCGCCGTCCCCCGGCGCTCGTGCAGCACTCGGCGCGCGATCAGCAGAAGCATGATCGCCAGGGAAAGGGCACTGAGCAGGATGGATAGGTGCCAGATGTACAACATGATCAGAACCGCGTGGTTAGGCCGAGCCCGAATATGGTTCGGTCGAATGTCGGGCGCTGCTCATGGGCGAGGCTGCCGCGCAGCGTCAGCGGATCGGTGACGTCCCAGGAGATTCCGGTAAAGACGGTACGCGTCGGCACCAGCGTGCCGTCGGAGATCTCGGGGGCATCCGCATAGCCACCGAACACATTGACTCTCGGGGTAACTGCAAGATCGGCCCGCAGCACATAACCATCGGCGCGCGTGCCGATATCGTCGGCTGCGTGGACCCAACGTGCCGAAAGCCCCAGCCGGCCGTCCAGGACATAGACTTGCACCCAGGGCGAGATGGTGGAGACCTCGGCGGTGGCGAAATTGTCATAGCGAGCATCGATGTTGAGCGAGAACGGGCCGAGCGCTTTCGCGGGCGCCATGATCCGCCACGAAGCGCCGGCCCCGACCGAATATCGTGCCAGGAAGTCGGCATCCGGCGTCGCCGCTGCCAGCACATAGGCCGAAACCGTGGGCGAAAAGGCCTGGTCGATACGGCCATCAATCTGAACATTGGTGCGACCGTAGCGAGTCGCCATCCGGGTGCGGCCCGAAATGGTCGTCTGCGGGGTGAGCCGATAGGCAAGGCCGGTCGAACTGTCTGTCCAATCACCAAGTCCATCGGTGAGGTCGCTCACTTCGCTACCGATATCGAGCCGCCATTTGCGCGGCGGTGACGCAGCTAGTCTCTGCTCGATGTCGCGCGAGCCGGGTTCGAGGGCAAGCGCCTGCCGGTAGGCATCGCGCGCGGCGTCGTCGTCGCCACGGGCGCGGCGCACATCGCCGATTCCCACCAGCGCTTCGGCATTGCGAGGATCGATCGCCAGAACCCGCTGAAACGATTGCTCAGCCCGCGTGTAATCCTGCTCGATCAGGGAAATCCGCGCGTCGAGGCCGAGCGCCTCGGCATTGTCAGGCACAGTGCCAAGCACGTCATCAACCGTTGCGCGGGCGCGCGGCACGTTGCCCTGCCAGATCGCCAGGCGGACCTTGCCGAGGCGGGCGTCGAGAAGGCCGGGCCTGATTGCCAGCGCCTGGTCGAAGAAATGCCCGGCCTCGTCGAATTTCTGTTGGGAGCCCGCCACGAGACCCATGGCGACCAGGATGTCGGTGTTTTTAGGCGCCAGCCGCAGCGCTCGGCGATAGGCGTTCTCCGCCTCGGGCAATTGTCCCGCCGCCCGCAATCTCTGGCCCTTCTCCATCAGGCCGGCGACAGGATCCGGCCGCGGCGGGCGCAGCTTCTTCCTCGCGGTCGCAGGCTTCTGCTTGCTGCTGTCGGCCTGCTGGGCCTTGCGGATGTTGGCGACAAGCATCGCCGCGTCGGCATTGCCCCGCTCGGCACGCGACACCTCTTCTGCCAGTTGCAGCGCGGCGTCCAGATTGCCTGAGCGGAACTCGACCTGAGCGATGCCGAAGCTGGCATCCAGATAGGTCGGCGCAAGCCTAAGCGCCCTGGAAAAGGCTTCACGCGCCGCCGGCAGATTGTTGCGGCCAAGCTCGGCGAAGCCAAGTTGCACCAGGGCGTCGGCATTGTCGGGCTTGAGCGCCAGCGCACGCCGCAACAGCTCCGCCGCCTCGTCGAAATGCTGGGCTTGCCTGGCCTTGACGCCGGAAGCGTACAGTTCATCGACCGCCTGGGCCAGCGCGGCGGCAGGCGCCGATTCAACCGCCAGGAAAACGCATGCCGCAAGGACAGCGCGACGGCCACGCCACATCAGCGTTTGCCGCTCTTGCGCGCCAGCAGGCGCGCAAGCCGGGCCAGGAGCTCCTCGGGAATGAAGGGTTTCACAAGGTAGTCGTCGGCTCCCTTCTCAAGGGCCGAGACGATGTCCCTTTCGCCCTTGCGGGCGGTCAGCATGACAACCGGGATTTCCGACAAAGCCGGGTCGCTCTTGATGCGGGCAAGAACCTCCAGGCCGTCGGCCTTGGGCATCATCGCATCGAGCACGATGATGTCCGGCGCCTCATGCTCCGCCTTCAAGAGCGCTTCCGCCCCGTCTATGGCCTTGATGACCTCGTATCCCTTTGCCCTGAGCCTGAATTCCATCAGTTCGAGCAAGAGGGGATCGTCATCGCAAATCAGAACTCTTGCCTTCGCTCCGTTCACCAGCCTTGCTCCGGTTCGCGCCTCGTTTTGCCGCTTGCCCCCCGGAGTGATTGATCCATGAACCGACGTCCGCCAACGCGGTTCATGCAGACAGACACATTCTTCTCAATCTCTCGCCTAGCTCCGCCGATGCCGCGCGATTATAGACAACCTGATTCGCTACGCCTGCACCTCGGCACAATCAGTAGATGAATAAGGCGACATGGTATAGGAGCCGTGAACGGCGTCGCACAGTCTGCAGCCAGACTGCGCTCGGTGCCCACGCCAAACGTCGGCTCAGGCGCGCGATAGAAGCAATCTTTTGACTTCACCGGCAAGCGCAAGCGGGTCGAACGGCTTGGCGATCACCCCTACCGCCCCCATCGCCAGATAGCGTTCGACTTCATGCGTCTGGGTGCGCGCGGTGATGAACACCACAGGTATCGAAGCCGTCGGCCCGGACTCGGCCAGGCGCCTCAGCGTCTCCGGCCCATCCATGTCCGGCATCATTACGTCGAGCAGAATGAGGTCGGGCCGCCATTCGGCGGCATCGACCAGCGCCTGCATGCCGGACGGGCAGGACCGCACCTCGAATTCCGGCTCGAGCTCCAGCGACATCTGGGCGATTTCGCGGATATCGTCCTCGTCATCCACATAGAGAATCCTTGCGGGCATGAGCGTCACTCCTTGGCGTGCGCGGCAGGTTGAGTGCGGGGCGAAACCAACATGCTCCTGACCAGCTTTGCCACATCGATTTCCGACGCCCTGGTCTTGGTCATGATGGCCTGCACGCGATCACCTAGTTTCTGGTCGAGCTCCGCCGCCGAAAACACTATGACCCCGGTCTCGAGCGGCAGATCGGCCAGCAGGTCCAACCCCGAGCCGTCGGGGAGTGCAATATCCAGGATAACCAGGTCGAAGAGATGCCGCGCGATCGCCTCCCGGGCGTCCTTGAGCGTCTTCGCCGAAGTAATCGAGACACCCGAACCCAACCCCTCCGACATCACCGCAAGCACGCCCTCATCGTCCTCGACATGGAGAATCTTCGGCCTCTGCTCGGTCCTGCCAGCAAGGATCTTGGCAAGGGCGGCGTGAAGCCGCTTTGAATCCACCGGCTTCTCCAGCCAGTCGACGATACCGACGGCGCTGCCGTTGAGCGAACGCCTGGCCTCATCGGCAACGGCGGAGATGACGATGACCGAAATGTCGGAATTCACCGGCGATGCCCTAATGTCATGGAAGAGTTTGATGCCGGATTCCCCCGCCAGCTTGATATCGAGGGTCAAGGCCACGTATTCGCGGGACCGCAGAAGCGCCTTTGCGGTGGCGATATCGGGTGCGACGTCGCTGGAAAAGCCTTCCGCATCCAAGAGTGCCGCAATCACTGCGGCGACGTCGGTCTCGTCTTCACAGATCAGAACCCGTAGGCGGCCATCGGGCTTCCGTGTCAGGTGCGGTGGCGGATACGGCCTTGGGTGGTGCCTGCGTACTTCTGCAAGGTCCACGTGGAACGAGGTTCCCTTGCCTTCCTCGGTTTCGAAGGAAACGGCTCCGCCCAGTTTTTCGGTAATGGCCTTGACGATGCTCAAGCCCAGGCCGGTGCCGCCTATCTTACGGGTGCTGGAGGCGTCGGCCTGCTCGAATTTTCCGAATATACGGCCGCGGAAAGCCTCCGGGATGCCAGCGCCCTGGTCCATCACGGAAATCCGCAGCATGTCGTGGTCATGACGCTGGAATTTCACTGTGACAGTACCGTCGGCATGCGAGAACTTGATCGCATTCGACAGGAGGTTCGCCATCACCTGATGCAGGCGATCCGGATCGATGTTGGCCTCGGCGCGCGGGGCATCGTCGATCAGAACGATCCTGATCCGGCTGTCAGCCATGTAGTTGGAGCTGGCGGCAATGGCCTGCTCCAGGACCTGACGGACAGGCATCTGCTTGATCTTGAAGGTGATCACGCCCGATTCGATCTTCTCCATATCCAGAATGTCGTTGATGAGAAGAACCAGCCTTTCGCTGTTGGTGTGCGCGATGTTGACGAGATTGGCGGCCTTGGGCGGCAGTTCGCCGGCCACACCGGCCGCGATCAGGCCAAGCGAGCCGCGGATGGAGGTCAGCGGGGTCCGCAATTCGTGGCTGACCGTGGAAATGAAATCGTTCTTGAGCTGGGCGGTGCGCTTCTGCTCGGTGATGTCGCGATTGTAGGTGATGACGCCGACGATCTTGCCGGCCTCGTCGCGAAAAGGGGCCTTGAGCGTGTAGAGCCAACCTTGCCGCCCATCGGGGAAAAGCGCGGGCTGGTCGATCCGCAACGTCTGCCCGGCCTCCAGCGCGCCCATCTCATCCTGCCGGAAGCGTTCGGCCACCTCCCTGGGGTAGAAATCGAAATCCGTCTTGCCGATCAGATCGTCGACCGAAGCGGCGCGAACCATTTCGGCGGTGGCGGGGTTGGCGGCGATGAAGCGGCCGTCGACATCTTTTATGTTCAGGCAATCCGGCAGTTCGCGAACCATGGCCCGGTAGGTCATGTTGGACATCAAGAGCTCCCGCCGGCGCTGCTGCCGGTCGAGCAGGACGCCGATGATGATTGTGCTGAGAAAGCGGAATACGAGGGAGGGGAACGTGCTCTGCTGCACAAGGCCCGTGACGGCTTGCGCCGGGATGACCAGGAGCGTGATCAGCCCGGCGAGAGCGACCGTTACGCCCAGACCGAATATGTCGTACATGGTGCGCGATCGGGCCGCGACGATGTGGTGCCACGCAATGCCTACGATTGCGGTAATGAGGATACCCATGACACCAGCACCCGCACCCTGCCCGCCGAGATGGACGCGATAAACAATGGAGCCGACCGTGGCGATGAGCATTGCCGGCCATCCGCCAAAGAACGCGGCAGCAGCAATGAAGGCGGCGCGCAGATCGACGACGAAGCCGGAGACGGACAGGGCAGTCGCCATGGAAATGATCGCGCCCACGCACATGACCATGCCGAGAAGCAGCGACTGCATCCGCCGCGAGAGACGCCCGGTGAAGTCCGCCACAAGGTCCCAGGCGACCACGAGGATGGAGACCAGGGCAAGGTTGGCGAGGAGTGAGTGCCAGATGTCGGTCATGACTTCGGCTCCTTTTTTCCGATAAATACCGACAAAACCTATCCGAGGTCTAAAGAACCTGCCCGGCCATGCCGTTCTATTCCCTTTGGGGCACATGGGACCCGAGAGTACCTTCCATGAAGCCGATCAGCTAATATTCGACTGCGTCATAAAATCAGATGAGCCAACGCCATGCGGCAAATTCGGGTCAGCATTTGCACATGATCTGGACAGTGTCGCCTTGAACATCTCCTTCTTTCCATACATAGGTCGGCCAGGTGGGTGGCGGCTCAACATGGAACTTCAATGAACCTTCCTATCTTCGCCATCAACCTCGATCGCGAGACCCAGCGCTGGAGCGAATTGCTCGCCAGCGCCGAAGCGGCAGGACTGACCTTGCAGCGCATTGCCGCCGTCGACGGTCGGGCGCTTGCTGAAAAAGACTGGACGGAGATCGATCTGCCAGCCGCGCGCAAGCTGAGCGGGCGCGACATCCTTTCGGGCGAATATGCCTGTTACCGCAGCCATATCCAGGCGCTGGAGGCATTCCTCGCGGGTGGCGGCGCCTATGGCCTGATTGTCGAGGACGACGTCCTCTTCAGCGAAAACACCATACGGCGCATCGAGGCCATCATCGCGGCGGTGCCGGATTTCGACGTCATCAAGCTGACCAACCATCGCATGAGCTTCTTCATGCGCGCCGTCGAGACGACGGAAGGCGACGAGATCGGTCGTGCGCTGCATGGCCCGCAAGGCTCGGCCGCCGCCTATCTGGTGACGCGGGAGGGCGCGCAGGGTCTGTTGTCGGCGCTCGCCGTTATGAAAATGCCATGGGACGTTGCACTCGAGCGCTTTTGGGATACCGGCCTGAAAGTCTATTCGGTCCGCCAAAACGTGCTTGGCTTCGCCGCCAGCAGTGGGATCTCGGGCATAGCCGGCCCCTCGGGAAGCTACAAATCCGCAAGGCTGGGCGGGCCGAGCCGGCTACGTGCCGGGGTGTTGCGGGCCAGCGACGAGCTGCGCCGCCTGCATCACGTCCTGCTGCCGCCCCCTCTGCCGCGAGATGCCCTGGATGATGCCAAGGACAACGCGCCGCGCCACACCTTGCTTCTGTTGCTTGCGGCACTCGCCATTCTCGCTTTGGTCTCCGCGGTGTGGCGCGAGGCCGACACCTACCGCTATGCGGGCCTGGCGCTGGCCCTGTTCGCGGTCATCCGCTGGTTCAGAGTGGATTTGTGGACCTACAGCAAACCGCTGATCGGTTGGGTCGGCTTTCTGTGTCTGGGCTGGTCGCTCTATGTCTTCATCCGACTGGCGATCGTCTATTTCGGCACCCACCAGTTGGGTGGCGCCGAAGGCATTTACATGTTTCCGCTGTTCTACGCGACGACCGGCTTCGCGTTTCTGCTGTTTGTCAGGCAACCCGCACGGCTCGTGCTCTGGTTCATGATCCTCAGTCTCGTCTTCCTGGCGGCGGACACCTTCTATTCGGACATGTTTCAAGGCATCCAACCGGCCCCCTGGCTTTTCAACAATCCCATCCACGCGTCGGTGGCGGCCGGTTTCATCTTCCTCTGCACGCTGCAATTCATGGCCTACTCGGCCCAGAGAACGGACCTCGGGAAAGTAACCAAGAACCTGCATTGGGTCCTGTCGACAGCCGTCCTGCTGCTTGCCCTCGTCAATATCATCGAGATGCGGTCAAAGGGAGTGTGGCTTGCGCTTGCGCTCGCTCTGCTCTTGTTGGCGGTCATGACCCTGGCGAGAGGCCATCGTCGCGAACTGTTGGTTTCGGGTGGCGTGCTGGTGATCGTGGCGGCCGGCATTGTCGCAGCACACAACATCTTCTCGTCCACCGCCGACGATACCATGGCCTTCGTCAAAACCTTGGTTCCGGATGTGTTCAGGCATGGCATCCTCCCCGCCTTCGATCGCGCCATCGCGAGCGATGCGGTGCCACTTGCAGCCAAGGAAAGGCTGATGCTGTGGGCGGATGCGATCAATATCTGGAAACGCCACCCGATCTTCGGAGCCAGTTCCAGTTGGCTGACCGAGTGGGAGAACAGAACCTATCATCCCATGATCTTCAACGTCTTCCACAATGGTTATCTGGAGATTGCCGTGCGCTATGGTGTGGTCGGACTGGCGTTCTTTGCCTTTCTCTACACCTGGTCGGCCAGGCAGGTTCTACTGGCCATGCGAGCCAAGCTTGTCGCTCCGGCCGCATGGTCCTGCTACATTTCCACACTGGTCTTCTTCGCCCTAACCATCCTTACCAATTCCAACAACCGGCTGGCCATGGGTGAGGCCTTCATGTGGTTTGCCGCGGCGTTCGGCTTCTACTGTTTTTATGTTCGCCAGCAGAAGAACCTTGTCGCGCCGCGGACCTATTTTTAGGGCCTGCCGGCGCAGCACGTATCTGACCAGCCGATTGCGACCAATGCACCTTTGACGCCCCGCTCAATTTCCCGATAATCGGGAAAGTCGATGCCAAAATCCATGGCTTATCGCCGGCAACCCCTTCGTTACGATCGACACAGATCACAGACGGGGGTTGTCACGGACATGCTGACGGACAGGCAGGCACGCGAGGCGGTGGAGCAGTACCGCGAGGAAGGATACGCGGTCGTTCGACAATTCGTCGACGGCGACGAGATGATCCGGCTGAAGAAGGAAACCGATGCGGTCTATGCCGAAGGCCTCAAGCATCACGCCACCTTCCGGAACGGCAACCTGAATTTCCAGATCCTGCCTGAATCGGACTTTGGCCAACGCTATGTGCTGCAGGCTTACTGGTTTTCCTGGATCAATTCCTATTTCGAAGCATTCCGCCGCAATCCCGACTATCTGAAGCTGCTCGAGGGCCTGATCGGCCGTGACATAAGGCAGATCGCCCAACAGCTGCACTGGAAGCCGCCCGGCGCCAATGTCACGGGTTATCGCTTCCACCAGGATCTGCGCTTCCGTAACCAGGCCGCCTTCGACAATGTCGCCGACGCCACCGTGACAACAGGCCTCGCGGTCGATCGGGCGACGCTGGACAATGGCTGCCTCCAGGTCGTGCCCGGCAGCCACAAGCTCGGCTATCTCGGCCTGTCGGACGAGGGAACCGGCGAACTGATGAAGGGCCTGACCGCCGAAGAAGAGTTGCGCAAGGTCGGCATCGACCCGGCGACCATCGTTCCGCTGGTGCTGGAGCCGGGCGACCTTGCTTTATGGGGGCTGCTTACCGTGCACGGCTCCTCGCCCAACAAATCGCAGCACGACCGGGCCTTTGCGCTGTCCAGCTATGTGCGGGCCGATACGACGCAACGTGGCGAATGGGCGTTCAGGGACGGTGTTTCGGTGCCGCTCGGCAAGACGCCGGCACTGTGCAAATACGAAAAGCTCTTCGAGGAGCCGGGGCCGATGTACGACACCACCGCCTGGTGGAAATGACGCCGCGTCGGGCGACGGGGGCAGAGGGGGCCTGGCGTTCGCGCCAGGCCCCTGACGGCGTTGGCCATGGGCAATCGCGCAGCATTTCAGGCGGTGAAGTCGGCCGACAGTTCGCGGATCAGGAAGTCGACGAACGCGCGCACCTTGGCCGCAATATAGGTGCGGTGCGGATAGAGCGCGTAGATCGGGCTGGAGCCAGGGCGAAACTCATCCAGTTGCACTTCCAGCCGGCCGTCCCTGATCGCAGCGTCGACCAGCAGGCTGGGCAGGTTGCCGATGCCGAAACCGGCGGTGGTCATCTGGTAGGCAGCCTCGACGCTGTTGGTCGAGATGCGCCCGCCGACAGCCGCGTCGAAAGGGCCGTCGGGTCCGATAAATGGCCACGTGCCAAGGCGCTTGGCGAAATTGCTCAGCACGCAGGAATGGCTTGCCAGCTCATCCGGGTGGACCGGACGGCCGTTTGCATCCCAATAATCGGGCGTGGCGCAGACATAGTTGCGGACTTCACCAAGCCGGCGGGCAATCAGGGCGGAATCCGCCTGACCGCCGAAGCGGATGGCGACATCGTAGCCTTCCTCGACAATGCCGACGACATAACGCGCGGTGAGGTCGAACTCGATCGTGGTGAGCGGGTTTTCTTCGAGGAATTTCGGCACCAGCTTGGTTATGCGCGTGTGGCCCAGAACATTGGAGCAGGAAACCCGGATCAGGCCCCGCGTCTCCTTGTGCAGGCCGCGCGTCGAATCCTGCAGTTCGGAAATGTCGTCGAGCAGGCTGCGCGCACGCGGAGCATAGTCGCGGCCCGCCTCGGTGAGGCTAAGACGCCTTGTGGTGCGATTGATGAGCCGGACGCCGAGGTCGTCTTCCAGTTCCTTGATGGTGCGGCTGACCGCCGTCGTCGACATGTTGAGATCGCGCGCCGCCGCCGACAGGCTGCCCAGCAGGCAGACCCGATCGAACACCCGCATCGCCGTCAGAAGATTCATCTTGCCTTTCCCTCGCCGTCGCGGCCCCGCCGCCATCGGCTGCGTCCTGTAGAAAACAGCGACCAGCAACGACGCGGCAAGGGCATTCCACCGAATTTGGGCGTAAAATCAACAATGGGAGAACCGATATGACATCCAGACCTCTTCATCCGGCGATCGGCACATTTGCGAAAGGCGCGAAGAGCGGCGCGCTTGGCCGCCGCGAGTTCCTGGCGCTGGCCAGCGCCTTCGGCGCCAGCACGGCGATTGCCTATGGGCTCATCGGTCAGCCGGTCCCGGCGCTGGCCGAGGAAGCCGCCCAACCCAGGAAGGGCGGCGTGCTGCGTGTTGCCATGCAGGTGATGGAGCTGGAAGACCCGCGCAAGTTCAAGGTTTCGCAGATGGGCAACATCGCCATGCAGTTTCTCGAACCGCTGGTGCGCTGGAAGCCGGATTTCACCTTCGAGCCGGTGCTGCTGCAGAGCTGGGAGATCAATGCGGACGCCACGGAATATGTGCTCAAGGTGCGCCCGGGGGTGAAATGGTCGAACGGCGACGATTTCACCGCCACGGATGTCGCCTTCAACATCACGCGCTGGTGCGAGAAGGATGCCGCCGGCAACTCGATGGCCGGGCGCATGACCGCGCTGATCGATCCCGACACCAAGGTGGCGCGCACTGGTGCCATCGAGGTTCGCGATGAGCACACCGTGGTCCTGAAACTGTCTCAGCCCGACATCACCATCATCCCGGCGATGACCGACTACCCGGCATTGATCGTCCACCACACCTTCAATCCGAAGGCAGCGCCACTGTCGGCCAACCCCGTTTCCACGGGTCCATTCGAGCTTAAAAGACTCGATGTCGGCGTTGCTGCTTCGGTGCGCAAGCGGCCGGACGGGTCGTGGTGGGGCGGCGAGGTGTTCCTCGACGGCATCGACTGGACCGACTACGGCACCGACTCGGCCGCCACCGTCTCCGCCTTCGAATCCGGTGAGATCGACCTGAATGGGCAGACGCAGTCCTATGACGTCGCCATGCTCGACAGGCTGGGCCTGAAGAAAAGCGAGATCGTCACTGCCGCCACCCTGGTCTCGCGCTGCAACGTCAACGCCAAACCCTATGACGACAAGCGCGTGCGCAACGCCATACAGCTTGCGGTCGACAACGAAGCGGTGCTGCAACTGGGCGCCGACGGCATGGGTATCGTCGCGCAGAATGATCATGTCGGACCGATGCATCCCGAACACGCCGACCTGCCGCCGATCAAACGTGATCCGGTCCGGGCCAGGGCATTGCTCGAGGAAGCCGGCCAGCTCGATTTCGAGTTTGATCTGATCTCGGTCGAAGCCGATTACCGCAAGGAAAGCTCCGATGCCGTCGCCCAGCAGATGCGCGACGCGGGCTTCAAGGTGAAACGCACCGTCATCCCGGAATCGGCATTCTGGAACGACTGGACGAAGTATCCCTTCGCGACCACCAATTGGAACGCCCGACCGCTCGGCATCCAGACCTATGCGCTTGCCTACCAGACCGGTTCGGCATGGAACGAGACAGGGTTCGCCGATCCCGACTTCGATGCCAAGGTCCACAAGGCCAACGCCATCGCCGATCCAAAGCAGCGCCGTGCGGTGATGAAGGAACTGCAGGTCATGCTGCAGGATTCCGGCATCATCGTTCAGCCCTACTGGCGAAAGCTGTTCTGCAGATGCATCAGGCCTATGAGCAGGATTTCACCCGGGCCTGGCTCGCCGCCTGATCGCGGGCAATCCCTCCGACAGGGTGGCGCATTTTCGGCGCCGCCCTTCGCCTGCTCACCGGGAAAGTTGCGCCGAAGCGTCGGCATCAAGGGCATTCGAGGAGCAGTGCGGGCTTCGCATCGGGCATGATGCGCAGGTGCGGCCACACGCGCCATGCCTTGGCAGGTCGGCCGGGATTCCGGGCCACCGCACCGGACCGGTTGGCACATCAAGCGGGTGAAACTTTTTGGTTTCCGCCTCTGTCATCATCAAGCTCCGGTTCATGGCTGGAGCTTACTTTTGACTGATGGAAGTGAAACCCGCTTTCCCGGGCAACGACCTTCCCGAAAACCGGGAGAATTGCGCTCCTTGGTGCCGACGGGGAACCGAAGCAGCAAGACGACCCGCATGAGCGGTCAGCCGCACCGGGTGTTTTTGCCGGATCTCAACAGGTCTCTGCCGCTCAGTTGAAGTGAATTCGCCGGCCTGTTGTGCGGAACTCCAGCCTGTCTTGGACGTTGGACACATCTGCAAGATATTTCCTGCTGACGCGATAGGCAGTATTATGAAGCGGGTGGGACGCCCCGAGCCACACGGCCTGTCGGACATGAAGCAATTTTCCGGTTGAGATCGCGGAACATGCAGCGTTATTTCCATCCGATCTGGAGATCTTAAATTGCCAGCTCGAATATGCTGCGTCTTTGGCAGCTGGCAATTGCTCAGCCTGGTTGCCTCACTTCGCCAATCAATAATGGATGGAAGCTCCCCGGCGGATGAGGAGCATGAGGATTACCTTCTGCTCTATGAAACGGCCGGCGTTTCCGAGCATTTCAAGACCGGTCTTGCTGAACTTGCGTCTGCAGTATGGACCTGGAGACGGATCATATGGGCGTACGACCTTCTGACGTCCGAGCGTAAATATGGGCAACTGCAAATTTTCCGGGTCCATCGTCTGATCCGAGACACAATTGGTCTCGACGCGAGTACCGCAGCTGAAATCTGGGCCTGCTTCGTTAACCGGCCATCGGAAAAAATACTGCTGGACTCATACCCAGAAGCCAAGATCATTTTGTATGAGGATGGCTTGACGTCATACCTTCCATTCGAAATGTCAACCACGTCACGGCCGCCAGGCACCAGGTTTAGACGGCGCATCACCGGAGCCTTGATTGCAGGACTCTCTACAATTTCACCGGCGTTCCGACTGAGGAAAGCGGCCGACAAGATAGAAAGACACCATCTGAGGCGGGTGACAAAGTTTTATTCTTTGCTTCACGAAATCCCCATTCACGATGCTCTGGAGAACGTACCAAGATTTCAGGTCGGCGCTTCGCTGATGCGCGACGTAATAGATCAAGCCTGCAGGGATGCGCTTTCCGGCGGCAAACATTGCCGTGCGTCAGCCAACCCACGGATCCTGCTGCTCGGCCAAGCATTGTCGCGAAACGGCATAATGTCGTACGCGCAAGAGGCGGCGATCTATAGACGAATTGCGGAGCAGATCGTCGAGAGGGGATACGACGTCGTCTGGAAGGAACATCCAAGAATAAGCACGCCCTTCTTCCCCGAATTGCTGGATACGGTCGGCAATGTGACGGCCGACGCCAGCACCAGGATCATGGAGGCGAGCCTCCCACACATATATCCGATAGAGCTTGTCGTATCCCGGATGAACATTGTTGGGTGCGTCTCCGGCACGTCAGCTGCCCTTCTCTACCTGAAGTGGCTTTACGGCATCAAAACATACACATTCGCGGAAACCTTGATCCCCCTGATGACCGGCGCGGATATTCTAATGAGCGAAATGGTGAAAGCCCATGCGGAGCCCTTTTCAGGGCTCCAATCTTTGAACGCAACCAAGGATCCGTTGAAAGGCGGCAGCCCGAACAGGTTGAACACGATCCTCTGAATCCAACTCAGGCAAACTCGATCTGAGACACCATCGATGTCAAAGCCGCTTTCAGTCCTTCAACGTGCCACCAGGGCCGACGTTCGATCGGAGCCGTTTCCACACATCATCCTGCGCGACGCCCTTCCCCTCGATCTCTACCAGGAGTTGGCCGACACGTTTCCCGCTCCGGAAGCGCTCGAAATCGATACGCGCCGCAACAACACCAGATGGGACTATGAGGCCCACCGCATTCGGTCGAACGAAGCTGTGCCGCAAATATGGCGCGATTTTATCGCCTACCATGTATCTCAAGCATTTTTCGCCGAGATCGCCGAACTGTTCTACGACGATATTCACAAGCTTTACCCTGATTATTACCCCAATTATGAACGCCTCAAGAATATGAAAGCGGGCATCAGGTTTAGTGACACCTATGCAACGCGCGACATACTGATGGATGCGATGCTCAGCGGGAACACGCCGGTAACCGATGCCGGATCGGTGCGGACAAGCCACATCGACAATGGCGACAAGCTATTTTCTGGCCTGTTTTATATAAGGCCGGAAGATTATGATGCCGTTGGCGGGGACCTGACAATTAGTCGTTTCAAGTCCAAATACGCCACACTGAAAGCCAAAGCGACACTCTTCAATGATGCCTATGTCGACGACATCCATTTGGAATGCATCGAAACAGTTAAATACGACAAGAACATTCTTGTATTGTTCATCAATTCGATTGAATCGGTCCACGGCGTCACAGTCCGCCAACCCACCAACAAATCCCGGCTTTTCGTCAACCTGGTTGGAGAAGTCGAAAAGCCATTCTACATCAAAGGAAAAAAGATACGGCCGCGCTACGTCCCGGCGCATCAAAACCAGGATGAGGCGGAACAGACCTGGCTGAAAAGGCTCAAGCAAAAATTGCGGCTTTGAAAGACAACGCCGTCGATCTGAGTTTGAGCCTGAACCGCCAATACCGAGCCGGATTCGACCTTTGCGGCGGCCAGGCACAGATTGGAACAGAATGAGATTTTATCCAGCCGCCGAACGGATCGCTTTTTTCGGCACGCTTATCGCTGTTCTTGCCCTTGCATTGCTGCCTATACCCCGACTCGAGGAGTATGGGATCGATATCGGTTTCCGGTCCGACAAGCTGAACCACGCCGGCGCCTTTGCCGTCATGACTTTCCTTGGAGGGCTCGGCTGGCCCGATCGCAAGACAAGGCTGATCGTCTTCCTCGCCATGGTTGGAGCGGCGATCGAGGTCCTCCAGGGCACGACGCTGATACGACGTGATCTGGATGTGTTCGACTGGGTTGCCGATTGCGCCGGCATCGCATGTGGCCTCGTGGCCGTGATCTGTGTGAACTGGATCTTGCGGCGCAGAGGTTGAGCCTGTTGTCAGGCCCGGAGTCCACGGCGTGGCCACAGGAGTTGAATTCCCGCTCCATTGACTCGATGAAATCGGATTGCGACGATCCGATCGGAGAGTGGGCGGGTTTCCCAATCACAGATGGACGAATGAAACTCCGGGTGCGGGCACCTGGACGGTGCCATTCAGCATTGAGGGATGATGACGATCAAGATCAGGCTTCCGGGTGGTGTGTTGAAGGTCAAGCAACGTCATGAACTGCGGCGGCGGGAGTACAAGGGCGAAGTCCCGGTCTGGCAGTGTGGCAAATATTTCGTCATCTGGTGGCCCAGTACAATTCCTGATCGACCCTCCAAGAGCTCGAATACTGACAAGGAGCTTGAAATGACCCTTCCACGACTGGAGAAGGCACGTAAGCTCTATGCATCATGGCTTTGCGAATCAGATTGCCGGGGGGCACACTGAAGGTGAAGACCTACCGCGAACTCCGTGATCGCGAGCGGGATCGCAGGGTGCCTGTGCTGAAGCTGGGATCACTCTATTTCGTCTGGGCTTCGGCCAAACTGCATTCGCACAAACACAATCCGACGCTCTGATTTTTTTGCCGGGGTTCACACTTTTCCCTGAAATCGCTCCAGAGCCGCCCATTCGCAGGTAGCGCGACCTGGGTCAGCTTGCCTCGCGCATCGCTTCGGCCGCCTGCAGGTCGACCGACACCAGCTGACTGACGCCCTGCTCGGCCATGGTCACGCCGAACAGCCGGTTCATGCGCGCCATGGTGATGGGATTGTGGGTGATGATGACGAAGCGCGTCTCGGTGGTGGCGGCCATCTCGTCCATCAGGTTGCAGAAGCGTTCGACATTGTGGTCGTCGAGCGGCGCGTCGACTTCATCGAGCACGCAGATCGGCGCCGGATTGGTCAGGAACACAGCGAAGATCAGCGACATCGCCGTCAACGCCTGCTCGCCACCGGACAGCAGCGTCATGGTCTGTGGCTTCTTGCCGGGCGGGCGGGCAAGGATTTCGAGACCGGCCTCGAGCGGATCGTCGGATTCGATCAGCTGCAATTCCGCCGTGCCGCCGCCAAACAGATGCGAGAACAGCCGCTGGAAATGCCCGTTGACGACCTCGAAGGCGGCCAGCAGCCGCTCACGGCCTTCGCGGTTGAGGCTCTGGATCGCCTGCCTGAGCTTGCGGATCGCCTCGATGATGTCCTCGCGCTCCGACACGATCGCCTCCAGCCGGTCGGATAGCTCCTTCTGCTCCTCCTCGGCGCGCAGATTGACGGCGCCGAGCCGTTCGCGCTCGATCTTCAGCCGATCGAGCTGACGCTCGATCTCGGCCATTTCAGGCATCGGGCTGTCAGCCTCAAGACCGGTGTGGCGGATGACCAGATGCGGTGGTGTGTTCAGCGTCTCCTGGATGCGCGCCTCGACCTCCAGCCGGCGTTCGTCGGCTGCGGTCAGCCGCTCTTCGGCGCGAACGCGGGTCTCGCGCGCCTCGGCCAGGAACTGGATGGCGCCGGCGGCGGCCTTGTCCAGTTCGGATTGCCGGTTCTCCGCTTCCTGCAAACGGTCGGCCGCCGCCTTGCGCAAGCTCTCGGCCTCGGTGAGCTGCGACAGCAAGGCACGCCGCTTGGCGTCGATTTCATCGGGAGCATCGGCCAGCCGCTCGCGTTCGGCCTCGGCCTCGGCCTTGCGTTCGCCGAGCGATGCGATCTGCGTCGAGGCGTTTTCGGCCCGCTCCAGCCAGTTGCTGCGCTCGGCGCCAATGGCATCGAGCCGGCGCGCGCGCGCCTCGGCTTCGCGCCGCAGCCCCTCATGCACGGCACGCGCATCGGCAAGCGCGGCGCGGTCGCGGGCGACATTGGCCGAGGACTGTTCGAGCTGCAATTGCAGATCGCCAAGATCGGGCGCGTCCTGCAGCAGCATTTCCGCCTCGGCGAAGGCGGCCGAAATCTCCTCATGGCTGTCGACGATGCGGGCGCGCGCTTCATCGAGCGCGGCGCGCCGGCTCTGCAATTCGCCGCCGGCTCTCTCGGCCTCGGCCAACGCATTGCGGGCAGCGTCCAGCCGATGCTGGGCGTCACGACCGGCCTGGCGCGTGTTGCGCTCGGCCTCGCTTGCCAGGCGCAGCGCCTGTTCAGCCTCTCCCAGCGCCTCCTCGGCCTGGCGCAGGACGAGCGTCGCCTGTATCGCCTCGGCATCGAGCTCAGCCAGCCGGTTCTTCTGCGCCAGCCGTTGTGCTGCGGCGGTCGGCGCATCGGCGCTGGCGGTAAAGCCATCCCAACGCCAGAGCGCGCCTTCACGGCTGACCAGCCTCTGGCCGGGAGCAAGCAGCGATTGCAACCGGCGGCCGTCGCCGGCGGTATCGACGATACCGACCTGCGCCAGGCGGCGGGCGAGCTGTGCCGGCGCGTGAACCACGCTGGCAAGGCTTTTTACGCCTTCGGGCAGGGCCGCGTCGCCGGGCTGGATCCCGCTTTCGCCCCAATGCACCGGAGCGCTGCGGTCGAGCGGCACGTCGAGATCTTCGCCAAGGGCCGCACCCAGCGCCGTTTCGAAACCGCGATCGACGCTGATCTGTTCCAACACGGCCGGGAAGAGATCCCCACTGGCGGCATTCAGGATTTTTGCCAGAGTGCGCGCTTCGGTTTCGATCCGTGCCAGCTCGGCCCTGGCATCCTGAAGCGGTGGCCGGGCGGCGCTTTCGACAGCGCGGGCATCGATGACCGACTGCTCGGCCTCGGACACGGCAGCCTCGGCCTCCTCCAGCAGCGCCATGGCCTGTTCGACCAGCACGCGCTTCTCGGCCGGATCGGGCAGGCCAGCGACCTTGGAGAGTATCTCCGACAATTCCCGGTCGACATCGGCAAGCTGACGCGCGAAGCGGTCGCGGCGCTCGGCGGTGTCGCGCAGCGTCCGTTCGATCTGGTTGCGCGAGGCGGCAGCCTCGGCCCGTTCGGCGGTCAGCGCGGCGAGCTTGGCTTCGCTTTGCGAAAGCGTCGACGCCGCCTGTTCGAACGCCGCACGGGTGGTGGCTTCGCGTTCGGCGGCGCCGGCATTTTCCGAATTGAGTGCTGCCTCTTCGGTGCGAAGGCGCTCGAGAATGTCCGCATTGTCGCGGACCATGCGCTCTTCACGTGCGATATCGCCGTCGAGCTGCTGCAGCCGGCGCTCGAGTTCGCTCTGACGGGCGCGGATGCGACCGGCTTCCTCCTCGATCTGCGACTTGGCGATCGACAGGCGCTGGAAGGCAGCGGCGGCGGCGGCTTCCGCGTCGCGCAGGTCCGGCAGCCTATGAGCGCCGATGCCTTGCTCCCTGGCGGCGGCCATCTGGGCTGCGGCGCGGTCGCCGACCAGTGCTGTCGCAACCGCCAGCGCCGAACGTGCCTCGCCTTCCTGGGTCTTGGCCAGTGTCCAGCGCAAATGCAAAAGCGTCGCTTCTGCCTTGCGGATATCGGCCGACAGGTTCTTGAAGCGGGACGCCTGGCGCGCCTGGCGCTTCAGGCTTTCGATCTGGCTTTCCAGCTCGCCGACGACGTCGTCCAGTCGTTCGAGGTTCTGCTCGGCCGCCTTCAGCCGCAGTTCTGCCTCGTGGCGGCGGGTGTGCAGGCCGGAAATGCCTGCCGCCTCTTCGAGCAGCGCGCGGCGTGCCTGCGGCTTGGCCTGGATCAGTTCGCCAATGCGGCCTTGACCGACCATCGACGGCGAACGCGCGCCGGTTGACTGGTCTGCGAACAGAAGCTGCACGTCCTTGGCACGGGCCTCCTTGCCGTTGATACGGTAAAGCGAGCCGGCCTCGCGCTCGATGCGGCGCGACACCTGCAGTTCGTCGGCATCGTTGAAGGCAGCGGGCGCCGAGCGGTCACTGTTGTCGAGGAAAAGCGTGACTTCGGCGGTGTTGCGTGCGGGCCGAGTGCCCGAGCCGGAAAAGATGACGTCGTCCATGCCGGACGCGCGCATGTTCTTGTAGGAGCTTTCGCCCATCACCCAGCGCAGCGCCTCGACAAGGTTCGACTTGCCGCAGCCATTCGGCCCGACAATGCCGGTCAGGCCGCGTTCGATGACGAACTCGCCGGGCTCGACGAAGGACTTGAAACCGAGGAGGCGAAGGCGCGAAAACTTCATTCGCCCCGCCCACTAAGCGGATTTCCGTGATTTTGCGAAAGGAATTCGCGGCACGACAGGAAGCCGCGCACGCCGAAGCGCCGCCGCCTCAGGGCTGACTGGATGTCAGAGCAGAGGGTCGATGATGGCCGACATTTCCTCAATCGACATCGCCCCTTTGTAGGTCTTACCGTTGATGAAGAAGGTCGGTGTCGAGTCGACCTTGAATTCATTGGCGCCGCGCTTCTGGACCGATCTCACATCGTCCAGAAGTTTCTGGTCCGTCAAGCAGGCCTCGAAGGACTCCTGTGTAAAACCGGCGAGCTTCGAGATTTGCAGCAGCGCATCCTTGGTATTCTGAACGCCAACCCAGTTCGCCTGCTGCCTGAACAGGACGTCGACCATAGGGTAATAGTTATCCTTGGCGCAGCGCGCCAGCATAAAACCGGCTTCGGCGCTCGGATCGAACGGGAATTCGCGCAGGATGTAGCGGACCTTGCCGGTGTCGATGTACTTGGTCTTCAGGTCCGGAAAGGTGGTCTCGGCGAAATGCGCGCAGTGTGGGCAGGTCATCGAGGCGTATTCGACGATGGTGACCTTGGCGTCATCCTTGCCAAGCTGCTTGTCGGGCAGCGCACCCGGCTTCATCAGTTCCGCCACATCCACGGTGCCCTGGGCCTCCGGCGCGGTGGCGGCGGCCGGCGTGGCCGCCTTCGCGGGGGCGGCCGGGGCCGCAGGCTTCACATCCGCGGCCTTCGCCTCCTCGCCAGAGTCGCTGCAGGCGGCGAGCAGGGCCACCGCCGGAATGGCGGCCAGCGAAGACAGGACATTTCTGCGAGACAAGCTTTGACCAAACGGGGGACGGTTCATACGAATCACCTGACAAGGGTTGGATTTTGCAATGCAAAGACACGAAAAGGCGAGAGTTGGCGCGAATTAAGGCATCTCGATCCCCAATCCAATCGCGAAACCTGACAAGGGCGATCACGAATGCGAGATATTGACGACGAATCCATGACTTTCTTCAAGACGCCTATGATTTTCTCTCCCCAATAATGGTCGCGCCAAGTTTCTCCAGCGAGGCGCGCAGTTCATCATTATCGACCAGGCCGACAGTTCCCGACAATTTCGTCTTCTCAGCCGCCGTCAGCGGCCTCAGGGCCGGTTTGCGCTTTCCTTTGTCGGCTGTCACCGGCTTCTGCAGGATCCTGATGCGGTTGATGGCGGTGAAGCCGAGGAAGGCGTTGACCCGGTTGATGATCTCGCCCGTCTCGTGCTGCAGATGAAGTGCCGCCATGCCTTCGCAGGCAATGACCAGCACGGCCGGCTCGAACGGATCGTCCTCATGCATACGGCGCGGCCACTGGATTTTTTCGGGGCGCGAATGGCTGGCCAGCCGCGGGCCGGCGATCTCGTCCCATGACTGGACGAGGCCGATCGAAATGCCGGCCCGCTTGCGCAGCACCGGATCGAGGATCCTGGTCGCGAGATCGCTGACCGGGACGGGATTGCCGTAGGGCGTTCTCCCTGCCATGTACGTCCTCCAGCGACGACCCAGCAGATACCGGCCAGGCCAATACAAGATCAATGGCACCAGCAGACCAGACCCGCAAGACCGCATCCTGGGATAGTGGCAAAGCCACATCCGGAGATAGCAGCACAGCTGCATCCGGTGTCAGCGACGATATCGCATCCCGCCTGCTCAGCTGGTACGATGTGCATCACCGTGAATTGCCGTGGCGCATCACACCAATTGAGCATGCGCGCGGCGTGCGGCCTGATCCCTACCGCATCTGGCTCTCCGAGGTCATGCTGCAGCAGACCACCGTCGAAGCGGTGAAGGCTTATTTCAAGGTATTCGTCGAGAAATGGCCCGATGTCGAAGCGCTGGCCGCGGCGCCCACCGAGGACGTGATGAAGGCCTGGGCCGGGCTCGGCTACTACTCCCGCGCCCGCAATCTCAAGGCCTGTGCCGATCTTGTGGCCGCGCGTGGCGGCCGGTTTCCCGACACGGAGACGGGTTTGAGAGAACTGCCCGGCATCGGCGCCTATACGTCGGCGGCCATCACGGCGATTGCCTTCGATCGCCCCGCCGCCGTTGTCGACGGCAATGTCGAACGTGTCATCTCCCGGCTGTTTTCGATCACAACCCCGCTCAGCGAAGCCAAGCCCGAGATCCGTGCCCATGTCGAGCGCATGGTGCCCGGGACAAGGCCTGGCGACTTCGCCCAAGCGATGATGGATCTCGGCGCCACCATCTGCACGCCACGCCGGCCGCGCTGCATGCTGTGCCCGCTGCGCGAAGACTGCAGCGCGGTCGTTTCAGGCGATCCCGAGCACTTCCCGGTGCGCCTGCCCAAGGCCGACAAGCCGCAGCGGCACGGCGCGGCCTTTGTCGCCGTGCGGGCCGACGGCGCCATCCTTCTGCGCAAACGGGCAGAGAAGGGTTTGCTCGGCGGCATGACCGAGGTGCCGACGACGGGCTGGACCGCGCGGATCGATGGGGCAACCACGGAAGCGGCCGCGCCCTTTCCCGCCGACTGGCGGCATGCGGGCCGCATTGCGCATGTCTTCACGCATTTCGCTCTCGAACTCGAAGTCTTTCACGCTCACATCAAAGGTGATGCGCCAGACGGGCATTTCTGGTCGCTCGCTCACGAGATTTCCGGCGAGGCGCTGCCGACTGTCATGAAAAAGGCAATCGAGGCTGCGATACCCGGCGCGACGAAAAAGCCGTCGCCACACAGTGCAAAGAGGCCCCATGACTGAAATACGCCACATCGTTTTCGACATCGGCAGAGTGCTGATCCACTACGATCCCAACATTCCGTTCAGCCGCCTCATTCCGGATGCCGAAGAGAGAAAGTGGTTTTTCGACAATGTCTGCACGCATGATTGGAACATCGAGCAGGATCGCGGCCGCACCTGGGAAGAGGCCGAGGCGCTGCTGATCGCGGACCATCCCGATCACGCGGAAAACATCCGCGGTTTCCGCCGCCATTGGCACGAGATGGTGCCGCATGCTTATGACGACAGCGTCGCCATCATGGTCGGCCTGATCGAGAGCGGCCACGACGTGACCATGCTGACCAACTTCGCCAGCGACACGCTGGCCGAAGCCCGCGAGCGCTTCGATTTTCTCAATCGTCCGCGCGGCGTCACCATCTCCGGCGAGATCGGCATGATCAAGCCCGATCGCGGCATTTACGATCATCACATCGCCGCCTTCGGCCTCGAACCGGCCGCGACGCTGTTCATCGACGACAGCCAGAAGAATGTCGACGGCGCCAAGGCGGCCGGCTGGCAGTCGGTGCTGTTCACCGATGCAAAGGCGCTTCAAGCAGACCTTGAGCGGCATGGCATCGCGACCTGATCGAGACCGGCAATGGGCAAGCTCGTTCTGACCTTCAACCCGGAATGGTCAATACTTGACGCCAGTGTCGAGCATGGCCACTTTCGAGGACGTGGCGATGCCTATTTCCCGACCGACGAGGTAAGCGAATTTATTGTGTCATTGCAGGCCTATCCGCTTAAACGCGCGGATCTGGTCCTGAGATCGCCCGGCCTGATAAGCATCTCGGTTTTCCCGGCGGATGGCGTCGGTCACCTGTTCGTCCGGATCGAGGTCGCGGAGGAGATCGAAGCCCGTGACTTCGCGCGTGTGCGACTCCGGACGGACTATTCGCGTCTGTCGCGTTTTGCCAGTCAGCTCTCACTGATGGCGAAAGGCGAGGTCAGCGAAATCATCCTGGAGGAAGACAAGGCCTGAGCTGCCGATCAGGCCCCTGCCCGCTCCATGCCGAGCCGCGCGATGCGGCGAAGCTCGTCGATCGGGGTCAGGCCACCGCTGCGCTCATAATGCCAGAAGGTCCAGCCGTTGCAGGCGTCCAGCCCCTGCACTTCGGCACCGATCTTGTGGATCGAGCCGGCGCTGTCGCCGATCGCCACCGTGCCGTCGGCGCGCACCTTGGCCGCCCAGCGCTTCTTGGCATCGTAGAGCGTCGCGCCCGGCATCATCAGGCCGGTGTCGATCAGGCTGACAAAGGCGACGCGCGGCTCGGCGCGCTTGCCCGTGAGAACGGTCAAGTCGGCCTCTTCCAGCGGCCGCACCGCGTCGATGCGCTCGTTGGCGGCGTCGATATAGGCCTGCTCGCGTTCGATGCCGACGAAATGGCGGCCGAGACGCTTGGCCACCGCGCCCGTGGTGCCTGAGCCGAAGAAGGGATCGAGCACGATGTCGCCCGGTTTGGTCGAGGCCATCATGATGCGGGCAAGCAGCGCTTCCGGTTTCTGCGTCGGATGCAGCTTGTCGCCATTGTCGTTCTTCAGCCGCTCGCCGCCGGTGCAGATCGGAAACAGCCAGTCGGAGCGCATCTGGATGTCGTCGTTGGACGCCTTCATCGCTTCGTAGTTGAAGGTATAGCCCTTGCCCTTCTGATCGCGCGTAGCCCAGATCATCGTCTCATGCGCGTTCTGGAAGCGGCGGCCACGGAAATTTGGCATCGGGTTGGTCTTGCGCCAGACGACGTCGTTAAGGATCCAGAAGCCGAGATCCTGCATCTTGGCGCCGACCCGGAAGATGTTGTGATAGGAGCCGATGACCCAGATGGTGCCGTTGGGCTTCAGCACCCGGCGCGCCGCCAGCAGCCAGGCACGCGTGAAAGCGTCATAGGCCTCGAAACTCTCGAACTGGTCCCAGTCGTCGTCGACGGCGTCGACCTTGGACTGATCGGGGCGGTGCAGGTCGCCGTCGAGCTGCAGATTGTAGGGCGGATCGGCGAAGATGACGTCGATCGATTTTTCGGGCAACCGGTCGAGCGCGGCGACGCAGTCGCCCTTGAGGATCGTGTCCAGCCATTCGGATTGCTGGGGAGCGTGGGATAGCTCGTCGAGAAGACGCACGGCAGACATTCTGACACCCAAGGCACGCGTTACTGTTTACTCTCCGTTATGGTTACCGATCAGCGTAAATATTCCGTGAAGGCCAAGGGACGGGTGTGGCGAATTTGCGAAGGCGGCCCTGTTGGTGTATGCCGCGCCGCCTGAGCCTTCCGAGGCCACTTCGCCCTCCTATTGTCCGGATCACCATGCCCCAGCCAGACCTTGTCATCTTCGATTGCGACGGCGTGCTCGTCGATTCCGAGATCATCGCCGCCCGCGTCGACGCCGAGCTTTTGACCTTGGCAGGATACGAGATATCGGCTGAGGAGATTTCGGAGAGCTATGCCGGCCTGACCTTCAAGGACATCATGCTGCGGGTCGAGGAAAAGTCCCGCATCCCCTTCCAGGCCTCTCTGATCGACAGGGAGGAACAATTGGTCGACCGCAAACTGCGCAGCGACGTCCGCGCCATCGATGGCGTGCGCGAGGCCGTTGCCGCGGTAAGCGTGCCGCGCTGCGTCTGCTCGAATTCACGCTCCGAGCGGATCGAATTCATGCTGGAAAAGGTGCATCTTCTGCCGTTTTTCACCGACCGGATTTTTTCGGCGATGGAAACACCGACCGGGAAAACGAAACCGGCGCCGGACGTGTTCCTGTTCGCGGCGGAGAAACTCAGCGCCAACCCGGCGAACACTTTCGTTATCGAGGATTCCGTGCACGGCGTTCACGGCGCAAGGACGGCGGGCATGCGGGTGATCGGCTTCACCGGAGCCGCCCACAGCTATCCCGGCCATGCCGACGCGCTCACCGAGGCCGGCGCCGAAACGGTGATCCGCCGCTGGGCAGAGTTGAAAAGCGTGATCGCGGCGCTGTCGGAGTGGTCGGACGCCTGAGGGCGATTGAATTTCGCCCTCGTGGCGGGACTTTTCTCGCCCGGTCGGTCTACCGTTCTCGTGCTTCAGAGTGGTAGGAGGCGATACTGCAATTTTGGGAGCTGGTTTTCATTTCAAAACCCTGATGGCTATGCGATGATTGCGTCATGACGATTGAGCTTGAAATCACGCCAGAGTTACAGGCCCGCATCGATGCTATCGCGGCGCGGTCCAGCCTGTCCGCGTCGGAAGTCGTTGCGGACGCGCTTGAGAACGGCCACTCCCTTGAGTGGCAGGAGCGGTTTTTAGACAAGGTGAACGCAGGAATTGAAGCGGCCGACCGTGGTGAATTTGCCAGCCGTGCCGATATCGAGCGGGTGTTGAACAAGTACCGCCCCACCTGATGCAGGTTTCATGGACGAGCGCCGCTCTCGACGACCTCGACCAGATTCAGGATTTTATCGCGCAGGACAGTCCCGTTGCGGCGTATCGGCTAACAGCCGATCTGATTGGTCGCACCGACGAACTCTTGGCGTCAAATCCCATGGTCGGACGCAAGGGACGAGCGGGCGGAACCCGCGAGCTTGTGATAGCGCGGACATCCTATATCGTTGTTTATCGGGTGCGCGGCAGTGACGTTGAAATCATCGCCGTTGTCCATGGGGCCAGAGAATGGCCGGAGAGCCTCACATAGCCCGCCCATGTCTTGTGTTCGCCGCTTAGTTCGTCGCGGCGGCTCTCTTCCTCTGCTTCTTCTTCGGCTTGTCGGCCGTTGCCTGATGCGCGGTTTCGTCATAGCCGGCAAAGGCCTGATAGTCCTGCGCCGTCGGCTCGGGCACGACAATATTGGAATCGGTGAAGACGAACTGCGTGGCGACCGAAGGATCGGTGACCTGGACCTGATACTGGTGGATCTGCGAATAGAGGACCTCGGTGCCATGCATCACAGCCGTGCGGATGGGCATGGTGATGGTGCCTGGAGAAAACTTCGGTCCGGGGACAATCTTGCCGGCGACCGCGATCTTCATCGTCAGCTGGCCGTTGGCACGGCTGCAGTCGCGTGTCACGTCGCTGACCGATGCCTGGTAGATGATGTTGGCCGATTCGTCGGGCGGAGTTGCAGCAGCGGCGTCAGCCTCGGCCTGGGCCGCGGCATCCTGCGCGGCGTCGCCGGTCTTCTTGATCCTGGGCTTGGGCTTCTGAGCTTCCTTGGAATAGGTGTTGAAGAAAGCCGTGCCGTCCCGCACCGTCACCCTGGGACAATAGGCCTGCAACTGGCTGGCCAGTATCTTGGGATCCTGGGGCGGCGGTGGCGCCGTCGGGTCCTCCTTCTTGCCTATGCCGAGGTTCAGGATGCCATTGTCGCCCGATTGGCAGCCGGCGGCGGCAAGCATAAAGCCGGTGAGCGCAAGACCCGCCAAAAAGCGACCACTGAATGTACGAAACGCCATGAAACTGCACTTCCCTCTCGCAAAGCTGGTGACGTATATCAACCGCGCGGCAAAAATGCGACTGAGCCAGCGCAGAAATTAACCACCTTGCGGTGGATGGAAAAGCCAAGCAGTAACGGAATTGTGACATGCATTATGTGAGTACCCGCGGGGAAGCCCCCGTTCTTGGATTTTCCGACGCCGTGCTGGCCGGGCTGGCGCGCGACGGCGGGCTCTACGTGCCGCGCGAGTGGCCACAGTTTTCCGCCGCCGAGATCCGCGCCATGCGCGGCCTTGCCTATCCCGAACTTGCCATCCGCGTGCTGTCGCCGTTCCTTGGCGACGAGATCCCGGCCTCCGTTTTCGAGCGGCTGGTGCGCGAAGCCTATGCCACCTTCCGCCACGAGGCCGTCTGCCCGCTGGTGCAGACCGGCCCCAACACCTTCATCCTGGAACTCTTCCACGGGCCGACGCTCGCCTTCAAGGACGTGGCGATGCAGCTTCTGGCCCGGCTGATGGACCATGTGCTTGCCGAACGCGACCAGCACGCCACCATCGTCGGCGCCACCTCGGGCGATACCGGCGGGGCGGCCATCGATGCCTTTGCCGGTCGCAGCCGGACCGACATCTTCATCCTTTTCCCGCACGGCCGCGTCTCGCCGGTGCAGCAGCGGCAGATGACGACGTCGACGGCTGCAAACGTCCATGCGCTGGCGATCGAAGGCAATTTCGACGATTGCCAGGGCCTGCTCAAGGACATGTTCAACGATCACGGATTTCGCGACCGGGTGGCGCTTTCGGGCGTCAACTCGATCAACTGGGCCCGGATCATGGCCCAGATCGTCTATTATTTCTCCTCGGCGCTGTCGCTTGGCGCGCCGGACAGGCCGGTCTCCTTCACCGTGCCGACCGGCAATTTCGGCGATATCTTCGCCGGCTACGCGGCCAAGAAGATGGGCTTGCCGATCGAGCGGCTGGTCATCGCCACCAACGACAATGACATCCTGGCGCGGACCTTCGCGACAGGGGAATATCGCACCAAGGGTGTCTTTGCGACCACGTCGCCGTCGATGGATATCCAGGTGTCGTCCAATTTCGAACGCCTGCTGTTCGAGGCCTCCGGCCGTGACGCGGCGACCGTGCGGCGCTACATGGACGGTCTGAAGCAGTCCGGCGCTTTCACCATCGAACCCCAGCAAATCGCCGGGATGCGGTCGGAATTCGACGCCGGCCGGGCTGATATGGACGAGGTCGCCGCCACCATCCGCTCGACGCTCGCGGCCAGCAACTATCTGCTCGATCCGCACACCGCGGCAGCTGTGCATGTCGCTGCGGGCAAGGCGTCAGGCGCCGTGCCGATGGTGGTGCTGGGTACCGCACACCCGGCAAAATTCCCGGCCGCCGTCGAAGCCGCCAGCGGCGTGTCGCCCGCACTGCCCGCATGGCTAGGTGGGTTGATGACATCGGAGGAAAAATACACGGTACTTCCCTCCGACCTGAAAATGGTGGAAGATTATGTCGGCCGCCGCGCGCGGGCGGCGCGTTAAGGAGTACTAGCCATATGGGTGTTGAGGTAAGCCGTCTGTCGAACGGCCTGACAGTCGCCACCGAAACCCTTCAAAGCATCGAATCGGTTGCCCTTGGTGCCTGGGTCAAGTCGGGTGCCCGCAATGAACGTGAGGACGAGCATGGCATGGCCCATCTGCTCGAGCACATGGCGTTCAAGGGCACGAAAAGGCGGAGCGCCTTCGAAATCGCCTCGGAGATCGAAGACGTCGGCGGCGAAATCAACGCCGCCACCAGCGTCGAAACCACTTCCTACTATGCCAGGGTGCTCTCCGACGACGTGCCGCTGGCCGTCGACATTCTTGCCGACATCCTGCAAGAGTCCGAATTCGACCCGCAGGAACTCGAACGCGAACAGCATGTGATCCTGCAGGAGATCGGCGCCGCGCACGACACCCCCGACGACATCGTCTTCGACCGTTTCACGGAAACCGCCTATCGCCATCAGACCATCGGCCGCTCCATTCTCGGCACACCCGAAACGGTCAAATCCTTCACCTCCAAGCAACTCCACGACTTCATCGAGCGGCAATATGGCGCCGAGCGCATGGTGATTGTCGCCGCCGGCGACATCAAGCATGACAATTTCGTGCGCGAGGTCGAAAAGCAACTCGGCGGCTTCCGCAGCAAGGCCGACAGCACCATCCCGCAATATGCGCAATATGTCGGCGGCGACTTCCGTGAGGACCGCGACCTGATGGACGCGCAGATCGTGCTGGGGTTCGAAGGCCGGGCCTATCATGTGCGCGACTTCTATGCCTCGCAGGTGCTGTCGATGATCCTCGGCGGTGGCATGTCGTCGCGCCTGTTCCAGGAGGTCCGCGAGAAGCGCGGCCTGTGTTATTCGGTCTATGCTTTCCATTGGGGCTTTTCCGACACCGGCGTCTTCGGCGTCCATGCCGCGACCGGCCAGAGCGACATCGCCGAACTGGTGCCTGTCATCATCGACGAGCTGCAGAAGGCCGGCGAGAAAATCCTGCAGGAAGAACTCGACCGGGCGCGCGCCCAATATCGCGCCGGACTGATCATGTCAGCCGAAAGCCCGGCCAGCCGCGCTTCGCAGATCGCACGGCAGCTGCTTCTGTTCGGCCGGCCGATCGCCAAGGAGGAACTGATGGAACGGCTGTCGGCGCTGACGGTCGAGCGGCTGACCGATCTATCGTCGCGTTTGTTCTCGACCAAGCCGACGCTTACCGCTGTCGGGCCTGTGGGCACACTGGCGCCATACGAGGCGATCCTCGAATCGCTCGCAGGCACGCAGACCACGGCCCGTAAGCTCGCCGTCTAAGCCCCTCGAAGCGTCGTGTTCGCGCTCCCTTTCTTCCGCCGCGACCTGCCGGCGCTGAAAGGCGACCGCGTCACGCTGCGCGTGCCGTTCACCAACGACTTCCGCGAGTGGGCGGCGGTGCGTGGCGATAGCCGCGCCTTCCTCGAACCCTGGGAGCCACGCTGGACTCCCGATGAACTCGACCGCAACGCATGGCGGCTGCGCATCAGCCGCTACCGCGAGGATTATGCGCAAGGAACCGCTATCGCCTTCTTCATCTTCGAGAGGAGCAGTGGCAAGCTGGCCGGCGGCATCACGCTCGGCAACATACGCCATGGCGTCTCGCAGAGCGGCCATGTCGGCTACTGGATCGGCGAGCGCTTCGGCGGCCGCGGCCTGATGACCGACGCGGTCAAGGTGGTGGCCCGCTTCGCCTTCGATACGCTGAGGTTGCACCGGATCGAAGCGGCCTGTATTCCCGACAATATCCGGTCGATCCGCGTGCTTGAAAAAGCCGGATTTCGGCGCGAAGGACTGCTGCGATCCTATCTCAGGATCAACGGCATCTGGCAGGACCACTACCTCTACGCCCGGATCGCGGACGATCCGCCGGGCGTTGGAACGAAGGACTGATTTTTGACGAATTTCCTGCGCAACGGGTCGCTGTTCGCCTTTGTCCTCGCGACACTCCTGACGCTGTGCGCGGCATCGTCGGCCTTTGCCGTCGAACCGATCAAGATTGCCCGCGACGACGTCGCGCTCGACCTTTCCGGCGCCGTCGAGATCTACCGCAACCAGGGCGAGAATTTCCAGGTGTCGACCGCGCCGGGTCCGGACGGTATCGTGCGGCGCATCGAGGTCGAGGCCAATGATGCCCGTTCCACCGGCGACTGGGCTGTTTTCGCGCTCGCCAACACCACCGACCAGCAACTCGACCGGCTGATCGTCGCACCGCATTTCCGCCTGGTGAATTCCGGCATCTTCTGGCCGGATCTCGGCTCGACCCGCATCGCCGCCATCACGCCCAGCGAAGGCTTCGCGCTCGATCGCCAGACCAGCCCCGACGCCGACGTTTTCCGGGTGACGCTGAACCCCGGCACGGTGATTACCTTCATCGCCGAACTGGCCTCGCCGAAGCTGCCGCAGGTCTACCTCTGGGATCCGGAATCCTACAAGGACTCGGTCAATTCCTACACGCTGTTTCGCGGCATCGTCATCGGCATTGCAGGCCTGCTGGCGCTGTTCCTGACCATCCTTTTCGTGGTCAAGGGAACCTCGATGTTCCCGGCAACCGCGGCACTTGCCTGGGCGGTGCTGGCCTATATCTGCGTCGATTTCGGCTTCCTCAACAAGATCATCGAGATATCGCCCGGCAACGAGCAGATGTGGCGAGCGGGAACGGAGGTGGCGCTGGCGGGAACCTTCGTGGTGTTCCTGTTCGCCTATCTCAACCTCAACCGATGGCACGGCCATTTCAGTTATGGCGCGCTGGTCTGGATCCTCGGACTGGTGCTGATCGCCGGCGTCGCCATCGTCGATCCGGCGGTCGCCGCCGGCATTGCCAGGCTGTCCTTCGCCGCCACCGCACTGACCGGGCTTGGCCTGATCATCTTCCTCGGCATACGCGGCTACGACCGTGCCATCATGCTGGTGCCCAGTTGGGTCATGGTGCTGTTGTGGCTATGCGGATCGTGGATGGCGATCACCGGCATGCTCGACAACGACATTGCCCAGCCGGCCCTGGGCGGCGGGCTGATCCTGATCATCCTTCTGATCGGCTTCACCGTCATGCAGCATGCTTTTGCCGGCGGCGCGCTGCATCAGGGCCTGTTCTCCGACCTCGAGCGGCAGGCGCTGGCGGTCGCCGGTTCGGGCGACACGGTATGGGATTGGGACGTGCTGCGCGACCGCGTCGTCACCAAGCCCGATGTCAGCATCCAGCTCGGACTGGCGCCGAACAGCCTTGGCGGCGCGGCCCGCAACTGGCTCCCGGTGCTGCATGCCGACGACCGCGACACGTTCCGCACCACGCTCGACGTCGTGCTCGAACACCGGCGCGGCCGGGTATCGCAGAATTTTCGCCTGCGCGGCGCCGACGGCCACTATCACTGGTTTTCGCTGCGCGCGCGCCCGGTCATCGGATCCGACGGCGAGGTTATCCGCTGCGTCGGTACCATGGTCGACGTGACCGAGCAGAAAAAGTCCGAGGAAAGGCTGCTGCACGACGCCGTTCACGACAATCTGACCGGTCTGCCGAACCGCGAACTTTTGATGAATCGGCTGGAAGCGATCATCTCGATCGCGCGCACCGAAGAAAAGGTGCGGCCAACCGTCTTCGTCATCGACATCGACCGTTTCAAGCAGGTCAATGACGGCCTCGGCATCTCGGCCGGCGACACCATCCTCTTGACCATCGCGCGTCGCCTGCACCGGCTGCTCAAGCCGAAGGATTCGCTGTCGCGCTTTGCCGGCGATCAGTTCGCGCTGATGCTATTGTCCGAACAGGACCCGGCCCGCATCGCCGCCGTGGCGGATGCCATCAAGCATGCCATCAACAACCCGATCACCTTTGCCAAGCGCGAGATCGTGCTGACCGCGTCGATCGGACTGATCACCTGGAATTCGCCGCAGATGTCGGCCGAGGACATGGTCAAGGATGCCGAGCTTGCCATGCACCAGGCCAAGCGCTTCGGCGGCGACAGGATCGAGCCGTTCCGTCCGGCCTTCCGCACTGTCGGCACCGACAGGCTGCAGTTCGAATCCGACCTGCGCCGCGCCATCGAGCGGCGGGAATTCACGCTTGCCTACCAGCCGATCGTGCGGCTTGAGGACGGCAGTGTCGCCGGCTTCGAGGCGCTGCTGCGCTGGGACCACCCGCGCCGCGGCATGATCCCGCCGGCGGATTTCATCCCGGTCGCCGAAAGCTGCGGGCTTATCGTGCAGCTCGGCCTGTTTGCCATGCAGCAGGCGGCGGAAGATCTCGCCAGCTGGCAAAAACAGATCGGTGACGCGCCGCTGTCGGTCTCGGTCAATTTGTCCAGCCGCCAGCTGATCCGCCGTGACCTGGTCAGCGACGTCCGCTCGGTCATCGCTCGGGCCAATCTGAAGCCGCGCTGCTTCCGGCTGGAGCTCACCGAATCGCTTGTGATGGACAATCCCGAGCAGACCGCCCATGTGCTGACCAAGCTGAAGCAGCTCGGCATCGGCCTGTCGCTGGATGATTTCGGCACCGGCTATTCCTCATTGGCCTATCTGACGCGTTTCCCCTTCGACACCATCAAGATCGACAAGAGCTTCGTCGACGACAACACGCCCAAGCGCGCGGTGCTGCTGAAATCGATGGTCAACATGGCGCATGAACTCGGCCTGTCCGTCGTCGCCGAGGGCATTTCGGACGAGAGCGACGCGCTGGAACTGCGCCAGATGGGCTGCGAATATGTCCAGAGCTTCATGTTCGGCGCACCAATGCCGGGCGACCAGGTGCTGAAGACGCTGAAGGAACAGTATCCGCTGACGCAAGCGTGATGGGATTCAGGCGCGCGTCGCCCAGGCGCGGACCTCTGCGATTGGCCGAGACGCCTATCGCTTCGTCATCCTAGGGCGAAGCAAGGAGCGCAGCGACGCGGCGCAGACCCCAGGATCCATGCCGTGAGGTTAAAGCGTTGAAAACGGTTCAGATTTCTTCGCCGCTGCATCCTTCGACATAGGTCACGGAATGGATCCCAGGGTCTCCGCGACGGAGCTTCGCTCCTGCTTCGCCCTAGGATGACGAAGGTGTAGGCGGCTTCGGCTAGCCGCGAATGTTGCGCATGACTGTTCGCGATTACGCGTGTCCGGCCGCCAAGCTGAGATGCGCAAGGTCGATACCGATCGAGGCGAGGATCCGGTCGTATTTGCGCTCGATGTCGGTGTCGAACAGAAGCTCGGCATTGGCCGGACAGGTCAGCCAGCCATTTTCGGCGATCTCGGTCTCCAATTGGCCGGCGCCCCAGCCGGAATAGCCGAGCGCCATCAGCGCATGACGAGGCCCGCGGCCGGACGATATTGCGCGCAATATGTCGACGGTCGCCGTCAGGCAGATGTCGTCGGAAACGGTCAGCGACGATTCCACCCGATAGTCTCCCGAATGCAGGACGAAGCCCCGGCTGCGGTCCACGGGGCCGCCATTGCGCACGACGAAATCGCGGGCCTGAGCCGGCAAGCGGATCGCCTCCTGCTCGTTCATGATGCCCAGTTGCACGAGCAGGTCCGGAAACAGCATCTGCTGCGTCTGGTTGATGATCAGGCCCATGGCGCCTTCATCGGAGTGTGCGCAGACATAGATGACCGAGCGCGTGAAACGGTCGTCCTTCATGCCGGGCATGGCAATCAGGAACTGATCGTCGAGAAAGCCGCGACTGGCGACCGTCTTCTTGTGGCGCAACAAGTCCATGAAGGGAGCGTAACGCGTTTCCAAAGCGCCGAAAAGATGCGCCGTGCTGGATTCGACCAAAGCCTGTTGCGGCGGCTCGAACATTCTTCTCCCTCGAAGTCACGCAAATATGATACCGGCAAGGCCATGAAATCATTGCGCGGCCACGAACGGACGATCAAATCACCGCCATGCGAAGCTTGAAAATCCTGCTGCTCGGAGCCGCCATCGGATCGGCAACCGCTCTTCCCGCCGCCGCCTCTTCGTCGGCGTGGTACAACAGTGAAGGCGGCAAGGTTCGGCTGGTTACATCAGGCAAAGCCGACGATGCCGGCCGTATCCAAGGCGTTCTCGATATTGCGCTCAAGCCTGGCTGGAAGACATATTGGCGCGATCCGGGCGACGCGGGCGTGCCGCCGCAACTCGACATTTCAGCCAGCACCAACATCGCCGACGCCACTCTGTCGTTTCCGGCGCCGCAGCGCCATGACGACGGCTATGGCAAATGGGCAGGCTACAACTATCCGGTTTCTCTGCCGGTGACATTCACGCTGGCGACGCCGAACCAGCCGGCGGTGATCGATGCCGACATCTTTCTCGGCATCTGCGAAACGATCTGCATTCCGGTGCAGACGCGGCTGACCGTCGACCCCGCCTCCGATCCGGACAATGTCGAGGACGCGGCGCTGGTGAAGGCGAGTTTTACGGCGCTGCCGACGCCCGCGAGGTCCGATTTCGGCATCAATGTGCTGCCGGGCGACCACGAGACGCTGATTGTCGAGGCGAGCTTTCCCGGCGATCCGGCGGCGGCGGATTTCTTCGTTGCCGGCGAGCGGGACTACATGTTCGGCACCCCGGCCCGCAGCGAAAAGGACGGCAAGCTGATTTTCACCGTGCCGATCCTCGATCGCCCCTCGACGACGCCGACCGATGGCGGGCTTCACTATACGCTGACGAGTGCGGCGGGCGCGGTCGCAGGGATTCTGCCTTTCCCTTGATCCAGCCTGTCCCAACGATTGCAGGAAGCCGTTGAGTTCGCTACGCAAAGACACGTCCTTCCCATTTTCCCAAGCGAGGAATCCATGACCATTTCCGTTGGCGACAAGCTGCCTGACGTGACCTTCAAGACGATGACCGCCGATGGCGCCAAGCCGATCACCGGGGCCGAGATTTTCTCGGGCAAGAAGGTCGTGCTGTTTGGGGTTCCCGGCGCCTTCACACCTACCTGCAGCAACAACCATTTGCCGGGCTATCTCGAGAACCACGATGCCATCCTGGCGCGCGGCGTCGACACCATCGCCGTCGTTTCGGTCAATGACGTCCATGTCATGGGTGCCTGGGCGCACTTCACCGGCGGAGAGGGCAAGATCCTGTTCCTCGCCGACGGCAGTGGCGATTTCGCCAAGGCGGTGGGCCTCGATTACATCAGCAACGATATGGGCCTGCGCTCGAGGCGCTTCTCAATGATCATCGACGACGGCAAGGTCACCGCGCTCAATGTCGAGACCAAGCCCGGTGTCGACGAGTCCGGTGCGGCTCATATTCTGGGGCAGCTCTGAACTTCAGCGACAACGTCGGGCTGGACCGCAACGGTTGCCGCCGCCCGACGATCGCCCTTGTATTCCAGGGATTGCCTTTGGGGGGACCTCGATGTTTGACATGTTCTGGCGTGCTATCGCGATCGGCATCGGCGCTACGGTGGCGATGGATCTCTGGGCCATCTTCCTGCACAAGGCGTTCGGGCAGCCACGGCCGAACTGGGGGCCGGTCGGTCGCTGGGTCTGGCATCTCCGCGACAAGGTCTTTCACGATGATATCGGCGGTGCAGCGCCCTACGCGCATGAAAAGGCGCTGGGCTGGGCCTTTCACTATTTTGTCGGCATCGTCTACGGCATCATCCTGGTGGTGTTGGCCGGAGCGGGCTGGCTTGCCGCGCCGACATTCCTGCCGGCCTTCATCCTCGGCATCGTCACCGTCGGCGCCGGCTGGTTCCTACTGGCACCCGGCATGGGCGCCGGTTGGGCCGCCTAGAAGCGGCCCAACCCGATGCTGATCCGTGCGCTGAACCTGGTGTCGCATACGGTGTTCGCGCTCGGGCTTTGGGGTACAGCGCTGCTGATCCGATAAACAGCTCGCTAGAATAAACGGTTCAGATCCCGCCGGCCGTCCACCACACGGACGATTTCAACCCACTCAACAGGGCCATCATCCGTGTCCGGAATCGTTTCGTAGAGCAGTACAAACGGCGCCTCCACCAGCATCCGTACGGAAGACCTGATATCGGGTGCCTAACACCCATGCGCGGATGGTCTGCCAGCTGCAAGGCCCGCGCTTCTAGTTGATCATAATAGCGATCGGCCGCTCGTATGTTTTCGCTGCCTATCATCACGTAGACGTCGATGAGGTCCGCCTTGGCCGCGGGTGACCAGACCAGCCTAACGGTCATTCCGCGAGGCTTCCGCCAGCCTTCGCCGAGCTTCCTTTCGCAACGCGTCGAAATCCACAGGCTCCGGCCTCCCACTTGCCTTGCCTTCATCCCACAGGTGCCTTAGCCGGCGGATATCGTCGTGCCGAAGTTCACGCTTGGCCAGCCAATCCCGCACCGCTTCACGCACAATCTCGCTTGCGGTGGCATACTCGCCCGCCTCGACAGCCTCACGCATCACAGCTGCTTGTTGCGGGGTCACAGCCACGCTCATTTTTTCTACGTTTGCCACGCCCGTTTCCTTATCGCATTTTGCTCTATGGTAGGAAATATTACTCCCTCCGTATTCTGGAGCAACTGCGACGCCACCAAAGGCCTTACGTCCGCTGGACGCTGGTCAAGGCAGCCTGTCGTCGGCCGTCAACCGTTGATAACGCGATGCGCGCCTAGCCGCGCCGCTCCGGAAATTCAATAGCTCTGGGTCGAGCGCCGCACTTTCGCGATTGCCGGTTGTTTGGCCGGCGCAGCAGGCTTTGGCGCGGCTGCAGGCTTGAACGGACCTTTCTTGAACGGTGCCATGCCTTCACGCGCAAGCTCGTCGGCGCGCTCGTTCTCGACATGACCGTCATGGCCCTTGACCCAGTTCCAGGTGACCTTGTGGCGCTTGTTGGCCTCGTCGAGCGCCTGCCAGAGTTCACCGTTCTTCACAGGCTTCTTGTCGGCGGTCTTCCAGCCGTTCTTCTTCCAGCCGTGGATCCACTTGGAAATACCGTCCATGACATACTTGCTGTCGGTGTGAAGGTCGACCGTGCACGGTTCCTTCAGCGCGTTCAGCGCCGAAATGGCGGCCAACAGTTCCATGCGGTTGTTGGTCGTCTCGGCTTCGCCGCCGGAAAGCTCCTTGGTGGTGCCGTTGAAGCGCAGGATCGCGCCCCAGCCGCCGGGGCCGGGATTGCCCGAACAGGCGCCGTCGGTGAAGATCTCAACCTGTTTGCTCATGATACTCATATCAGGCCAATCCATATTCCGAAGACGATTTGATCGCCCGGTGGAACCGCATCCTTCTGATGTATTCGGTCGGATCGCGTTTCATCACCAGCCCGCCATCGGGAACGGTCAACCAGTCGTACAGCCGGGTCAGCATGAAGCGCAACGCCGAACCGCGCGCCAGCATCGGCAGCGCAGCCTTTTCCTGGTCGCTCAGGGGCCGGAGGCTCTGGTAGCCGGCGAGCAGCGCCTTGCCCTTGGTGAGATTGAAGGAAAAATCCTTCTCGAAGCACCAGGCGTTGAGACAGGTGGCGACATCGTAGGCGTAGAGGTCGTCGCAGGCGAAATAGAAATCGATCAGGCCGGACAGTTTTTCGCCGAGGAAGAAAACGTTGTCGGGGAAAAGATCGGCATGGATGATGCCTTGCGGCAGGTCTTTGGGCCAGTTGCGCTCGAAATCGGCAAAGTCGGCATCGACCTCGGCGGCCAGACCCGGCTCGACCTCGTCTGCGCGATCGCGCGCTGCATCCCAGAGCTTGCGCCAGCCGTCGATGGCCAGGGCATTCGGACGCGTCATCGAAAAATCGGCGCCGGCCAGATGCAATTGCGCCAGCGCCTTGCCGACCTCGGCGCAATGCGTTGCTGTGGGCCGCCGCAACGAAAGCCCTTCCAGGAAGGTGATGATGACCGCCGGCCGGCCGGCGAGCGTGCCGATGACGCTGCCGTCATGCGCGGTCACCGGCAGCGGGCAGGACACGCCCTTGTTGGCGAGATGGCCCATTAGCCCCAGGAAAAACGGCAAATCCGCCTTTTCGACGCGCTTCTCATAGAGCGTCAGGATGTAGGAGCCGCTGGAGGTGTGCAGCAGGAAGTTCGAGTTCTCGGTACCTTCGGCGATGCCCTTGTAGGACAGGAGATCGCCGACCGGATAGTGCTTCAGGAATGCGCCGAGTTCGCCTTCCGCAACGTCGGTGTAGACCGCCATGTGGCTTACGCGGCTCCATTGACGAAGGCCATGTCGGCCCGCGTCAGTTCGACATCGCGCAATACCCGCATGACCGGAAAATCCTCCGTTTCCGTGGCCGTGATGGCCAGATCGATCGTGACATCGAAGCGCTGCCGGAACGCGTCGATGATCTCGTCGACGATGATTTCGGGCGCCGACGCGCCGGCCGACAGGCCGAGCGTCGAGATGTTGCCGATGTCATTCCACGGAATCTCGGCGGCGCGCTGCACGAGAAGCGACATGGTGGCGCCTGCACGCTCCGCGACTTCGACAAGTCGTCGCGAATTGGAGGAATTCGGCGCGCCGACGATCAGATAGAGATCGGCGCCCGGCGCGGTGTCCTTGACGGCTTCCTGGCGGTTGGTGGTGGCATAGCAGATCGATTCCGCCGCCGGTGCCTGCAGCGCCGGAAAGCGATCCTGCAAGGCGCGGATGATGCCGGCGGTGTCCTCGACCGACAATGTGGTCTGGGTAACGAAGCCGAGCGCCTGCGGATCGGCGGGCGAGAGCTTTGCGGCATCGGCTTCGGTTTCGATCAGCGTCACCGCTCCGTCCGGCAGCTGGCCCATGGTGCCGATCACCTCGGGATGGCCGGCGTGACCAATCAACAGCACATGACGGCCGAGCCGCTGATGGCGCATCGCTTGCTTGTGGACCTTCGACACCAGCGGGCAGGTGGCATCGAGATAGAAGAGATTGCGCGCCTTCGCATCCGCCGGCACCGATTTCGGCACGCCATGCGCCGAGAACACGACGGGCGACTGCCGATGTTCGGCCGGTATCTCGGAGAGTTCCTCGATGAAGACGGCGCCAAGGCTTTGCAGCCCCTCGACGACGTAGCGGTTGTGCACGATCTCATGGCGGACATAGACCGGCGCGCCATATTTCTTCAGCGCCAGCACGACGATCTGGATGGCACGGTCGACACCGGCGCAGAAACCGCGCGGCTGGCAGAGCCGGATCGTCAGAGGTGGTTTGGTGGTTGTCTGAAGCATTAAATCCGGGCCGGTTGATCAAAGCCGAAATGAGGTGCGCACCCCTGCCCTGTCAAGGGCATCAGCCGCGTTCATTCGTCTTTCGCGGGACGGCGAAGCCGCAGGATGAGCACGGCTGCGAGCGCCGCGGCAAGCCCGTACCAAGTCATCGCATATTGCAGATGGCTGTTCGGGAGGTCGATGATGGTGACGCCGCCAACCGGCAAGCCGCCCGGGTTTGGCGTCTTGTCTGCGTCGATGAAGATCGGCACCAGCGCGGCGCCCGCCGGCAGACCGGCGCTCGCAGCCATCACGTCGCGGTCCTTCCAGTAGAAGATGTTCTTCGCCACGTCGTTGTCGGGCAGCATCATCGACGGCTTCGCCGGCAGCGGGTTGCGGGCCAGCCCGGTCACGGTCACTCTGCCAGTCACCTGTCCCTTGGCGCGCTTGGCGGCGTCCTTCAGATCGTAAGGCACGAAGCCGCGATTGATCAGGACGAAGCGGCCGTCGTCGAGCGCCAGCGGCGTGTAGACATTGAAGCCGGCGTCACCTTCCCAGGTTGCGTAGAAATGGCGTTCGCCTTGATGCAGGAACGTGCCGGTGACGGTAACCGGCGTATAGTCGACATCCCCGGTGGCGGCGAACTCTTTCTCGACCGCAACCAACGGCAAGGGCGCCGAATGGGTACGCTGGTCGATGGTCTGCAGAAGGCCTTCCTTCCAATACAGGCGCTGCACTTGCCAGGTGCCGAGCACCAGCAGGATCAGGAACAGCATAAGGCCAAGGCCGAGCAGCAATGCCGATCGCGGTCGCGAACGACCGTCAGTTTTAACGGAAGCCTCGCTCATTCGCCGCGATCCAGCCGGCCCTCGGCCGCTTTGTTGCGGTATTGCAGCGTCAGCAGCACGCCCTTGATCAGCCGCAGCGTCGTCAAGCACAGCACGATAGCCAACGGAATCCAGACCAGCAGATGCAGCCAGAGCGGCGGGCTGAGCGTGACTTCTACCCAGAGCGCCAGGCCGACGATGATAAAGCCGATGATCAGGATCACGAACACCGCCGGCCCGTCGCCGGCATCAGCGTAGGAATAATCGAGGCCGCAATTGACGCATCGCTTGCCGACGGTGAGGAAGCCGGAGAACAACCGCCCCTCGCCGCAACGCGGGCAGCGGCCATGCAGGCCGGCCGAGATCGGATCGATCGGCGGCCAGATCGCCCTGTCTTCACTCATGGGAGCGTCGTCGCTCATTGCCTACCGCTCGATCTCGATCGGTGTGCCATCGGCCACCATCGCCCAGATTTCGTCCATATCGGAGTCCGTAACCGCAATGCAGCCGTCGGTCCAGTCGACCAATTGAAGCAGCCAGCCCCACCAGCCATAACCGTTTGGCTGGCCGTGGATCATGATCATGCCGCCCGCGTCGACATTGCGCGCCTTGGCGGCCGCCAGATCGTCGGTGTTGGGGTACGAAATATGGATCGATCTGTGCGCGATGCTGTTCGGGTTGCGCCAGTCGAGGACATAGTTCCCCTCGGGCGTGCGTTGATCGCCCTCCTGGTGCTTATGCCCGACAGGATCGCCGCCGAGTGCGATGCCGTAGCTGCGCAGGATCTTGCCGTCGCCGATCAGTTCCAGCCGGCGTTCGGCTTTGTGGACACGCACCAAATCCACCTTCTCGCCGGCAAAGGCCGGGAGTGCCGCGATCATCAATGCGCAAATGGCCCGGAAAATTGTCAGCCGCATTGGCTATCGATCAGCGATCATTGCGCCAAAAAGAAGAAGGCGGCCACGTTGCCGCGGCCGCCTTCTCGAAACGGAAATTCCTCAGGCCAGGATCAGTGGCCCTCGATCACCGCGCCGACCGATCCCCAGACGTAGATCGAGGCGAACAGGAAAAGCCAGACCACGTCGACGAAGTGCCAGTACCAGGCGGCCGCCTCGAAGCCGAAATGCTGCTTGGGGGTGAAATCACCCTTCATCGCCCGGATCAGGCAGACCAACAGGAAGATGGTGCCGATGATGACGTGGAAACCGTGGAAGCCGGTCGCCATGAAAAAGGTGGCGCCATAGATGGAATCCTTGAAGGCGAACGGAGCATGCATGTACTCGTAGGCCTGCACCATGGTGAACAGCATGCCGAGGCCAACAGTCAGCACCAGGCCATTGATCAGGCCTTTGCGATCGCCATGGATGAGCGAATGGTGCGCCCAGGTCACCGTGGTGCCGGACAGCAGCAGGATGACGGTGTTGTAGAGCGGCAAATGGAAAGGATCGAGAACTTCCATGCCCTTCGGCGGCCAGACACCGCCGGTAAACGCGGTGCGGGCATATTGCTGGGCTTCGCTCGGAAACAGGCTGGCATCGAAATAGGCCCAGAACCAGGCAACGAAGAACATCACCTCAGAGGCGATGAACATGATCATGCCGTAGCGCAGATGCAGCGACACGACACGCGTGTGATGGCCCTCATGCGCTTCCTTAATGGTGTCCGACCACCAGGCGAACATGGTGTAGAGGATGATCACGAGGCCGATGAAGAACAGCCATGGATTGGCGATGTTGAAGCCGAAGATCGGGAACGAGCCGCCCTTCAGGTACTCCATCAGGCAGACGCCGCCAAAGGCGGTGACAAGTGCGCCTACCGATCCCAGGAAAGGCCACGGGCTCGGGTCGACGAGATGATAGTCATGCTGTGGTTTTGCGTGCGCGTCTGCCATATCAACCCCCGAGATTTGCTTCGGTATTCGAAATTGTCTTGCTGTTGCCCTCGGCCGGCTCCGAGGAGGCGACCGGCTTGGTCTTCTCGACCGGGAACATCGTGTAGGACAGAGTGATCGTCTTCACGTCCTTGAGCTCCGGCACATTGACGATGTCGGGGTCCACGTAGAACAGCACCGGCATGTCCAGCGTCTCCCCGGGCTTCAGCGTCGTGTCGGTGAAGCAGAAGCACTCGACCTTGTTGAAATAGGGACCTGCCAGTTCAGGCTGCACGTTGAAGGTAGCGCGGCCGGTCACGGGACGATCGAACTTGTTGGTCGCCTGATAGTGCGCCTGCACGGTCTCGCCGATCTTCATCGTCATCGAGCGCTGGACCGGCTGGAACTCCCACGGCACGCCAGCGATGTTGGCATCGAAGCGGACAGTGATCTCGCGGTCGAGCACGCGGCCGGCATACTGCTTCTCGGCACGTTGCGTCGTGCCGCCATAGCCGGTGGCCTGGCAAAACATTTTGTAAAGCGGCACCGCGGCATAGGCCATGCCGATCATGCCGGTGAAAAAGGCGAGGCAGACAGCCGCGACGATGACGTTGCCGTTCTTGCCAGCCGTTTTTTTTGAGGTCTCGACGCTCATCACATCGTGCCCAGATTGTGGCCGAACTTCACGATCGTCGCGATGTAGAAAATGACCACCAGCAGCGCCAGCGCCACACCGATGGCGATAGAACGGCTGCGCTGCGCCTTCTTCTGACGCTCGGTCAACGTGACGGTCTCGAGCTTTTCCTCGATCATGGTCATGCTCCACCCATGGCAAGCGCGCGTTCGACAACGCTGTCGGCCAGATAGGCAGCGAAGATGGCGAAGAGGTAAAGCAGCGAATAGGCGAACAGGGCCTTGGCCGGTTTCATGACGCCGTCATCGTCGGCCATGCCAAGCACTTTCCACGCGTACCAGACAAAACCGACTCCCAGAAGCAGGGCGGCCACGCCATAGAACGGCGTGGTGTAGCCAAGCAGCCACGGCAGCACGCCGACCGGGGCCAGCACCAGCGCATAGGCGAAGATCTGGCGGCGGGTCGAAGCGTGGCCGGCGACGTTGGGCATCATCGGAATGCCGGCCTTGGCATAGTCCTCGGACTTGAACAGCGCCAGCGCCCAGAAATGCGGCGGCGTCCACAGGAAGATGATCAGGAACAGGACAATGCTTTCGAGGCTGACTGTCCCGGTCACCGCGGCCCAGCCGATCACAGGCGGAATGGCGCCGGCGGCGCCGCCGATGACGATGTTCTGCGGCGTCCAGCGCTTCAGCCACATCGTGTAGACGACGGCGTAGAAAAAGATGGTGAAGGCAAGCAGCGTCGCCGCCAGCCAGTTGACCAGTACGCCGAGCGTCATCACCGACAGCACCGACAGCACCAGCCCGAAGGTCAGCGCTTCGTGCGGCTGGATGCGACCGGCCGGGACCGGGCGGGTGGCGGTCCTGGTCATCACGGCATCGATGTCGGCATCGTACCACATGTTGAGCGCGCCGGAGGCACCAGCACCTATTGCAATAGCCAGGATGGCGATCACCGCCAGCAGAGGGTTGATGGTCACGGGTGCGGCGACAAGGCCGACAAAGGCGGTGAACACCACCAGCGACATGACGCGCGGCTTCAGCAGCGCGAAGAAATCGCCCGCCGTCGCTTCCGACATGCGAAAGCCCGCTTCGTCAATCAATGGGTCGTCGACAAGGGCCATGCGTACTTAAGTCCATCATCCGTTGGCCAAAACCGCCGGCGGACCGGCGGTTTCGTATTCGAGCGGGCAGCCGCCTTACTTGATTTTCGGCAGCTGTTCCCACTGGTGGAAGGGCGGCGGCGAAGGCAGCTGCCATTCGAGCGTCGTTGCGCCCTCGCCCCATGGGTTGGCGCCGGCGATCCGCTTCTTCTGGAAGGCCTCGAACACGCCATAGAGGAAGATCAGGACGCCGATGGCCGAGATATACGAGCCGATGGACGACACATAATTCCAGCCGGCAAACGCATCGGGGTAGTCGATGGTGCGGCGCGGCATGCCGGCGAGACCGAGGAAGTGCTGCGGGAAGAAGATCAGGTTCACGCCGACGAAGGTGACCCAGAAGTGGGTGTTGGCGATGACGGGCGAATACATGTAGCCGGTCATCTTCGGGAACCAGTAGTACCAGCCGGCGAAGATGGCGAACACCGCGCCCAGTGACAGCACGTAGTGGAAGTGGGCAATGACGAAATAGGTGTCATGCAGCGAGCGGTCGAGGCCGGCATTGGCCAGCTGGACGCCGGTGACGCCGCCGATGGTGAACAGGAAGATGAAGCCCAGCGCCCACAGCATCGGCGTCTTGAACGAAATCGACCCGCCCCACATCGTCGCGATCCAGGAGAAAATCTTCACGCCTGTCGGCACCGCGATGACCATGGTGGCGAAGACGAAATAGCGCTGCGTGTCGAGCGACAGGCCGGTCGTGTACATGTGGTGCGCCCACACGATGAAGCCGACGGCGCCGATCGCCACCATGGCATAGGCCATGCCGAGATAGCCGAACACCGGCTTCCTCGAGAAGGTCGAGATGACGTGACTGATGATGCCGAAGCCCGGCAGGATCAGGATGTACACTTCAGGGTGACCGAAGAACCAGAACAGGTGCTGGAAGAGGATCGGGTCGCCGCCGCCGTCGGGCGCAAAGAAGGTGGTGCCGAAATTGCGGTCGGTAAGCAGCATGGTGATGCCACCGGCCAGAACCGGCAACGACAGCAGGAGCAGGAAGGCGGTGATCAGCACCGACCAGGCAAACAGCGGCATCTTGTGCAGCGTCATGCCAGGCGCGCGCATGTTGAAGATGGTGGTGATGAAGTTGATGGCGCCGAGGATCGACGACGCACCGGCAATGTGGATCGACAGGATCGCCAGATCCATGGCCGGCCCGGGCTGGCCCGAGGTCGAAAGCGGCGGATAGAGCGTCCAGCCGCCACCGACGCCAAAGGCGCCCGGCGCGCTCGGCACGAACATCGAGGTGAGAAGCAGGATGAAGGCCGGCGGCAACAGCCAGAAGGAGATGTTGTTCATGCGCGGGAACGCCATGTCGGGCGCGCCGATCATGATCGGAACCATCCAGTTGGCGAAACCGCCGATCAGCGCCGGCATGACCATGAAGAAGATCATGATCAGGGCGTGCGCGGTGGCGAAGGCATTGTACATGCTCTTGCCGCCGTCGATCGCGGCGTCACCGTTCATGCCATAGACCATCTGCGCCAGGCCGCTGAAGATTTGGATGCCAGGCTCCTGCAGCTCCATGCGGATGGCGACCGACAAGGCACCGCCGATGATGCCGGCCATGATCGCGAAGATCAGGTAGAGCGTGCCGATGTCCTTGTGATTGGTCGAATAAACCCAGCGGACCCAGCCGTGATAAGGCTTGTGGTCATGCCCGTCGTGAGCTGCAGCGTCTGCCATGTTCCGCTCCGTTCCCTAAATCTTGCTAACCCGCGGCATCAGTTGCCGGCGGCCGCTACCTTGTTCTGGCCGTCGACCTCGGCCATCAGCGTCTTGTTGGCGCCGGGCAGATCGGTCTTGGCTGCCGCCAGCCAGGTCTTGAACTGCGCATCGGAGACGACGCGGATGGCGATCGGCATGAAGGCATGATCCTTGCCGCAGAGCTGCGAGCACTGGCCGTAAAAAATACCTTCCTTCTCCGCCTTGAACCAAGTCTCGTTGGTGCGGCCCGGAATGGCATCGATCTTGATACCGAACGACGGCATGGCAAAGGAGTGGATCACGTCGGTCGCGGTGACGAGCACGCGGGTCATGGTGTTGACCGGCACCACCAGTTCGTTGTCGACGGCCAGCAGGCGCGGATAGACCTTGCGGTCCTCCTTGCCGGCGCCGGCCCGATCACCGTCCTGGAGGATCGCGGAGTTGAAGGAGAGCGTGTTTTCGGTCTGGTACTCGTAGTCCCAGTTCCACTGGTTGCCGGTCGCCTTGACGGTCAGCTTTGCTTCTTCCGGCGGCGTATATTGCGCGGTCAGCAGCTGGAACGAGGGAATGGCGATGAGCAGCAGGATGACGACTGGCCCGATCGTCCAGATCAACTCGATCCACGTGTTGTGGCTGGTCTTGGACGGAACCGGGTTGGCGCTCGCGCGGAATCTGACGATGCAGTAGGCGAGCAGAAGCAGCACCAGGATGGTGATCGGGACGATGAACCACATTGTGTAGTTTCCGAACCACTCGATCTGCCGCATCATGTCGGTCGCCGGCGCCTGGAAGGTTGTCTCCCAGTTCTTGGGCTGGTCGGCATGGGCGGATGCGCCGGCGAAAAACGTGATAGCGGCACAAGCACTTAGAAACTTGGCACTTGCTGGAACCTTGGCGTTTGCCAGGAAATTTCTCATCGCCCTCATCGTCTCCCAGTTCCTCGCTGCGGTACTCACGAGAATAACGAACAATGCCGGGACGGGAATCCCGACAGTTTCAAGCTGGTTCAAACCATACTCTTTTTCCCTCCGCAAGAAAGGAGCGGACGAAACCGTGCGGCATTTTTGCGCGCAAGCCCGGATGTGCCTTTGGCGGCAGCCGCGGCAGCACCGAATCGCCTACAGTGAGCCCGCAGCAGCATTCCCGCGGGCCGCACGTGCCGAACGTCGCAATTCGGGCGAAATTGGCAGGGAAAAGCGCCCTATTGGCTTTTTCGGGGCAGACCTGGTGCGGTCTCGTCCTTTACTTGGCTTTGGCGCGGCTTAAAGTGCCGTGATTCGCAATGGAGCCGTCATGAATTACTGGCTTTCGAGAAACTCTCGGTTTTCGAGAAACTGGGCGAAGGTCATCTTTCTCGCCGCCCTGTCTGGCATCGGCTTGTCCGCGATCGTGTCCGGCACGGCCAACGCCGCGCAGCCGAGCGGCACCGTGCGCTCGACGCATGGCGCATGGTCGATCATCTGCGACACACCGGCCGGCGCCACCTCGGAACAATGCGTGATGATGCAGAACGTCGTCGCCGAGGACCGTCCCGAGATGGGATTGTCGGTCGTGGTGCTGCGCACCGCTGACAACAAGGCGGAGATCCTGCGCGTGCTGGCGCCGCTCGGCGTGCTTTTGCCCAACGGGCTCGGCCTCAATGTCGACGGCAAGGATATCGGCCGCGCCTATTTCGTGCGCTGCTTCCAGGACGGCTGCTATGCCGAGGTCATTCTCGAAAAGCCGCTTCTCGACACGCTGAAGACCGGCACGTCGGCCACCTTCATCGTCTTCCAGACCCCGGAAGAAGGCATCGGCATCCCGGTCGACCTCAAGGGTTTTGCCGACGGCTTCGCCGCGCTCCCCTGACAGCCCGGCGACATCACCGACTTCATCAACCAGAAGTGACATCGGCGGGCTGCTGGCAAACCGCTTTTGTCTTCACAATGCGGCAGAACGATTGTCTCGGCGCACCTTCGCGCCTACATCGTGGCAAAGACCCATTCCTCCTGTGAACGGACGCGCCATGAACAGCCTGATCGGCCAATTCGACATTTCAGACGATCGCATCAAGCAGATCGTCGCTGAGACCATCAACGGCGCCGATGACGGCGAGCTGTTCCTCGAATATAGCGAGAGCGAAGCGCTGATGTTCGACAACGGCCGGCTGAAGACCGCCAACTTCAACACCGACCAGGGTTTTGGCCTGCGTGCGGTTGCCGGCGAAGCCAGCGGCTATGCCCATTCCAGCGACCTCTCCGAAGCTTCGCTGCTGCGCGCGGCCGATGCCGTTTCAACCGTCAAGGGCGGTTATTCCGGGACGCTTGCCGCCGCACCCGCCCGCACCAACCGCCATCTCTATGGCGAAGAGAACCCGATCCCCTCGCCTTCCTTCGAGGCCAAGGCAAAGCTCTTGCAGGAAATCGATGCCTGGCTGCGCGCCGAGGATCCGCGCGTGCGGCAGGTTTCGGCATCGCTCGCCGCATCCTGGCAGCATGTCGAGATCGTGCGCGCTGATGGCCAAATGGTGCGCGACATCCGCCCGCTGGTCCGCATCAACGTCTCCGTCGTGGTCGGCGATGGTGACCGCCAGGAGAGCGGCTCCTACGGCATGGGTGGCCGCAAGGCGTTTGGCGAATTCCTGGTCGAGGACAGCTGGAAGCACGCCGCCAAGGAGGCGCTCAGGCAAGCTCTGGTCAATCTCGAGGCCATACCGGCCCCGGCCGGCACTTTCGACATCGTCTTGTCCAGCGGCTGGCCGGGCGTCATGCTGCACGAGGCCGTCGGCCATGGGCTGGAAGGCGATTTCAACCGCAAGAAGACCTCGGCCTTCGCCGGCCTGCTAGGCCAGCAGGTCGCCGCCAAGGGGGTGACCGTCGTCGACGACGGCACGATGCCCGAGCGGCGCGGCTCGCTGACCGTCGACGACGAAGGCACGCCTTCGGCCCGCAATGTGCTGATCGAAGACGGCAAGCTGGTCGGCTACATGCAGGATCGCCAGAACGCCCGGCTGATGGGCATGAAGGCAACCGGCAACGGCCGTCGCGAAGGCTACGCCCACCAGCCGATGCCGCGCATGACCAACACCTACATGACATCAGGCGACATGGAGCCGGACGAAATCATCGCCTCGGTCAAGAACGGCATTTATGCTGTCTCCTTCGGTGGCGGCCAGGTCGACATCACCTCTGGCAAATTCGTGTTCGGCTGCACCGAGGCCTACATGATCGAGAACGGCAAGGTGACGCAGCCGATCAAGGGCGCGATGCTGATAGGCAACGGCCCGGACGCCATGCACCGCGTGTCGATGATCGGCAACGACATGAAGCTCGACACCGGCATCGGCATGTGCGGCAAGGCCGGACAGGGCGTGCCCGTCGGCGTCGGCCAGCCGCATCTGCGCATGAATCAGATGACGGTCGGCGGCACGCGGGTCTGATGCGATGGCCACTGGAGAAAAATCCGTTGCCTCCAGTCAACCGCCGATCAGCTCACACGGCCTGCTCCGGTCTTTCCCCCAACGCGACCCGAGGATGTGTTCGGGTCGCTGCCCAACAGAGGCAAGTCGAAAACATTGAGAGAAATAGAAACGGGCGTGCTCGCGGAAGCACGGCGTCGCCAAACCAGCGAATGATCTACCGCCTCTTCTTCGGCTTCTCCAGCAGCGCCACTGCCTCGACATGCGGCGACCACAGGAACTGGTCGATCGGGGTGACGCTTTTCAAGGTGTAGCCACCGTCGAGCAGGATGCGCAAATCCCGCGCGAGCGTCACCGGATTGCAGGACACCGCCGCAACGTAGGGAACATCCGAGCGGGCGATCTGCTTCGACTGGTCCTCGGCGCCGGCGCGTGGCGGATCGAACACCAGGCCGTCGAACGCATTCAACTCCTTGAACGTCAGCGGCCGGCGGAACAGGTCGCGGCGTTCGCCCGTCACCCGCTTCAGGCCAGTGGCGAAACGCGATCCACGGTCGAGGGCCGAAAGGGCTGCCGCATCGCCCTCCACCGCATGGACTTCCGACTTCGCGGCCAGGCGCAGAGCAAAACTGCCGCAACCGGCGAAAAGATCCGCCACCTTCTTGGCACGCTTCAGATGCCCGCCGACGATATCGGCCATCGCCTGTTCGGCGGCCTCGGTTGCCTGCAGGAACGCGCCCGGGGGCAAGGCTACAGCGACGCTGCCGAACATGACCACCGGCTTCCTCGGCTCGATGATGATTTCGTCATCGATGGACAGCCTGGCAAAGCCCTGCGCCATGACGAAATTGGCAGCGATGCGGCGCTGATGCTCCCCCAGCTTGCCGGATTCATGAACCGCGACATCGAGACCCGAACCGGTCACGGTGACCGCCAGCCGGAACGATTTGGTGGTTGCGCAGACCAATTCGGCGAGCGCCTTCAACCGATCGAGCGAAGCGACGATCTCCGGCAGCGAGATCGGGCATTCCGATATGGCGATGATCTCTGGCGACAGATGGCGATGGAAGCCGAGCAGCATGCCTGTATCGGTGCGGCGGGCGGCAAGCACGACACGGCGGCGCGTCTGCGGCGCGCAGGCGACCAGGTCACCGATCTCGCAATCGATGCCTTTGCCCTTTAGGATGTGCGCCACCTTTTCGCGTTTCCACTGGCGATAGGCTTCGGCTTCGAAATGCTGGAGCGCGCAACCGCCGCATTCGGTGAAATGGTGGCAGGCGGGATCGATGCGCAGCGGCGATGATTCCAGCACCGCCATCAGCATGGCGCGATCCCTTTCGCGCGCGGCGGTAACCGTTTCACCGGGCAGTGTGAAGGGAATGAACAGATCCCCTGTCTCGGTCTCGGCGACACCGTCGCCCTGAGCGCCAAGTTTCCTGATGCTGAAGCGCGCGCTCATCGGTCCTTGATCCCACCGAGCAGGAATTCGCGATTGCCGTCGCCGCCCTCGATCGGCGACAAATGCAGGCCCAGCGAGCGCCAACCGGGAACGGAGTCCAGCCAATCCTGCAGCAGGCCGGCGACACGAGAGGCGTCGTAGGGATCTTTCAACAGACCACCCTTGCCGATCGCATCACGGCCCGCCTCGAATTGCGGCTTGACCAGAAACATGGCCTTGGCGCCAGCCTTCGCCAGACCAAGCGCCGGCGGCAGCGCCAGTTTCAGCGAGATGAAGCTGACGTCGGACACGATGAAATCCGGAATACGCCCGCTGAGATCGGCAACAGCGAGGTCGCGGGCGTTCAGTCCTTCGATCACCGTCACACGCGGGTCGCCGCCGATATCAGGATGCATCTGGCCATGACCGACATCGACCGCGGTGACATGGGCCACGCCGCGCTCGAGCAACACCTGGGTGAAGCCGCCGGTCGAGGCGCCGATGTCGAGCGCTTCACAGCCGGCAGGGTCGAGGCCGAAATGATCGAGCCCACCGATCAGCTTGAGTGCCGCGCGCGACACATAGCCTTGCGCCGGATCATCGATGGTAACAAGGCATTGCGGCAAAACGCTCTGGCCGGGCTTGCGCGCAATGACGCCGTCGACGGTCACCGTGCCACGCTCGACCGCGTCGCGGGCACGTGAGCGGCTGGCAAACAGCCCGCGCTGGACGAGCAGGTCGTCGAGCCGCTGGCGTGCGCTGGCTGGCAAAGGCGAATTCATCGGCCTTCATGGCGAAAGCCGACGACGATGGCAAGAGCGCCAGATGGAAGCATTTCGTCTCCCGTTCCATCGTCACACCCAGCATCTTGCACCGTGACGATGGTGAGGCGTTCCGTCCCGCCGACCATCCTTATGAATATCCATGCGTTACGCCCGTTGAGACGGATGACCGCCGAAGCATGGGGTCTCGCCGCCTGCGGATAAATACCAAACACCTAGAAAGCCTCATGATTTCTTAACCAATTTTCATCGCATTTGCTTGAGGACTTCAATGTTATGACCGCGACGACCGGAAAACCCGGATGGAGAGGCGGCAACCTTGGAAATGGCCAGCGATATCGTCTACAAGGTTCTTGACCGGATTTCCGGCGCCGGCCTGCTGGCGACCGGACTTCTGTTGCTGACTGCTTTGGTCAGCGCCCTGGTCGCCTACTGGCGCACGGTCGAGAAAAAGAGCTGGAAAGAGTTCTTCGAGTTCGCAGTCCCGCATGAGGTCATCACGCATCCCTCGGCGAAAGCCGACCTTTTGTTCTGGGTGACGCGGAAGGCGCTGATGCCATTCCTCATGCTGCCCGCCGGCGTCGTCTTCGTCAGCGCCGTCGGCTATGCGACGAACTGGTTGCTCTCCACGCTGCTGGCAATCCAGCCGCCCCTGATCAAAGGACCGGCAGGGCCGGTGACGGTGACGATCTTCACCATCACCATGCTGCTTGCCTACGACATTTCGTACTATCTCTATCACGTCGCCCAGCACCGCTACCCGGTGCTCTGGGAACTGCACAAGGTCCACCATTCGGCCGAGGTGATGGTCGGCATCACCAAGGATCGCGTCCACCCGCTCGACGAATTGATGAACCGGGCCTGGGACGGCGTCATTCCCGGCATCTGCTTCGGGATCTGGTCGCTGGTGTCGCTGAACCTCGTCGAGCTGACGGTCTTCGGCGTCAACGTCTACATCATACGCAACATCCTGATGATGGATTTCGTCAGGCACACGCATTTCAAGATCTCGTTTGGACCATTGAACAATCTGATCCTGTGTCCGCACTGGCATCAATTGCACCACAGCACCGACCCGCGCCACTACGACAAGAACTTCGGGCTGCTCTTCTCGTTTTGGGATCGGCTCTTCGGAACGCTATGCGTTCCCAGACCCGACGAGGACTTCAAGTTCGGTTTGATCGAACGCAACGTGCGCGACTACCAGTCGCTCGCAGGCCTCTATGTTCTGCCGCTGAAGCGGATGTGGCGGCAGATCGCCAGACATTTCCGCACCGACAAGCCCGAGCCACAGCAATCGCCGCAAGGGGGCAAGCCATGAACGGACCCGCCGTGTTCCGGATGCCGCGAACGCACCGGATCGAAATTGCGACGTCGTCAGCGCGACTGGCAGAAATCGCGCCCGCCTGGGCAGCGCTCTGGCAACGCGCCGGCGGCCTCGTTTTCCAGCATCCCGACTGGATCTCGGCCTGGTGGCACACCACACCGCATCAGGACCGCCGCGGTCTCAGGATCGGCATGGTCTGGAGCGGCGAGCGCCTCGAGGCCGTCATTGCGCTCGCGACCTTCTGGCGCTCGGGCATCCGTATGCTGGAGTGGGCGGCGAAAGATCACTGCGACTATGGCGATGTCCTGCTTGCTCCCGATGCCGAGCCACAGATCCTGCCGCAACTCTGGCAACATATCCTCGACGATGGCGGCTTCGATCTTGCCTACCTCAATCGTCTGTTGCCCGATGCCCGATTCCGGACCCTGCTCGGTCCCGCCGCCCCAGGCCAAGACAATATCTTGCAGCCAAGCCACCGCAGCGAGGTCAGCTATCGAGTTTCCGGCGCCGGGCAACGCGGCGCACAATGGTTTGAAAGCCAGTCGAAAAAAACCCGGCAAAACTATCGCCGTGGCTACAAATTCATGGAGGAAGGCGGCGCGCTGCGTTTCCGCCTGATGGACGCGCACGAAGCCCGCGAGCCGGTGCTGGAGCGCGTCGCGGCACTGAAGCGGGTATGGCTTGCAAAACACGGCCGCGTTTCGGACCTCTTCGACGAAGGTTCCCCCGCGCTGGCGGCACTCATATCCGTTCTGGCCAAGCTTGGATTGCTGCGCATCTTCGTGCTCGAACGCGAAGACGAGATCATCGCCATATCGATCAATTTCGAGCAGCATGGAACGATGATGGCTTTCGTCACCACCTATGATCCGGCCTTCGAACGGGCCTCGCCAGGCATGGTCTTGATGATGGATTACATCCAGTGGTCGTTTGACCGGGGCTTGACCACGATCGATTTTCTCTGCGGCGGCGAGGATTTCAAGCGCCGCTTTGCGACGCATTCGGTGACCTTGTCGTCGGTGGTGGGTGGACGAAACCTGCGCGGACGCCTAGCCGCCCTGGCAGACCGCGCCCGCCACGCGGCGCAATCCTGGCGCCCCGAGAAACCGGCGCAGCAAGCGGAGTTGGTTGCGGCGGAGTAGCATTGCCAGCGCCTTCTTAGATCACCCGCACAGCGGCAAGCACATTGAAACGATCGGGCAATCCCGATCAAGGCTTGCTGCTCTCCAGCTCAGAATACGCTTCGCGGAACCGGACGCTCGACGGCTGGAGACAACCCATCCTCACGCCCTCCTGAAGCTTGCTCGCGTGCAGGCTCGATGGCAACCGCAGGCGCGGAAACAGGGGCCGGCAGAACCACCAGTTGCGGCACCTGCTTGAATGAAAAGCCGCCGCGGATGTCGCCCATCTTGCCAGCGATGATGCCCATCGCCGCCTTTTCGAGGCTGCGATCATAGCGCGTTTCGGCTGTGGCCGGCGCGACGATGACGGCGCAAAGCGCTGCACCGCACAGAAGCGTTTTCATTGTTGTTGTCTCCCTGCCTGATCACGATCTAGCAGGGCGCCATTGAAAAACGGCCAACAGACACGGTAAGCAAAGCGCCAAACGTCAGCGTAAACAACGCGTTAAGATCGTTGGCCGGCAAACCGATTCAAGTCATTGAGACTTTGATTCAGGCGCGCTGGGCGTGGACTGTGTGCCCGAGTGCCACGAACACGGTGCGCACGATGCCGGCAGCATCGAGCCCGGCATCGGCATACATCTTTTCCGGCTTGGCGTGGTCGGTGAACGCGTCGGGCAGTACCAGCGGGCGCACCTTCAGGCCGCTTTCCAGTAGGCCTTCATGGGCGAGGAACTGCAGCACGTGGCTGGCGAAGCCGCCGACTGCGCCCTCCTCCACCGTCACCAGCACCTCATGCGAGCGGGCCAGCCGCCGGATCAGATCCTCGTCGAGCGGCTTGGCGAAACGGGCGTCGGCGACCGTCGTGGACAGCCCGGCAGCCCCTAGCTCCTCCGCGGCGATCAGGCAATCCTGCAGCCGCGTGCCGAAGGACAGCAATGCAACCTTGGTGCCCTCCTTGACGACGCGGCCCTTGCCGATTTCGAGAACCGAGCCGCGCTCCGGCATGTCGACGCCGACGCCGTTGCCGCGCGGATAGCGGAAGGCGATCGGGCCGTCATCATAGCTTGCCGCGGTGCGCACCATGTGGCGCAGCTCCGCCTCGTCGGCGGCGGCCATGACGACGAAACCCGGCAGTGTCGCCAGGAAGGTGGTGTCGAAGGCGCCGCAATGGGTGGCGCCATCGGCGCCGACGAAGCCGGCCCGGTCAATGGGAAAGCGCACCGGCAATTTCTGGATGGCGACGTCGTGGACGACCTGGTCGTAGGCGCGCTGCAGGAAGGTGGAATAGATGGCCGCGAACGGCTTGTAGCCTTCGGTGGCAAGGCCGGCGGCGAAGGTCACCGCGTGCTGTTCGGCGATGCCGACATCGAAGGTGCGCGACGGGAACGCTTCACCGAACAAATCGAGGCCGGTACCGCTCGGCATGGCTGCGGTGACGGCGACGATACGGTCGTCCTCGCGGCCCTCCTGGACCAGGCTTTCGGCGAACACCTTGGTGTAGGCCGGTGCGTTGGCTGGCGCCTTGGCCTGCGCGCCGGTGATGACGTCGAACTTGTTGACGCCGTGATATTTGTCGGCAGCGGCTTCGGCCGGCGCATAGCCCTTGCCCTTCTGGGTGACGACATGGATGAGCACCGGGCCTTCGCCATTGTCGCGGACGTTTTTCAGGACCGGGATCAGATGCTCCAGATTGTGGCCGTCGATCGGGCCGATGTGATAGAAGCCGAGTTCCTCGAACAGCGTGCCGCCGGTGACGTAGCCGCGTGCATGCTCGACTGCCCTTGTGATCGCACGATCCGCGCGCTTGCCGAGATAGGACGTCAGTTTCTTGCCGAAATCGCGCAGGCCGATATAGGCCTTGCCGGAGGCCAGCCGCGCCAGATAGGCGCTCATCGCGCCGGTCGGCGGCGCGATCGACATGTCGTTGTCGTTGAGAATGACGATCAGCCGTGCATCGAGCGCGCCGGCATTGTTCATCGCCTCATAGGCCATGCCGGCAGACATGGCGCCGTCGCCGATGACGGCAATGACGTTGTTGCGGCCGCCGGAGAGATCGCGGGCGGCGGCCATGCCGAGGCCGGCCGATATCGACGTCGAGGAGTGGGCGGCGCCAAAGGGATCGTACTCGCTCTCGGCGCGGCGGGTGAAGCCGGACAGACCGCTTTCCTGGCGCAGCGTGCGGATACGGTCGCGGCGGCCGGTCAGGATCTTGTGCGGATAGGCCTGGTGGCCGACATCCCAGATCAGCCGGTCGTCGGGGGTGTTGAAGACATAGTGCAGCGCCACTGTCAGCTCGACCACGCCAAGCCCTGCGCCCAGATGACCACCCGTGCGGGACACGGCGTCGACCAGCTCGGCGCGAAGCTCGGACGCCAATTGCGGCAGTTCACTTTCGGCAAGCGTGCGCAGGTCGGCCGGGATGCGGACCTTGTCGAGAAGCGGCGTATGCGGCGTTGCGTTCACGGTGCTCGGGCTTTCGGTTGATGGGCGAATAGGCCGCCGGCCGGCGAAAGTAAATGTGTGTCAGTGACGCGGATCAGGCCCTAGTCTTTTGTCTATGCATTTCGTTCTGCCACTTTTGGGTGACAGGGCATCAGCTTTCCGGCAGCGGAATAAACTCTTCCTCGTCTCCGGGAACGATGTCGAAGCGGCCCGTCTTCCATTCCTCTTTCGCCTGTTCGATGCGCTCCTTGGACGACGAGACGAAATTCCACCAGATGTAACGCTTCGAACCAAGAGAGGCGCCGCCGAACAGCATGAAATGCGCCCCGGTCTGCGACGACACGACGATCTCGTCACCGGGACGGAACACCAGCAGCCGTTCGGCTGGGAATACATCACCCGAAATTGAGACCTCGCCTTCCAGCGTATAGATGGCGCGTTCTTCCGCATTAGCAGGGATTTTCACGCTGGCGCCGGGCGCCAGGCGCAGGTCGGCGTAGAGCGTCTCCGTGTCGGCCCTGACCGGGGACCGCAGTCCCTGGAAATCGCCGATGATGAGGCGCCCGTTGACGCCTTCGGCTTCGATCTCGGGAAGCCGAAGCGCTGCGGTATTCTCGAAAACCGGTGCCACCTCTTCCTTGTCGTCCGGCAGCGCCAGCCATGTCTGCAGGCCGGATACCGACATCGGCGCGCCACGCAGTTCCTCCGGTGTACGCTCCGAATGGACGATGCCGCGGCCGGCGGTCATCAAATTCACGTCGCCGGGCTGAATGACCATTTCGGTGCCGAGTGAGTCGCGGTGCCGGATCTTGCCGTCGAACAGATAGGTGACCGTCGACAGGCCGATATGCGGATGCGGACGGACATCCAGTGCCTGACCGGCGCGCAGGACCGCGGGCCCCATGCGGTCGAAGAAGATGAAAGGCCCCACCAGCCGCCTTTTTGCCGTCGGCAGGGCACGGCGCACCTGAAAACCGCCGATATCCTTGGCGTTGGGTATGACCATCAATTCGATCTGATCGCTGGCGAAGGCATCGCCTGCCTCAGGGTCTTTCCCGGGGAAGAAGCTCATCGACTCTCCTTGTCGGTGGTCGAAGGCCGCCTGGCCGCATCAGGCAAAGCGGATCGCCGCCTTTGCCCGCAGCTTGGCCGCCACCTCTTCGCGATTACGCGGATGCTGGTGGGTTTCCAGGGAATCGAGCAGTTCGCGCGCCGAGGCGGCGATGGCTTCGACGGCATGGTCGAAGGCGTGCTGGTTCTGCTTCGAGGGTCGCGTGGTTCCGCTCAGCTTGCGGACGAACTGAAGAGCCGCGTCGCGCACCTCGTCATTGGTTGCCGGCGGATCAAAATTGAACAGGGTCTTGATGTTTCTGCACATCGCTTCCGTATCTCCTCTTGTCCTTGAGCTGTTTCAATCGGAACGAGTTATATCCTCGATCATGATCATGTCCAAAAACCGGTGAGGCGAGGCCATCGTTCGGACCGAGCCTCAATCCGCGTCGAGTGGCTCCGTTCCAACCGGCTTGCCGTCGCGCGACAGCCTGATCTTCTCGACCTTGTCCTCGGCGGCCTTCAGCAGCCGGTCGCAATGCGCCTTCAGCGCCTCACCACGCTCATAGATCTTGATCGACTGGTCGAGCGGCACGTCGCCACGCTCCAGATCATCGACGATCTTCTCCAGCGCATCGAGTGCCTGCTCGAAGCTCATCGCCTTGACGTCTTCGTTGGTCTCATCGGCCATCATTCATCCTTTCATCAGTCGCCCGACATGGGCGGCGACCGAAAATGCCAATCCCTGCAGATCGTAGCCGCCCTCGAGCAGGCTGACGAGCCGGTTGCCGCTGTGGCGTGCCGCGCGCTGCATCAGCTGGCCGGTCGCCCAGTCGAAATCATCCTCGGTCAGATTGATCTCGGCCAGCGGATCGCGGTGGTGCGCGTCGAACCCCGCCGAAATGATGATCAGGTCGGGCGCGAAATTGTCGAGCGCGGGCAGGACGCGCGACAGGAAGGCATCGCGAAACACTTCGCTGCCGGTCTGCGGCGCCAGCGGTGCGTTGACGATGTTGCCGGCGCCCGTTTCGGTCTTCGCTCCGGTGCCGGGATAAAGCGGCATCTGGTGTGTCGAGCAATAGAGCACCGACGGATCGTCCCAGAAAATATCCTGCGTGCCATTGCCGTGATGCACGTCCCAGTCGACGACGGCAACGCGCTCGACACCGTGTTTCTTCTGCGCATAACGCGCCGCGATCGCCGCCGTGTTGAACAGGCAAAAGCCCATCGCCGTGGTCTTTTCGGCATGATGGCCGGGCGGCCGGGCGGCGACGAAGACGTTGTCGGCGCGGCCCGAAAAGACATCATCGACGGCGGCGTTGGCGGCGCCGATCGCGGTGATCGCCGCTTGCCAGCTCTTCGGGCTGGCAGTGGTGTCGGCATCGATGCGGGCAATCCCCTCGTCGGGGATGGCGGCGCGCACGCGGGCGACGAAATCGGCGGGATGCGCGTAGAGGATGGTGGCCTCGTCGCCTTCCGGCGCCTGAATACGATCGAGCCCGGCAAAGGCTTCGTCGTCGAGCACGCGCTCGATGGCGCGTAAGCGGTCGGGCCGCTCGGGATGTCCGGGCGGCGTGAGATGCTCGAGGAAGATCGGATGGGTGTAGAGACGGGTGGTCATCGTCCTAATCTAGTGACCCGGATCGACAAAGGCCATGCACGGGCGGCCGATGACTGGGGAAAATCGCGACTGCGTCCATTCGCGTCGCCGCAGGCATTGGCCCCGCGGGCGCTTCGGCGTAAGGTCCCTGGTACTGCCTGGTGCCCGCCGCAAGCGGGAGAATCGGGAACACGGTTGAATTCCGTGGCGTGCCCAACGCTGTGAGGGGGACCGCGCCGGTAAATGCCACTGTCGATGACGGGAAGGCACCGGACGCGGGTTGATCCCGAGCCAGAAGACCGGCCTGGCAGGCATTGTCATCCGCGTGGTCAGGCGGATGGCATCAGAGCGACGTGCGTCTACTTGGACGCACAAAGTACGCTCTGTCAGTTTTGAATCTGCAATCGCAAGGGGACAAGCGATGCCGGAACACATGACCGCTGCCATTGACGATGGATTTGACCAGAATGCGCGCGATGCGGTCTACCGCGCCATGTTCACGCGGCGCGACGTGCGCAGCCATTTCCTGCCCACCGCGATCGATGACGACGTGCTGGCACGGCTGCTGCTTGCCGCCCATCACGCGCCATCGGTCGGCTTCATGCAGCCATGGAATTTCATTGTCATTCGCGACGTCAAACGACGGGCGGAGGTGCGCGACCTGTTCCTGGCCGCGCGCGAGCAGGAACTGCCGGCGATCGAGGCGGAAAAACAGGCGCTCTATCGCAAGCTAAAGCTGGAAGGCATCTGCGAGAGCGCGCTCAACATCTGCATCACCTGCGACCGGCAGCGCTCGAAGGGTTCGCCGCTGGGACGCTGGCACAATCCGGAGATGGATCTCTACAGCACGGTCTGCGCGGTGCAGAATTTCTGGCTGGCCGCGCGTGCCGAGGGTGTTGGTGTCGGCTGGGTCAGCATCATCGAGGCTGAGGCGCTGAAGCGGCTGTTGGCCATTCCGGACCACGTAACGCCGATCGCCTATCTCTGCGTCGGCCGTGTTTCCGAGTTCGCTCCCAAACCGGACCTTGAAACGCATGGCTGGGGACGGCGGCTGCCGCTGCCGGAGCTGATCATGAGCGAGACCTTTTCCGGGCAAGGCGAGACACAGCTCAAATCCACCGTGGCGCGCCTCAACACCGTTTCTGCCGCACCAGACACCACCCGCCCAGCCGATCAGGGTGTGGCGCCGGCCGTATCCCAGCGCGAACCGCCGAAGGAGGCGAGCGCCTTGTCCTTGAGCTCCCTGAACTTCGACGATGCCTCGGCCAGCCGGGCGTCCCAAGCCGGATCGGGCACCTGGCCCGCGATGGTCTTGAAATAGACCTGCATCAGGCAGGCGATGGCGAAAGGCTCGATGAACGCCGCCTTGAATGCCCAGGCGAAGACGATGGCGAGCACAAAAGCCCAGCCGGCGAGTTGGCCAGGCATCAGGAACAGAATCGCACCGGCAGGCGCCAGCATGATCAGAAAGATGATGAACGACATGCCCCACATGATGACCGCCAGCCAGACGGCGTTCTTGACCATGACCTTGCCGTTCTGGGCATAGAGCACGACGCCTTGGCGCGCCGTCTCGAAGGGCGAGGCTGAATTGATGCGGATGTTGTAGCCGAGGATGATCTCGTCGACATAGGTCAGCGACAGACGGATCACCGTGTTGATGAAGGAGACCAGGCCGCTCAGGCCTGGTATCGGCAGGAAGGCGGCGATACCGCCGAGCAGGCCGGTGATGGCACGGATGGCACCCTTGACGAGTTGGTCGACGACGAAAAGGATGTTGGCTTCGGCAAAACGCTGGGTGACGACATCCCTGGCGTAGGCGATCTGGTCCTGACCGCCGGGAATGTCGCGGCCGTCGATCAGATGAACCATGACGGCGATGTGGCCGGCCTTGACGATATAGAGGATGTATTCGCGGATCCAGTAGACCGCGATCGAGACGATGCCGAACCCGACCACGCCGCCCCACAGGGCAAAGGACATGGGCCCGTCGGGATCGGTGGAGATATGCCCGACACCATAGCCGACCGAGGCACCGGTGCCGGTCGCCATGATGTAGGCCAACGTGATGCCGAAATAGACGATCATGCGAAAGACGATGAACGGCCAGGTCCGCATCATGATGGACACCGACCTGCCTATATCGAAATCCCACATGCCCCGAATCTCCGCCTCAGAGATGATGGCAGAGGATGAACTCAACCCGGCGATTGTCAATTGCCGGCCCTGGCGCCACAGTGCAACGAACTCGGGTTAACGGTTTCCTTCGGAGCCCGCCGGCGCGTTGGCTGACGGAGCATTAGACGAAAAACCCGCCTGTGCGGCGGGTCACTGGCGCAAATCAGCACCATAGGCAAATATGTACCATAGCTGAGGTCACCCAGTCAAGAAAAAATTCCTATCGCGAGAAGCTACCGGCACAAAAGCTGCCAACACCGCCGAACTGGCTGCCGCCAGGCCTTTTGTTAAGCTAAGTTCGGAGCCCTGCCTGGCACCACGCCCGGTGGGAACTTCAATTCGACTGCGGGTCCGGCTTCTTGAGCAGGCCTTCGAGCAGTTGCTTGAACGCCGTCACCACCTTCTTCGACGTCGCTTCGGGGTCGGTCGAATTGGCGATCCGTTGCGCCGCCTGGCTGCTCGCTCCGTTGATCAGTCGCGAGGCCGTTTCGGGGTCGAGGCTGGAGACAACGACCCCCTCCTCCTGCAGCGCGGTCAGATGGTCGGTCATTGAAGCGATGCACGCACTGGCATTCGGCCATTGCGCTGGATCCCCCAGCACGGCCGGGCCATCGCGGAACATGATGCGCTGGATTTCCGGCTCCAGCGCCATCTCGATATAGGTGGAGCACTCGTCGACGAAATGTTGCCAACGGGTCGGCGCTCTCGACGCAACCTCATTGATGCGCGCCGCCATCTCGCCGTCAATCTGGGCTATGACCGCCTGCAACAGCCCCTTCTTGTCGCCGAAATGATGATAGAGCGCGCCGCGCGTCAGCCCGGCCGAAGCGGTGAAATCATCCATCGAGGCTTCCGCATAGCCTGTTGTGCCGAAGGCATGACGGGCCGCCGCGATCAGCTTTGCGCGCGTCTCGGCGATCATCTCCTTGCGGGGTCTGTGCATGGCTTCTGGCCCTATTTACATACGCAACGTATGCCAATTGACATACGCGACGTATGCTCTATCTAATGATCATACGCTCCGTATGTAATTGTCCAATCGTCCTTTGTCGAGGAACCAACCGATGCAAAATCCTTACGCGGAAATCTTTCGTGCCCCCGGCGCAAAGGGCTTTGCGGCCGCCGGCTTCATGGCGCGCCTGCCGATCGCCATGGCGCCCATCGGCATCGTGGCGATGCTGTCGCAGACGCGTGGCGAATACTGGCTGGCCGGAGCCGTCTCGGCGACATACGCGCTGGCCAACGCCTTCGTCGCGCCGCAAATATCGAGACTGGTGGACCGCCTGGGCCAGACACGAATCGTCGTGCCCACCACCATCATCGCGGTGCTGGCTTTCGCCGTCCTGATAGCGGCGGCCAACCAGGACTGGCCGGTGTGGACGCTGTTCGTGTCGGCACTCCTGGCCGCCGCCATGCCAAGCATACCTGCGATGGTGCGGGCGCGCTGGACGGAGATTTTCCGGGGGCGGCCGCAGATGAACACCGCATTCGCCTTCGAGTCCGTGGCCGATGAACTGGTCTATATCGCCGGGGCATCGCTGTCGGTCGGCCTCAGTGCTGCTCTGTTCCCGGAAGCCGGTGTTCTGGTGAGCACATTATTTCTCGCATTCGGATCAGCGGCCTTCATCCTGCAACGCTCGACGGAGCCGCAAGTGCGGCCGGTGGACCATGGCTCAAGCGGCTCGGCGATCCGCCTGCGGCCGGTTCAGATCATCACGCTTGCCCTGATCTTCATCGGCGCAACCTTCGCGACGACGGAAGTGACCACCGTGGCGATCACCAAGGAGCTTGGCCAGCCCGGCGCCGCCAGCCTTGTCATCGGCGTTTATGCGCTGGGATCGTTCGTGCTCGGCATCATCGTCGGCGCGCTCAGCCTGAAGGCGCCGCTGCAACGCCAACTGGCCATCGCAGTCGCCCTCGTCGCGCTCGGCACGCTGTTGCCGCTCGCCGCCGACACCGTGCCGCTGCTGGCGCTGACCGTGTTCATCAGCGGTGTGGCGATCTCGCCGACCTTCATCACGGCCTTCGGCCTGATCGAGCGGCATGTGCCGGAGGCGATGCTGACCGAAGGCATCACCTGGGTCATGACCGGCATCGGCATCGGCATGGCGCTGGGCTCGTTCGCGGCCGGCGCGGTGGTCGACGCGTTCGGCGCCCAGAGCGGGTTCTGGGTGTCGGTGGCTTCAGGCACGATCGCGCTGGCCACGGTGCTGCTTGGCCAGCGCAGCCTTGCCACGACTGAGTGCGAGATGGACGGATGTGAAGCGGCCGCGATTGCCGCGGAATAATCAGATAGCGCCCGGTTTCGAGCCGGGCGCTATCTGATTAGAGGATCTCGGTCTTGGCGATATGGATGCCAAAACCTTCGAGGCCGACATAGTGGCGTTCGCGCGAGGCGATCAGGTTGATCGAGGAGATGCCGAGATCCTTGAGGATCTGCGCGCCGAGCCCGATCTCGCGCCACTCGTTTTCGCGGCGGCGAGCCTCTTCGTGATCCTCACGGTCGCCGCTTGCCGGCCGTTTGCGTTCCTGATGCGCAACGCCGACGGAACCTTCTCTGAGATAGACGATGACGCCGCGCCTGCGCTCGCCCATTGCCTTCATGATGGCGTCGAGCCGGTGGCTGGTGCCGAAGACATCGGTCACCACATCCTCGGAATGCAGACGCACCGGCACTTCCTCGCCGTCACGAATGTCGCCGAAGACGATCGCGACGTGATGCATGGAGTCCCAGGGCAGCGTATAGGTGAAGACCTGTGCCTTGCCGCCGAGCGTGTCGATTTCCGAGCACGCGACGCGTTCGACCAGCGTCTCCTTGCGCTGCCGGTAGGCGATGAGGTCGGCGACCGAAACCTGCTTCAGCCCATGCTCCTCGGCGAAAGCCTGCACCTGCGGGCCGCGCTTGACGGTGCCGTCATCATTGACCAGCTCGGAAATGACACCGACCGGCGGCAGGCCGGCGAGCTTGCACAGGTCGACCGCTGCTTCGGTATGGCCGGAGCGCATCAGCACGCCGCCTTCGCGCGCGATCAGCGGAAAGATGTGGCCGGGTCGGACGAAATCCGAGCCACCGACATTACCGTTGGCAAGATTGCGAACGGTCAGGGTACGGTCCTCGGCTGAAATGCCCGTCGTGGTGCCGTGCTTGAAATCGACGCTGACGGTGAAGGCGGTGGTGTGGGCGGAATCGTTGTCGGCGACCATGGGCGCAAGGTTCAGCCGCTTGGCTTCCTCGCGCGGCATCGGCGTGCAGACGATGCCGGAGGTGTGGCGCACGATAAACGCCATCTTTTCAGGCGTGCAGTGGACGGCGGCGACGATCAGGTCGCCCTCGTTCTCGCGCCCGTCATCATCCATGACGACGACGATCTCGCCGCGTTCGAAAGCACGCAGGGCTTCGACGATTTTCTTCTGGTCGTAAGGCATGGGTACTCGCTTCGCTCGCAGGGGAATAAGGGAGTAGGGCAGTACGGGAGTAGGGAAAAGCAAAAATTTGGCTGACCGAGCTAAGAGCGCAACATATTCCCCTATTCCCCTATTCCCCTTCCCGTCTGCCCTCGATGCCGCAGATAGTGATCGGCAATCGCGCAGGCAACCATTGCCTCGCCGATCGGCACGGCGCGGATGCCGACGCATGGATCGTGGCGGCCCTTGGTCATGATCTCGACGTCCTTGCCGTCCTTGTCGATCGACTTTCGCGGCGTCAGGATCGACGAGGTCGGCTTGACGGCGAAACGGGCGACGATCGCCTGGCCGGTCGAGATACCGCCGAGGATGCCGCCGGCATTGTTGGACAGGAACACCGGCTTGCCGTCATTGCCGATGCGCATCTCGTCGGCATTCTGCTCGCCGGTGATACGGGCGGCCTCGAAACCATTGCCGATCTCGACGCCCTTGACGGCGTTGATCGACATCAGGCCGGAGGCGATGTCCTGGTCGAGCTTGGCATAGATCGGCGCGCCAAGGCCGGCTGGAACGCCGTCGGCGACGATTTCGATCACCGCGCCGACCGAGGAGCCCGCCTTGCGGATGCCGTCGAGATAGCTGGTGAAGACGGGAACGGAAGCCGGATCGGGGGTGAAGAACGGATTTTCCGCGTCGCCGATGAAGTTCCAGTTCCAGTTGGCGCGGTCGATCGATTTCTCGCCCATCGACACCAGCGCGCCGCGCACCACCACGCCCGGAACCACCTTGCGCGCCAAGGCACCGGCCGCCACCCTGGCAGCCGTCTCGCGGGCCGAGGAGCGGCCGCCGCCACGATAATCGCGCACCCCGTATTTCACGTCATAGGTGTAGTCGGCATGGCCGGGCCGGTATTGGCGGGCGATCTCGCCATAGTCCTTCGAGCGCTGGTCGACATTCTCGATCAGCATCGACACCGGCGTGCCGGTGGTGATCATCGTCTCGCCGTCCTCGTCGAGGATGAAGCCTGACAGGATCTTCACTTCATCTGGTTCGCGACGCTGCGTCACGAAACGTGATTGGCCCGGCCGGCGCTTATCGAGCTCGACCTGGATGTCGTCGCGCTTAAAGCGGATGCCAGGCGGACAGCCGTCGACCACGCAGCCGAGGGCGGCGCCATGGCTTTCACCCCAGGTGGTGACGCGAAAAAGGTGGCCGAACGTGTTGTGAGACATGGAAAGTGCCCTGCCCGGCAGCGGAGCCGGCTGAAGCCTGCCTTCTATTGGCGTTTTTCGCAGTGGTCAAACTGTCATCCCAGCCGTTTAAGTTTTGACACATTCGGCTGGTTTCTGCTTTCTTCCATCCGCCGTGAGTATCCGCCGCCACCGTGCCGGTGCAATGATAAGAGGAACGATTATGCGTACCCTGATTGGCGCCATTGCCGCCACGCTGCTGCTTTCCACCGCCGCTTTCGCCGGCCAGACCGAAGGCCTGATCAAGAAGATCGACAAGGACACGGCGACGCTGACGCTGGATGACGGCAAGTCCTACAAGCTGAACGCCGATACCGATCTCGACGCGCTGAAGCCGGGCATGGACATCGTCATCGCCTACGATGTAACCAATGGTGAAAACATCGTCACCGACATGGAACTGCCGGACAGCTCTGCCAACTAGAGCTTCCAACCTCAATTGAATGCAGTGTTTGCCATTCAGTTTTCGCTGAGCGGCACTGACCAATGGTCTTTACGGTCTAAAGCCACTCCAGACTTTTGCCTTCGAGCTTAAGCAAACGATCGTGCGGTATTTCCAGGTTCGCTGCCTCGTTCTCGGTCAGCCCCAGAACGAAGCGAAACAAGGTGCGCATGACGCCGCCATGGGTCACGGAGATCGTCTGGCGTTCGATCGCGTCGAAGCATGGCCTCACCCGTTCGAGCAGCATCTGGTAGCTCTCCGCACCTTCACCGGGCGGCTGAAAGTTCCATTTGTCCAGCGCGCGCGTCCTGCTCGCTCCGGGATATCGTGTCTCGAGTTCGGCAAAGGTAAATCCCTGCCAATCGCCGAAATTGACTTCGACGAGGCGCGGGTCGGTTCGATAGGCACCCGGATCGAGCTTCATCGCAGCGCGAATACGCTGCATCGTTTCGCGCGTCCGTTTCATCGGACTGGCGAGGAAATCGAACTCCCAGGGATTTGGGACCAACGCGGCTAGCCGAAGCCCGTTGCCGGTCGCCTGCTCGCGGCCAAGAGCGTTGAGATCGGTGTCGGCCTGCCCTTGAAGCCGCATTTCGGCGTTCCACGCGGTCTGGCCGTGGCGCGCGATATAAACCAGCGGGTACATCAGGTCTTCCGGTGCGGGATCGGGACGGACGACGGTTGGCCGGGCGTTAGTCCTTGACCGTCGAAATATCAGGCGCGTCGACGGCCTTCATGCCGACGACGTGGTAGCCCGAATCGACGTGATGCACTTCACCGGTGACGCCGCGCGACAGATCGGACAGGAAATAGACGCCGGAATCGCCGACTTCCTCCTGCGTCACCGTCTGCTTCAGCGGCGAATTGTACTCGTTCCACTTCAGGATGTAGCGGAAATCGCCGATGCCGGAGGCCGCAAGCGTCTTGATCGGGCCGGCCGAAATGGCGTTGACGCGGATCTTCTTGGCGCCGAGGTCGACCGCCAAATAGCGCACGCTGGCCTCGAGCGCCGCCTTGGCGACACCCATGACGTTGTAGTGCGGCATGACCTTTTCGGCGCCGTAGTAGGTCAGCGTCAGCAACGAGCCGCCATTGGTCATCAGCGCCTCGGCGCGCTTCGCAATGGTGGTGAAGGAATAGACCGAAATGTCCATGGTGCGCAGGAAATTGTCGCGCGTCGTCTCGACATAGCGGCCGGTCAGCTCGTCCTTGTCGGAGAAGGCAATGGCGTGGACGAGGAAATCAAGCTTGCCCCAATGTTTGGCGACATTGGCGAAAACCTCGTCCAGGCTCGCCGGATCGGTGACGTCGCAATGGCCGGCGACAAAGGCGCCCAGTTCCGCCGCCAGCGGCTCGACGCGCTTCTTGAACGCCTCGCCCTGATAGGTCAGCGCGATCTCGGCGCCATGGTCGACGCACGACTTGGCGATGCCATAGGCGATCGACCTGTTGTTGGCGACGCCAAGAATGAGGCCGCGCTTGCCGGCCATTAGGCCCTGTCCACCCGCCATGTGAGCGCTCTCCGCAAGATTTCAGCTTTGTGGGTTGCCCTATCGCACAGGCACAGAGCCCCTTCAAGCGTTCAAACCGGACAGTTCAGGGGACAAAAGCCGCCGATCAGCCTTTTTGGCTGCGCAACAGCGCTTCGAGCGCGCTATCACCGCCTTCCGGCAGCATGATACGCACATGAGCGTAGAGATCGCCGTGGCCGCCGGCCTTTTCCGGCAGGCCTCTGCCCTTCAGCCGCAGGACCTTGTCGGAGCTCGACCAGGCAGGAATGTTGACCGCGAGCCTCCCGGTCGGCGTCTCGACCGGCACCTTGGCGCCGAGCACCGCATCCGCCAGCGCCACCGGCAGATCGGCGTGCAGGTCGCGGCCCTCGATGCGGTAGCGTGGATGGCGGCGCAGATGGATCTTGACCAGCGCGTCGCCCGGCTGGCCCGGCCCCTGCTCGCCTTGGCCCTTGAGGCGGATGGTCTGGCCATCCTCGACATAGGCCGGCAGCTTGACCGCCACCTTGCGGCCGTCGGGGAACATCGCCGTCACCTTTTCGGCGGTCGCCGCTTCCTCGATGGTGACATCGAGCGTGACGTTCAGATCGGCTGCTGTCGCCTGCTGGCGGCGATCGCCCGTTCCGGGACCGCGCGCGCCCGAAAAGGTGTCGCCAAAAATCTGGCTGAAGATGTCGCTGTTGCCGTCGAACGGATCGCCACCCGGTCGGCCGGAGCGGAATTCGAACCGCGAACCGCCCGGACCTTGCTGCCGGCGGAAGCCACCGAAGGGATCGCCGCCACCGGCAGCGCCCTCAAAGCCTTGGAATCGCGGCTTGCCGTCGGCGTCGATTTCGCCGCGATCGAAAGCGGCGCGATTCTTTTCGTCGCCGACGATCTCATAGGCCTGGTTGGCCGCGGCAAAACGGTCCTTCGCCTTGGGATCATTCGGGTTCTGATCCGGATGATGCTTCTTGGCGAGTTTCCGGTACGCCGATTTTATATCCTTAGCCGATGCGTTCTTGGCAACGCCCAGCACCTCATAGGGGTCGCGCATGCTTACTGCCCTGGAGAAGAGTTGAGTCTCTAGCTGCCCCCTATATGCGCTCGCATAGGAAGAAATTCCAGTGCTGGAGCCGCATATCAGACGCGGAAATCAGAGCCGGTCCGATCGGCTTGCGGATCAGGCTCAGAGTGCCTTGAAGTCCTGCATGCGCCAGCCGCCGGCGCTGGCCAGGCACAGTTCGCCTTCAAACATGGCAACGCCGTCAAAGCTTTCGCGCGAGGCCTTGAAGCGGCGGCAGGTCTGGCCGTTGTCCTTCAATTCCGCCAGATCGGTGATGGAACCGCGCGAGCCGGTATCGGCATTGGCCCATGGGACGGCCTGCCCGCCGAGCTGCTCAATGTCGGCCGAGGAGACTGCATTGCCGATCGTCGTCTGGTCGGAGTCGCGATCCAAATTGGCCGGCGCGGCCGAGGCCGACGTGCTGCTGGTCAGAATCGAACGGTCGACTTCGGCTTTTTCCAGGCTGAAGCCGCCGGCGCCACAAGCGGCAAGCGGCAAGGCGACCGCCACGATCGCGGCTTTCGCGCTGGCCGAAGCGATAACGCTCCATTGCCTGCTGTCAAAAGCTTGCGCGATACGCGACAATCGGCAGCCTCCCCCTTGCTTCGTTAAGAATCTTGGTTTTGTAAGAATCTTGGCTTCGTGACAATTTGAGAAAAACTATGAGTGACACTGAGTTAACAAGCGGTGACTTTACCGAGGCTGCCGAGCCGTTTCGCCTCTTTGCCGCATGGCTGGACGACGCAACGAAAAGCGAGCCGAACGACCCCAACGGCGTGGCTCTGGCGACCGTCGATGCCGACGGCATGCCGGATGTGCGTATGGTGTTGCTCAAGGGATTCGATGAAGGCGGGTTTGTCTTCTACACGAATTTCGAGAGCGCCAAGGGCCAGGAGATTCTTGGCAGCATGAAGGCGGCGATGTGTTTCCATTGGAAGTCGCTGCGCCGCCAGGTGCGCATTCGCGGACCGGTGGAGATCGTCAGCGACGCCGAAGCCGACGCCTATTACGCGACGCGGCCGCGCGGCAGCCGCATCGGCGCCTGGGCCTCGAAACAGTCGCGACCACTGGAAAGCCGCTTTGCGCTGGAAAAGGCGGTGGCAGAATACACGGCACGCTATCCGATCGGCGAGATCCCCCGGCCAAAGCACTGGTCCGGCTTCCGAATCGTGCCGAGCACCATCGAGTTCTGGCACGACAGGCCGTTCCGCCTGCACGACCGGCTCGTCTTCAGCCGCGACGCGAAAGGCGCCTGGGATAAGACGAGGCTTTATCCCTGAAGGAGAGGCTCAGGCCTTCTTTCTCGTCATGAACGCGGTGAGCGCGGCGCGGGCCTCATCGGACTTCAGCCGCTCGCGAAAATGCTCGCTTTCCTCGCCGATGCGGGCGACGAGGTCGTCTCGCGAGCCACGCATCAGGTCGCGCGCGATCTTCAGCGCCTGCGGCGGCTTGGCCGCGATCTGCCCGGCCGCCGCCAGCACCGAGGCCTCCAGCGCTGCTTCCTCGACCACCTCGTAGATCAGGCCGGCGGCCTTCGCCCGTTCAGCCGAAAAGCCTTCGCCGAGGCCGAGCAGCGCGAAGGCACCCTGCTGCCCGAGGATGCGCGGCGCCAGAAGGCTCGATCCCGCCTCAGGCACCAGGCCAAGGTCGACGAAAGGCGTCCTGAACACGGTGCGTGGCGTGGCGAAGGTCAAGTCGCAATGCAGGTTGAGCGTGGTTCCGATGCCGACCGCGATGCCGTCGACGCCGGAGACCATGGGTTTTTCGACCTTGGCCAGGGCCATCAGGAAATCCCAGACTTCGGTGCCGCCGTCGCCGCCGGTGGCGACGACCATGAAGTCGGCAAGGTCGTTGCCGGAGGAGAAAGCGCCGGGCACGCCGAGGAAGACATGGACGCGGATCGCGGGATCGGCGTCGCCTTCAGCCAGGGCTTTTGACATTTTCGCATACATGGCGCGCGTCAGCGCGTTCTTCTTGTCCGGCCGGTTCATGCGGATAATCTGGATGGCGCCCTGGCGCTCGACGAGGATATGGTCTGTCACGGTGTCTTCCTTGTGAAACGTCAGGCGGAGACGAGCGTCTTGCCGGCAGCGGCGAGGCTTTCGGCGCCATCGATGACGCGCGCCCTCAAGGCGCTGACCTCGCCGAGCAGGTTTTCGGCAAAGAAACGGCAAAGCGCTATGCGGTTGTGATCGGCAAGAGCACCGCGCGCCAGATAGGCGCCGCCGGCGGCAAGCGAGATCAGCCTGAGATAGGGCGTGGCGCCTGCCAGCGCCTCTTCCGACCGGCCATCGGCCGTCAGTTTTTGCAGGAAGCGGGTCGCTTCGCTGAGATCGCCAAGTGCCGCGTCGAGAGCGTCGGCGGTGCGGCCGAAACCCTTCATGTTCGAGGTCCGCACCGCTGCGGCCATATCAGCCAGTTCGGCGATGTAACCATGCACATGGTCGCCACCGCCGAGTGGCAGCTTGCGCATCACCAGATCGATCGCCTGGATGCCGTTGGTGCCCTCGTAGATCGGCGCGATGCGCGCGTCACGATAGAAGGCGGCCGCTCCCGTCTCCTCGATGAAACCCATGCCGCCATGAACCTGGAGGCCGAGTGAGGCAACTTCGACGCCGATATCGGTCGAGAACGCCTTTGCCAGCGGCGTCAGCAGATTGGCGCGGTCGCGCCAGTGTGCCGCCTCGTCACCGGCGGAGACACGGGCCATGTCGATGGCGTGGGCACAGGAATAGCTGATGGCGCGTGCGGTCTGGGTCAGCGCCTTCATGGTCAGCAGGCTACGCTGGACATCGGGGTGATGGACGATAGGCGCCATACCCGTGCCAGTGTAGCTCGAGGCCTTGCCCTGCCGGCGCTCATTGGCATAGGCGATCGCCTTCTGCGTTGCGGCTTCCGCGACCGCCACCCCCTGCATGCCGACACAAAGCCGCGCATTGTTCATCATGGTGAACATGCAGGCTAGCCCCTTGTTCTCCTCGCCGATCAGCCAGCCGACGGCGCCGGGTTCGGCCCCTTCGAAGCCGTCGCCATAGATCATGGTGCAGGTCGGCGAGGCATGGATTCCGAGTTTATGCTCAAGTCCGAAACAGAAGACGTCGTTGCGGCCGCCGAGCGCGCCATCGTCGCCGACCAGGAATTTCGGCACCAGGAACAACGATATGCCGCGCGTGCCGGCCGGCGCATCGGGCAGCCGCGCCAGCACCAGATGGATGATGTTGTCGGTGAAATCGTGCTCGCCATAGGTGATGAAGATTTTTTGGCCGAAGATGCGGTAGCTGCCGTCACCCGCCGGCTCGGCACGGGCGCGCAAGGCGGCGAGGTCCGAACCGGCTTCCGGCTCGGTCAGGTTCATCGTGCCCATCCAGTCGCCGGAGACGAGCTTTTCGAGATATTTGGCCTTGAGGTCGTCGGAGGCGTGTTTGTCCAGCGCCTCGACCGCGCCCATGGTCAGCGTCGGGCCGATGCCGAAGGCCATGGCGGCGGAGTTCCACATTTCGAGCGCGGCCACGCCGAGCATGGTCGGCAGCGCCTGGCCGCCATATTCCGCAGGCCCGGAGAGCGCGTTCCAGCCGCCATCGATCCAGCGGCGATAGAGTTCCTTCCAGCCGGGCGGCGTGGTGACGGCGGCGCCGTTCAGCACCGCACCCTGCCGATCGCCGATCGTGTAGAGCGGTGCGACCTCTTCGGTGGCGAAACGGCCGGCCTCGCCAAGAACGGCATCGACCAGATCCTCGCCGAGATCGCCGAAGGTGCCGGCATCGAGCGCCGACTTCATGCCGGCCACGTGCTTGAGCGTGAAGGCGATATCCTCGACCGGTGCCCTATACATGCCGCTCACTCCTCCTGATGCATCGGCCCGCCCAACCCTAGAGCCGGTGCCGCTGCAAAACCACCCGCCGTATCAGCGGTCTCCCATCTTCTTTTTACGTAAACGTCAAATTTTGTCACGCGGATTTTGCAATCGCGGCGGCGCGTATTAAATTCAATCGACGCCGGATCAAATCAACCGGCGACAGATCAGAACCCGCCGACCGGAACCGCCCATGCTTGCCAGACCCGACGCTTACCGCTGCATCGAATGCGGCCTGCCCTATCGAGCGGAGGGGTTCTGCTACCATGGAGGCAGACTGGACCACGGTGCCGCCTACTGGTCGGATCGCGGCATATTGTGCTCGCCGCAATGTTCGCTCGCCCACCACCGCAAACGCGCCGCCGAAGGCACGCTGCGGCAAGAGCCGGCGCCGGACCCGTTTGAATTCTAGCCATTCAGCCGGCGCTGAACGCTCGACCAAAGGTGATCATAATGCCAAACGAACAGACCGGTATTGCCCACACCGAAGCAGCGCAGCCCTCCATTGACGAGGCTGCCGCCATCCGCCTTTCAATCGAGGACCAGATCGCCTTGGTGGCAGCGATTGTGAACCCGCCGGAGCCGAATGAAGCGCTACGCAAAGCCGCGAATGCTTACAAACGGCTTGTCGTTGAATCCCGGTAAATCTCACCCTGATCGTCGATCCACCAAAGGCCACCTCAGCCGTGTCTCCCGCCGAAGCAAATCCTTAACCATGGCGGTTCAGGATTTGCCTTTGATCAACGGGGATTCCCTGTTTTGAAAAGTACGGTGCGCCTTCTTCGCCGCACAGCGCTCCTCGCTCTTGCGGCGACGATGGCGCTTTCGACGGCGGCAACGGCCTCGGATTTTTCCGAGCCGTGGAAGAACGCCGACCGCGCTCTGGTCGTCGATGCCTACGAATACAATTCCATCGACTGGGCCCAGCTCGCCACCGACAAGCGGGTCGTCGGCTTCATCAACAAGGCCTCCGACGGCATGCCGCCGTCCTATTTCTGCCTGGGCAACGACATTGAGGTGAAGCTTTGCAAGGCGCTGTGGAAACGTCATGCGGTGACGCGCGAACTGTTCCAGACGCGCCGGGTGGTCGCCAAGGCACTCGGCCTGAAATGGGGCGCCTATCACCTCGCCCGCCCCGGCAATCCGGTCGAGCAGGCCAACAATTTCCTCGATTTCGCCGAGCCTGCGCCGGACGATCTCATAGCTCTCGACATCGAGGGCAATGATCCCTCGCAATGGATGTCGCTCGACGATGCCGAGGAGTTCGTACGCCATGTGCATCGGCGCATCGGCCGTTTCCCGGTGCTGTACACCAACGGCAAGACCGCCCAGTACATTGCCGACAACAGCTACCGATACCGGCTCCTGTCGCGGCTGCCGCTCTGGTATGCGCGCTACACCAACGACATCGACGTGCATTTCCCGATGGGCAACTGGCAAGGCTACGCACTTTGGCAGTTTTCGGCGCAAGCCAATTGCGGCCGTTTCCGCTGCCCTTACAGGGTTGCCGGCACGCCTAACGACATAGACGTGAATGTCGCGCCGACAGACGCCGCCACGCTGCGCGCGCAATGGCCGTTCGGTGGGCTTATCGACGTGCCGCCGGACTATCTCGCCTCGATACCGCTACCGGTCTCACGCGAGGCCGGCCTCGCCGGCAATGTCACCATCACCTATGCGTCAGTGGCCGCGCCGCCGACTTTCGAGGACATGGTTGCAGCGTTGGGCACACGCTGGTCCCGTTTCCGCGACGGCTTCCGCATGCCAGTCGTGAAGACGGTGCCCCGGAGACCGAGTTTCGGCATTGTCCAATATGTCGCCTGGAAGCGGACCGAGCGGCGTTCGCCCGCACAACTCGACGCTGCCTTTGCCTTGTCCGATCCGCTCAGCACCGCTTCCACCGAACTCGATCGCGGCCAGCGGTGAGCCAACGCGGAACTTCAGGTTCCCTGTTCGCGCGCCACGGCCTGCCAGCCGATATCGCGGCGGCAGAACCCGTCCGGCCAATCGATGCGGTCAAGCGCGGCATAGGCTCGTTTCTGTGCCTCGCCGACCGTGGCGCCTGATGCCGTCACGTTGAGGACGCGGCCGCCATTGGCAACCAGCGCGCCGCCATTGATGGCGGTACCGGCGTGGAAGATCTCGACACCGTCGCTCGCCGCGTCTTCGACGCCGCGGATGACCGAGCCTTTTTCCGGCGTGCCGGGATAGCCTCTCGCCGCCATCACCACGGTGAGTGCCGCCTCGTCGCGCCAGCGCACCGAAGTATGCGCAAGCTGGCCGTCGGTCGCCGCGTTGAGCAGGACCAGCAGATCGTCCTTCAGCCGCATCATCAGCACCTGGCATTCCGGGTCGCCGAAACGGGTGTTGTATTCGATCAGCCTCGGTCCCTTGTCGGTGATCATCAGCCCGGCAAACAGCACGCCGGAGAACGGCGCGCCAAGTTCGGCCATGCCGCGCATGGTCGGCTCGATGATCTCGCGCATGGTGCGCTCGACCAGTTCCGGCGTCATCACCGGTGCCGGCGAATAGGCGCCCATGCCGCCGGTGTTCGGACCGGTGTCGCCGTCGCCGACGCGCTTGTGATCCTGCGCGGTGCCGAAGGGCAGCGCGGTGTTACCGTCGCAGAGACAGAAGAAGCTCGCCTCCTCGCCGGTCATGAATTCCTCGACCACAACTTCCGCGCCGGCGGCGCCGAAGGAACCATCGAAGCAGGCATCGAGTGCTGCCTGTGCTTCACTGGGCGTCATGGCGACGGTGACGCCCTTGCCGGCAGCGAGCCCGTCGGCCTTGATGACGATCGGCGCTCCGGTCTTTTCGACATAGGCCTTGGCCGAGGCCAGATCACTGAAACGGCCATAGGCGGCGGTCGGGATGTCGTAGCGGGCACAGAGGTCCTTGGTGAATCCCTTCGAACCTTCCAGCTGTGCGGCAGCCTTGGAGGGACCGAAGACGCGGATATTTTCGGCGCGCAGATCGTCGGCAATGCCGGCGACCAGCGGCCCCTCCGGACCGATCACCACGAGGTCGATTTTTTTCTCCCGGCAGAACGCGGCCACGGCGGCGTGGTCGGCTAAATCCAGCTTCACCAGCTCAGCCTCGCTGCCGATGCCCGGGTTGCCGGGAGCCGCATAGAGCTTTGTCAGCAGCGGTGATGCGGCAATCTTCCAGGCGAGCGCATGTTCGCGGCCGCCGGAGCCCAGAAGAAGAACGTTCATGGCCACCTCTTGATGCCGAAATTCTGCTCTGGCGGCCATCTGATGGCGTTTTCTGCGCTTCCGTTGCTCACGGACCAAATGTCCGCTCCGCTACGGTTCTCGAAACCACCACCATATGACTCGCCAGAGCGAATTTCGAAACAGTCTCTTGGAGCACCCGCTATTGCTCTCCGGGCGACGGGTCAAGGCATCAGGGTGTTTTGATCGGAATTGCGCACGGGAACGTTACCCCAGCCAGAATATGGGCCTCGAATACCGGCGCTCATATTCTGGCTGCCGCCTCAGCCCTGGTAGACCACCGGAAACCAATCCTCGCGCAATCTCTGTCCCGGCTGCATGCCATGGCCATGATAGGGCGGCGAGGTGCGGCCCGGCCGCTCGACATAGCGCGCATCGTCACCGACCCAGCGAAGCGACAGCGCCCGGCGCCGCGCCGCGGTCATATTGCCACGGGCGCCGTGCGCGGTCCTGAAGTCGAACAGGATGGCGTCGCCCGGCTCCATTTCCCATTCGAGCACCTTCATCGACGGATCCTTGTCGGGATCGGGCACCGGCAGATAGTCGCCCTCGCCGGCATAAAAGTTGCTGTCGTCGAGCCAGCGCACCGGCAGGATCATCTTGTCCCATTTGTGCGAGCCGGCGATCAGACGCAGCGTCGCTTCCTTCACCGGGTCGATGGGTATCCAGAAGCTCACCGTCTGCCGGCCATCGACGAAATAGTAGGGGATGTCCTGATGCCAGGGCGTCGGCTTCTGCGTGCCGGGTTCCTTGACCAGCACGTGATCGTGGAAGAACTGCGCGGTGCGCGACTGCATCACACCCGCCGCCAGTTCGGCGGCGGGTGAGTCCCGCACCAGGCTGACGAATTCGGGGATGCGCTCCCAGTTGCAGTAGTCGTCGAAGAAACTGCCGCGGCCGTTGGCGATGTCGGATGCGGTAGCGCTGCGGCTCTGCATGTTGCGTTCGATGCCGGCGGCAATCGTGTCGACCCAGCCCTTGAAGGCGCCGCGAATGCAGACAGCGCCGTCACGCTGATAGTCGGCAATCGTGGACGCGTCGATCATGGTGGCGTCGATGGTGGCAGTCTGGGAAGCCATGGCGTTCTCCTCTTGGAATGAAGCCATTATCGCAGTATCAATTCATTCAGTAAAATAATAACTTTCCATCCGATATATAGAGTACTCCTATGAGTGTGACCCTCACGCAGCTGCGCTACCTGGTTGCCGTGGCGCGTCACGGCAGCGTCACCGGCGCGGCAAAGATGCTGAACGTCTCTCAGCCGTCGATTTCGGTGGCGATCGACGCGGTCGAAAAGAATTTCGGCCAGAAGCTGTTCGTCCGCCAGCGCGGAAGCGGCGTGTCGCCGACATCGTTCGGCCGCGCCGTCGTGGCCAAGGCAAGGCAGGTTCTCACCGAAACGGACGAACTCGTCGGCCTGGGTTCAAGCAAATCGGCTGTCGCGGGTGAGTTGGTGCTGGGATGCTTCGAGGATCTGGCGCCTTTCTTCGCGCCGGCTTTGATCCGCGCCTTCTCCGAACGCTATCCGGCCGTCAAAATCGTCGTTCGCGACGAGACGTTCGAGACCCTGGGACGACGGCTGGGTGATGCGGCCATCGATCTCGGCCTGACTTATGACCTCAGCCTGCCGACGCATTTCGCCCGCATCCTGTTGCGCGAACTTCGCCCGCATGCGCTGTTGCCGGCAGGCCATGCCCTGGCGGACCGGCCAACGGTCAGCCTTGCCGATTTGGCCGCCTATCCGCTGATCACGACGGACCAGCCGCACAGCTGGCAGCACATGCTCGACCTGTTTCGCAGCCGCGGCCTTTCGCCGGTGGCCGATACGACGACAAGCTCGTTCGAACTGCAGCGGAGCATGGTCGCCAACGGATTCGGAGTCGCGGTCAGCTACACCCGCCCGCACGGCGACCGCAGCTATGACGGCCTGCCGCTCATCTGCAAGCCGCTGTCCGATCCGCTGCCCATGCAGCGGATCCTGCTCACCTATGACACGCATCAGCGTGTGTCGAATGCAGCGCTGGCCTTCGTCGAGGTAGCCAGGGACTGGTTCGCCACCCGCGACATCTTTGCCTCGTGAAAGGCTGACGTGCACCACTCTCCCGCTTGCCGCTTGACGGTTTCTGCCGCTGCTGCCACTCCATGGACATGGAAAACATCCAGTCGAAAGCGGCCCAGGGCCGTGTCGCCGATGCGCCGAACGGCCATTGGGTCTACGGCGTGCTGCCGCGCTCGATATGGCCCTATGCGCAGCTTGCCCGATGGGACAGGCCGATAGGCTGGCAGCTGCTGCTGTGGCCGTGCTGGTGGTCGGCGGCCTTGGCGGCAAGCGCCTATCCGCGTCCCGGCGACCCGCTGCTCTCACTGCTGCCGGCACCAGTGTATCTCGTGCTTTTCCTGGTCGGGGCCATCGCCATGCGTGGCGCCGGCTGCACCTACAACGACCTCGTCGACGAGGACATCGACAGCCAGGTGGAGCGCACGCGCTCGCGACCGCTGCCGTCGGGCAAGGCGACCCGCCGGCGGGCATGGCTGTTTCTCGTCCTGCAGGCTCTGGTCGGCCTCGTCGTGCTCATCCAGTTCAACAGCTTCGCCGTCCTGCTCGGCATCTGCTCACTGGCGGTCATCGCCATCTATCCATTCATGAAGCGGATAACCAACTGGCCGCAACTGGTGCTTGGCCTTGCCTTTTCCTGGGGCGCGCTGATGGGATGGGCGGTCGAGTTCGGCGATCTCGATGGGCCTGCCATCATGCTCTATATCGGCTCGATCCTGTGGGTGATCGGCTACGACACGATCTATGCGCATCAGGACAAGGAAGATGACGCCATTGTCGGCGTGCGCTCGACGGCACGCTTGTTCGGCGACAACACCAAGTCGTGGCTGGCAGGGCTTTATGGTGGCGCGCTGATCTGTTTTGCGATCGCCTTCGCGTCGGCGCAGGCGCCGGTGGTGGCGCTGGCCGGGCTGATTGCCGCCGGCGCCCATATGGCGCGGCAGATCGCGGTTCTGGATATCGACAATCCGGACCAATGCCTGCGACTGTTCAGGTCGAACAACCAGGTCGGCTGGCTGATCTTTCTCGGCCTGATCGGCGGCGCTGTGTGGGTGGCGCTGAAGCCGCTGGTTTAGCGGCTTCCCGTTTCAGCATTCCCAGCGGGATCATGCTCAGTCCCTCGAAATAATCTCCTGGCCGTCGATGACCAGCCTGAGACCGAGGGCGCCTGCTCTGCGGCGAGCGAGGAAACGCGGGCGGCGCGTGTTCGAAATCCGCCCCTTGCGCCGATCCTGCGGCGGCAGCGTCTTGATGGCGGCGCCGAGCGATTCTTCCAGGGTGCGGGCAACGCCGTCCGATTCGATCAGCAGCATCGGCAGACGGTAAGCGTCGGCCCAGGCGCGCCAGTCGGCTGCGACATCGTCGAGATCGTCGGCCACAAGCAGCGGCACCGACAGCATCGGGTCGTTGTGCAGGAGTTCCAGGGTCACCGTGACATTGCCGTCCGGGTCTTCCATGGCGCGGGCGGCAACGCCGCGGAACGCATTGGCGGGCAGAACGATGATTGCGGGCAGGCCGCTCATCTCGAGCAGGCGGCGGATCACGGCGCCGCGCTGGTCGATGGTGAAGGTTACATCGCCGTAGTCGTCGCGAGTCGCGTAGCTCACCACTTGCGGCAGGCGGAATGGGTCGAGACGCATGTTGCGTCCCGCCCAGACTGGCTTCAGTCCGGTGTTCATAGAGTGGCCTTCCTGTCTGTCTCCTGAGAGCCGGTGTCCGGTTCTCTCCGGGCCGGTTTTTCCGGCCTCGTTTGTATGGAGACAGTAGCGCGGGCTCCTTACCGCCCCGCTTAAGAAAGTCGGTTAAATTTTGCTGATCTCAGGGATGGTTATCGGAATCCCACCAGCCACAAGATGTCGAAAGGATCAGATAACCTTACCCGGATTCATGATGCCGGCCGGGTCGAAAGCGGCCTTAACCCTTCGCATCAGATCGATCGCCATCGGCGGCGCGGTGGCGATCAGTTCGTCGCGTTTCAACTGGCCGATGCCGTGCTCGGCCGAGATCGAACCGTGCAGGCTGCGCACCACATCGTGCACCGCCTTGTTCATGGGATGATAGAGAGCGAGGAACGCCTCATCGTCGCCGTCGACGGGCCGCGAAATGTTGTAGTGGAGATTGCCGTCGCCCATATGGCCGAAGCAGACGACGCGGGCACCGGCGCTCACCGACGCCACGGCGCCGGCAGCCTCCGCGATGAAACGCGGAATCGATGCAATAGGCACCGAAATGTCGTGCTTGATCGAGGCGCCCTCCGGCTTCTGCGCCTCGGGCAGCAGCTCGCGGAAATTCCAGAAGGCATCGCCCTGCGTGAGACTCGCGGCAATGACGGCGTCGCCGACGAATTCCTGTTCAAGGCCGGCCGAAAGCACGTCCTCGATCAAGGCTCTCGAATCCTCCGATGAACGACCGGACGAAATCTGCATCAGCACGTACCACGGCCAGTCCTCGATCAGCGGCCGCACCACGCCCTGGGCATGCGCCAGCGTGAAATCATAGGGCCGCTTGCCGATCAGTTCGAAAGCGGTGAGTGCTGCCCCGGCACGGTCCATGGCCAGGCTGAACAGCGAAAGTGCTGCCTCGGGCGACGACAGGCCGACGAAGGCGACTTCGCGCCCCTTCGGCTTCGGGAACAGCTTGAGCACGGCGGCGGTGATGACGCCGAGCGTGCCTTCGGCACCGACGAACAGGTTTTTCAGATCGTAGCCGGTGTTGTCCTTCTTCAGCTTGCGCAGGTCGTCGAACACCTCGCCGGTCGGCAGCACCACCTCGACACCGAGACAGAGTTCGCGCGCATTGCCATAGGCAAGCACTCCGGTGCCGCCGGCATTGGAGGAAAGATTGCCGCCGATCTGGCAGGAGCCTTGCGCGGCCAGCGACAGTGGAAACAGCCGGTCGGCGGCGTCGGCCGCCTCCTGCAGCGTCTGCAGGATGACACCGGCCTCGACCGTCACCGTGTTGGACAAGACATCGATTTCACGGATGCGGTTCAGCCGCGACAGCGACAGGACGATTTCGCGCCCGGACCTGTCCGGCACCTGGGCGCCGACCAGGCCGGTGTTGCCGCTTTGCGGCACGATCGGCGTGCCTGTCTCGGTCGCCAGCCGCATGATCCGGCTGACTTCGTCGACGCTGCCCGGCCGCAGCACCAACGATGTCGCGCCGTGCCAGAGCCCGCGCCGTTCAACGAGGTAAGGCGCGATATCCTGCTCTTCACGCAGCGCATATTTGTCGCCGACGATCGCCGTGAAGCGATCGATGAGAGCGGGATCGAGTGTCTCTGTGATTTCGGTCATGGGGAAAAACTATGTTGCGGGTTGTGGGATGTCACGAGGGGCGGCGGCACGCGACAGCCGATCGTTGATCGCTTCGCCGAGCCCGTCGAAGGGAACCGGCTCGACGGCGATGGTCCGCGCGCCGCTGCGGTCAAGCTCCTGCATATAGGCGAACAGATTGCTCGCCGCTTCGCGCAGGTCACCGGTTTCGGACAAATTGAGGAAGGCTTCGGCGCGGCGCCAGCCTTGCGCCCTCTGGCTGCCGAAGCCGAGCAAAGCCTCGCCCTCGCCGACCGTGCCGGCATGGAGCCGCATCGCAGCACCTGGCGCATAGTGCGAGGCAAGCATGCCCGGCGCCTCGATACCGGCGGTGCCGCCGCGCAACAGCTCCATGCCGATAGCCGCCTCGATCTCCTCGGCGGCGATGCCGCCGGGCCTCAGCAGCCGCAATCTGTTTCCTTCGGCCTTGATGATGGTCGATTCCAGCCCGATCGGGGTCGCGCCTCCATCGACGACCAGCTTGATCCGCGCGCCGAGATCGGCCGCCACCGCTTGCGCGGTCGTCGCGCTGATCCTGCCGGATGAATTGGCGCTGGGCGCGGCAAGCGGGCGGCCGAGCCTGGCGATCAGGTCGCCGCCAAAGCCCCTCGGCATGCGCAAGGCAATCGTATCGAGCCCGGCGGTGACCAGCGGATGGATGCCGTTGCCGGGCCGTTGCGGCAGCACCAGCGTCAGCGGACCTGGCCAGAATGCCAGCGCCAGTTTCCTGGACAGCGGATCGAACATCGCGAGGCGCTCTGCCATCGCCATGTCTGCGACATGGGCAATCAGCGGGTTGAAGCGTGGCCGGCCCTTGGCCTCGAAGATGCGCGCCACGCCGATGCCGTTGGTGGCGTCGCCGGCCAGCCCGTAGACGGTTTCCGTCGGGATGGCGACGACATCGCCCTCCCTGAGCAGCGCCAGCGCCCGCTCCAGCGCCTCGCCCGAGCCAAGTATTTCAGCCACTCTCGTCACCTCACAGATGCGGGGTGCGTAGTACGATGGCGGCCGTTGGGCAAGTCGGCTGTTGGGTAACCGATTGTTGGCGAGCAGGAGCATTGGCGATTTATCAATCCCTAAAATGCTATGTTTCCACGAAAGCCGGCATCAATTCCGGCCTGCTATCGAACAGCTTCTGGGCAAAGGGGAGCGATATCAGTGTCTGCGCGTATCTTGCTGGGTATCATTCTTGCTGCTGCGGCCGGCGAAGCCCAGGCGTCATCCCTGGTTTTTCCAGGCACGCCATCCTCCACACCATCGATCGTCAGGATCGGCGCCCCCAACCAGCCTGGAACCGCCGATGCAGTCAACGCCAGCGATGCGCGGTCGGTGGTGGCAAAAGGGGAAGCGCAGCCCGACGTCACCGATGAAAAGGTGGCGGCGATCCCGGACAAGCCCGCGACCGGGCACGGCTTCCAGCCGGGCCCGATGGTCATTCGTGGCGGCGTTACCGGTCCCGACTTCCCGGCACCGGCGCCAACCGCTGCACCAGCGACAGGTACTGCGCCGGCCGCTGGCACGGCGCCGGCAACGGCCACCGCCTCCGCAGCCCCTTCGGGGACCGAGAACCAACCCACCCCGCCGAGTCCCCCGGCGCCGGCTGCAGGTCAGCGCATGCCTCCCAACGGCTACACCAAATAGCCCCGGCTTGAAGACAGGCTGACATCGATGGCGTGACTTGACGGCGGTCTGGCGACCGGCGCACCATTGCCAAGCAAACCCCGTTTCGGTTTATGTCAGCCGCAGGACGCCATCGCCTGTATTTCGCCAGGCGGTTTTGGCAGACGGGATTTCATCACTAGGGGGTAAAGGGGGGGACCATGAGAAAAGCTGGAATCGTAACCGGGGCTGGCCTTCTGCTGGCGTCACTGCTTGGCGTCCTCGCAGCTCACGCCGACGACATGCTGGGATCTTATGTCGCGCGCATTTCCGATCGCGACCATCAGGCGAGTGACGGCTATGCGCTGGACAATGCCGCGCAGATGGTGCGGCAGGACCGCGCCAACTGGCACAAATTCCACCGCCGTGACAGCGACGACGAGGGTGATGGCTGGTTCAGGACCAACGGCCAGCGCGCCGACCTGCAACGCATGCTGGAACGCGGCGGCGCGATGAGTTCCTCGACCAAGCGCGCCATCGTCAATGGCGAACCGCTGATCCAGGTCGATGTCTACGAAAACAGCGTGCGCGTCAGCATTCTCGAGAACTGACCGGGCCGTCGCCCGGGGCGGCTGACAGTCGGCTTCGGGGACGACTGACAGGAAAAGGCGGCGCCTCAGCACCGCCTTGCCATCGATGGAACCGGCGGCTGAAAAAATCAGGCTTTTTCCTTGTCATCGTCTTCTTCGGACTCGTCGCCTTCAGCCTTCACGCTATCCTCGGCGTCGTCTTCGTCTTCGTCCTCGTCGTCTTCATCTTCGTCGTCATCCGAGAGCGTGGCAGTTTCGGTGGACTCTTCGCCATCTTCATCGTCGCCGTCTTCGTCGTCATCAGACAGGTCAGCGGCTTCGACCGCTGCGGCGGCGGCATGATCGAGGATGGTTTCGGAAGCGGATTCAAGCGCCTCGGCGGAAGCCGGGGTTTCTTCTGTCACTTCGATGTCGTGATCGGAATTCATAGAAGCCTCCGTGGGGTTGGGGAACATGTCCCTTTTGCCACGGAGAGATCATCGCCATATGACTGTAAGCCGGCTCGAACGGCCGGCGGCAAAGAATATTTTCTTCGCCTTAACCTGCGATCTTCGAGAAATCCGCGACCTGGCCGGTGGCCGCGCGGATGCGGGCGAGCAGCGCCAGGCGGTTGGCACGCACCGCCTGATCCTCATCGTTTACAAGAACATGCTCAAAGAATGAATCAACCGGTTCGCGCAACACGCTAAGCGCCAGCAAGGCGGCGGAAAAGTCATCGTTTTGAATCGCTTCGCCGGCTTGCTTCTCAGCCTGATTCACCGCCGCAAACAGCGATTTCTCGGCATCCTCGCGCAAGAGTGCCGACTCAACGGTTTCGGCGACCACCGTTTTCTTCTTCTCCTCGGCGGCCAGAATGTTGGCCGCACGCTTGGTGCCGGCGAGCAGGTTCTTGCCATCCTCGGTGTCGAGGAAGGAGCCCAGCGCCTCGACCCGGCGCACGATCTGCAGCAGGTCGTCATTGGACGATTGGCCAATCTCCCCCCTTGTGGGGGAGATGCCCGGCAGGGCAGAGGGGGGTACTTGGCGCTGAGAGGACGGCGGGACAGCGCCCCCCTCTGTCGGCTTCGCCGACATCTCCCCCTCTAGGGGGGAGATCGGGCGCGAACCTGTCGCCAGCACCGCATCGATCAGGTCGTGCCGAGCGCCTTGATCGCGGAGGTAGACCTTTAGGCGATCGTGGAAGAAGGCCAGGAGGTCGCGATCCCCAGACTTTCCGTCGCCGGCGTGCGCCCGTGCACTCACATAGTCGCCACCCAACTTGACCTGCTCTTCAGCGTGCCGGCGGTCGATCTGGTCTTCAATGATTCTTCGATGTTCAGCTACGATCGAAAGAAGGCTTACCGGCGTCTCGTTATCCAGCACCAGCCTCACCACCCCAAGAGCAGCTCTGCGCAGTGCGTAGGGATCCTTCGACCCGGTCGGCTTTTCATCGATCGCCCAAAAGCCGACCAGCGTATCGAGCTTGTCGGCGAGCGCGACAGCGACCGACACTGGATCGCTCGGTACGCGATCGGACGGGCCCTGCGGCTTGTAGTGTTCCTCCGCTGCAGCGGCGACCGATGCATGCTCGCCCTGAAGCAGCGCATATTTGCGACCCATAGCGCCTTGCAGTTCTGGGAACTCGCCAACGACTTCGGTGGTGAGATCGGCCTTGGCCAAGACGGCAGCGCGCCGCGCCAGTGCCGGATCGGCGCCGATGATCGGCGCCAGTTCCTCGGCAAGCCGCGCAATCCGCTCCACCCGTTCGCCTTGCGTGCCGAGCTTGGCGTGGAAAGTCACGCCGAGATGGTCGAGGCGGGCCATGCGCTGGTCGAGCGGCTTCTTGAGATCAAGCCCGAATTTTTCCGCCGATGCCTCGAGCTCACGCAGGTCAGGCAAGTCGCCCTGGTCGGTCGTCCAGAAATAGAGCGCATCGGACAGGCGGGCGCGCACCACCTTGCCATTGCCGTGGGCGATCTCCTTGCCGCCATCCCTCGCTTCGATATTGGCGGTGAGGATGAAGCGATTGGAAAGCGCGTCGTCGAAACCCTGCGGCCGCGTCACAAAGCATTTCTGGTTGGCGCGAATGGTCAGCCGGATCACTTCGGCTGGAATGGCGAGGAATGCCTCCTCGAACTCGCCCATCAGCACGACCGGCCATTCGACCAGCCCGGACACTTCCTCCAGCAGCCCTTCGTCCTCAACCAGATCAAGCCCGTTGGCGAAGGCGAGATTGCGGGCATCGGCAAGGATGATCTCCTTGCGCCGGTCGGCATCGAGCACGACCTTGGCCGCTTCCAGCTTGGAGACATAGTCGTCGAAGCGGCGCACCGTGATGGCATCCGGCGCATGGAAGCGGTGGCCATAGGTGATGTTGCCGGAGCGGATGCCGTCGATCTCGAAATCGACCACGACAGGCTCCTCTGTTTCCGGGCCGAAGGTGCACAGGATCGATTGCAGCGGCCGTACCCAGCGCAGTGAACCGGGCTTGGCCGAGGCCGGCCCCCAGCGCATCGATTTCGGCCACGGAAAATTGCGGATGATGCCCGGCACCAGTTCGGCGATGATCTCCTCCGCCGCCCTGCCCGGCTTCGAAATGTGGGCGACATAAAAATCGCCTTTCTTCGGATCGGAATGGACATGCGCCTCGGCGATCGAGGAAAGTCCGGCCTTGCGCAGGAAACCCTGGACCGCCTGTTCAGGCGCCGATGTCGAAGGCCCCTTGATCTCTTCGCTTATATCCTTCGAGCGCGCGGTCAGGCCCCTGATGTCGAGGGTCTGCCGCCGCGGCGTCCAGTACTCGCGCGCCGCCTCATAGGTCAGTCCCGCCTCGACCAAACCGTCGGTCAGCATCTTCCTGAGATCACCCGCCGCCTTGCGCTGCATGCGCGCAGGGATTTCCTCAGAGCGAAGTTCTAGAAGCAGGTCAGGCATCGGGGTCAGCTCATGCGGGAGAGTGGTCCGGGCGGGGCATAGCAACTCGGCTGGCTGCTGTCACCCTTTACACAAATTTTGACCGCCCTGTCGGGACGAGACCACGCCACCCGTCCTTGGATCAAAGATTTCCATGAACCGAACGCAGCGCTGAAGCGACCCACGCTCAGGCAGGGAACATTTGGCTCAACGATCATGAAAACGGCATCCAGACTTCTGCAGATCCTCGCACTCGGCGCCTGCTTCACCGCGCAGGCTCACGGTGCCTTCTCGATGCCAGGCGTTCGACAGGCATTGCGCACGATCGACGGTGCCAGCAGCCAGAACATACTGCCGATCAAAGCTTCCTTCGAGATGATGAAGCGGGCCTGAGACTCAGGCCGCCAAGCCACCCGCCTGCGTCTTCAAAAATGCCTCACCGCAAGCCTTGGCCAGATTGCGCACCCGCAGGATATAGCTCTGCCGCTCGGTGACCGAAATCACGCCGCGTGCGTCGAGCAGGTTGAAGACATGGCTGGCCTTGATGCACTGGTCGTAGGCCGGGAAAACCATGCGGTGCATCGGCAGATTGTCGTTCGATGCCGGCGCGCCGGCGTCGAGCAGCGCCTTGCACTCGGCCTCGGCGTCCTCGAAGTGGCGCAGAAGCATCGCCGTGTTGGCGTATTCGAAATTGTGGCGCGAATATTCCTGCTCGGCCTGCAGGAAGACATCGCCATAGGTGACCTTGTCGGCGCCTTCGCGGCCGTTGAAATTGAGGTCGTAGACATTGTCGACGCCCTGCACATACATGGCCAGCCGCTCCAGCCCGTAAGTTAGTTCGCCGGCCACAGGCGCGCATTCGATGCCGCAGACCTGCTGGAAATAGGTGAACTGCGAGACTTCCATGCCGTCGCACCAGCATTCCCAGCCGAGACCCCAGGCGCCCAGCGTCGGGCTTTCCCAATCATCCTCGACGAAGCGGATGTCGTGCAGCAGCGGATCGACGCCGATCGCCGCCAGCGAGCCGAGATAGAGCTCCTGCAAATTGGGCGGGTTCGGCTTCAGGATCACCTGGTACTGGTAATAATGCTGCAGCCGGTTCGGGTTCTCGCCATAGCGGCCATCCTTGGGACGACGCGAGGGTTGGACATAGGCAGCGTTCCAGCGTTTTGGGCCGAGCGCGCGCAGCGTCGTTGCCGGATGAAACGTGCCGGCGCCGACTTCCATGTCGTAGGGCTGCAGGATGACGCAGCCATAGGCCGCCCAATAGTTGTGCAAGGTCAGGATCAGCCCCTGGAACGAGCGGCTGGGATGCATATGGGCGGGGATTTCAATTGTCACGGGTGGCCTCGACAGCACAGGCTAGCTTGCCGGCACGTCCTAGAGACCCAGCAGCAAAGCGTCAAGCAAGGCACGCCGATGCCGTCACCCCGACATTATGGACAATGTTGAAAGCTTTGCAGGGGCTGGCCCATTGCCCATCTCTCGGGCCTGCGCTCTGTTTGCCTGTGCAGCAACGACAACAGGTTTCAGCCATGCCCAGCCCGATCGTCATCCGCCCTGTCGCGCGACAGGATTTCGAGCAATGGCTGCCGCTGTGGGATGGCTACAATGCATTTTATGGCCGCTCGGGCGAAACGGCCCTGCCGGGTGAGATTACCCAGATGACATGGTCTCGTTTCTTCGATGCCTATGAGCCGGTCCACGCGCTGGTGGCCGAAGGCGAGGGACAGCTTCTCGGCCTCGTGCACTATCTCTTCCATCGCAGCACCACGGCGATCGCACCGAATTGCTATCTGCAGGACCTTTTCACCACGCAGGCATCGCGTGGCAAAGGCATCGGACGGGCGCTGATCGAGGGCGTCTACGAGCGCGCCCAGGCGGCCGGCTCGGGCCGCGTGTACTGGCTGACGCATGAGACCAATCACACGGCGATGAAGCTTTACGACAAGGTCGCCGAACACTCCGGCTTCGTCGTCTATCGCAAGCTCTTCTGAGACAGCCAGCCTAATACGGTTCAAACGAAAACGGGACTCCGAAAGAGCCCCGCTTGCGTTGAATTCAAATGGCTGACTTCATCCCTTCGGGGCGGGCACCGGCTCCGGCTTGACCTTCGGGGTCTCCTGCGCCGTGTTGGATTCGATCGGCGGCAGGCCCTTCATCAGCTTCTGCTGCAAGTTGGCCAGCACATCGGGATCCGGCTTCAGGTCGCGAGCCTGGTTCCACTGGAAGGTGGCTTCCAGCTTGCGGCCGACGCGCCAGTAGGCGTCGCCGAGGTGATCGTTGAGAACCGGATCTTCCGGCTTCAGCGACACGGCGCGTTCCATTTCGCGCACCGCGTCATCGAACCTGCCGAGGCGGAAATAGGCCCAACCCAGCGAATCGACGATGTAACCGTCGCTCGGCCTGAGGTCGACGGCCTTTTGAATCATCGCCAGGCCTTCCTTGAGGTTCATGTTCATGTCGACCCAGGAATAGCCGAGATAGTTCAGCACTTGCGGCTGGTCGGGGAACAGTTCCAGCGCCTTGCGGAAGTTCGGCTCGGCCTTGGGCCATTCCTTCAGGCGCTCATAAGCGATGCCGCGCTGGTAGAAGATGTTCCAGTTGGCCGCGGTCGGCGCCTTCAGCACCTCGACGGCCTTATCGTAGAGAGTGGCGGCCGAACGGAAATCGTCCTTCGAGGAATAGACGCCACCGAGCGCCAGATAGGCGCGCATGTCATTGGGATGGGCGTCGACCAAGGCTTTCAGATGGGTGATCGCTTCTTCGTGACGGTCGAGATCGGCAAGATTGAGGCCGAGTTGCAGGTCCGAAAGCTCCTTCAGCGGCGAAGCGGCGGGAATCCGGCGATAGAGCGCGATGGCACCTTCGCCGTCCTTCAATTGCTCGGACACGGCGGCGAGTTGCACAAGGGCAGCGTCGCTATCTGGCTTCAAAGCAAGCGCATATTGCAGATAGAGGCGGACGAAGGGCTCGCCGCCACCACGGTTGAGCGCGGTGGCGAGGTCGAGCAGGATTTCGGAGGCGCCATCGGATGGACCGGCAACCAGCGGCGCAATCTTGTCGCCTTTTGCAATTCGGTCGCGCAAGGCGACGATTTCCAGCTTGCCCGGCGAAAACGCCTCGGCCTGGTCGAGCACCGACAGCGCCTTGGTCTTGTCGCCCTTGCGGACCAGGAACGAGGCGTAGGCCTGGGCATTGCGCATCCAGGTTTCGGGAGCGGCACCGCCGGCGGCGGTATCCTGCATGGTCGCGGCATAGATCGCCTCGGCCTTTTCGGGCATGCCGGATGCATCAGCGATCAGGGCGCGGTGGAACGACTTGAACAGGCCGAACCAATCCGGCCCCTGCAGCTTGTCGATGGACGCCATCGCATCGGCAGGCTCGCCGGCGCCTTGCTGCGCCCAGCCGGACATCACCCCGGAGATCAACCGGTCGAGATCGGATTCCAGCGACAGCTTGAGCCAGTACTGCGCCTTGGTGAAATCCTTCTTGTGGAAGGAATCGACGGCGAGCGCCAAGCGCGAGAAACGCTCGACGTCAGGCACTTCCTTGAGCTTGTCGGCATAGACCAGGGACTCGTCGAAGCGCCCTTGCGCGATCAGCGACAGCATCAGGCTCTGCTGCAGGCCGGTGTCGCTCGGGTCAAAGGCCAATGCTTGCTTGTAGTAGGCGATGGCGCTGTCGAGGTCGTTATCGCCTTCGGCGATCCGGGCTGCCAGATAGGCGCCCGAAAATGACGTGATCTTGACCGGTTCGCTGGTCTGCTTGGCATAGGCCGGCAAAGCCGAGATCGTCATGCCTGTCACAATTGCCAGCCTTGTCAGCCAGCGCGCACATCCTTGCCGCATCGTATCCCTTTCAGCCAGGCGCCATCTCCGCATCAGCGGGATCGGCGTAGACTCGATCTTTCCAGGCAAAGCATGGCCTTTTTGGGGTCGCGCTTCAATCCGCCTCGAATTCACAATCCGGGCACCCGATTAACAAATCATGGCGACAGGGGGCAGTTTTCCGATTTTGAATTTCGGCCATGGCCCTGCGCAGCGCCGAATATATCACAGCTTCGACCCTTGAGCTCGGCGCCAATATCAACCCTTGGCTGGCGAGGCGGACCGCTGCACCAGCGTGTCGCTATATCCACCGGCCGCTATCGTGCTGCACAGTTCGTTCCATTCGCAGCCGCCGCAGGCCTTGCGTACAAGGCCAGCCGAAAACGCCTGCCGCATCCGGGCTAAGGTCCCCGTGTCGAGATCGAGGTGGGTGCCGACACGGATTGGCCGCGCCAGCAATTCCTCTACATCCAGCGCGGCGAGCCGGTCCCGCTCGACGACACTCTCGTTGAGACAATGCGGTTCCGGCTCGTCGAGCAAGGGAGCGCAGACATCGTCGGGGCCGGAAACGAGGAGGATGCCCTCGCCCCGGCTCAGGCGCTCCGCGACGCGATCATAATTGGCGATGAAGGCGGGGCTGTATCCCTTGCCCACATAGGTGAGCAGGCAAAGGAGGTGATGGGCGCGCAGCCTGATCGTCACGGATTGGCCGGCTTCGCCTTGCCGCCGGGAAGGGCCATGAGGGTCGCGGCACCCAGCGCTGACTTGAGCAAGCCGCCGACGATGAACGGCAGGAAGCCGAAGGTAACGGCCTGTTCGGCTCCAATCATGACGGCAAGCCATGCTGTGCCAAGCACAAGGCAGGCAAGGTTGCCAAGCAGCATGGCGACGAAGGCAAGCATCACCCTTTTGCCGTTCCAGCCGCGTTCGGCCAGCCAGCCGACCAGTGCGCCGACAAGCGGGAAGGCGAAGAGATAGCCACCCGTCGGCCCGACGAAATGCGCCGCACCCGCTGCCCCTCCGGACAGAACCGGAAAGCCGACCGCACCCTCGACCAGCCAGGCGGCGATGGTGAGCGCGCCAAGCCGCCAGCCATAGAGGGCGCCGATCAGTGTCACCGCAAAGGTCTGCATGTTTACCGGGACCGGCACCATCGGCACCTCGATATAGGACGCCAGCGCCAGGAACAGCGTGCCAAGCACGACGGCTCCAACCTGCCAGGCAAGAGAACGATCCTGGAGCTGGAGCGGACTGAACGACGGCTTGCCGGGTGAGAATGCGACGTCTGTCATTGGGATTCCTTCGATCGATTGCAAATTATAGATAATTTCTGTTTTCGATCTATTATCGAATCCACACTTCCCTGGGGATTGCAAGCCCTGGCTTTGGCGGAGGCCGTCTAACCTACTATGGCGAAGGCTTCGCGCGTCGTTCCGGAAGCCGTCCTGACCGGCTTGCGGCCAATCCATTGGACGTGCCGCCCCAGTGTGACGGCCGCGGATTCGGTGTTTCCCTGCCGCAAGGCGGTGAGGATCGCGCGATGGTCCTGATCGGTGCGCGTCTCCCACTCCGACCGCCATGCCGCGAACAGGAAACGGGCGCTTGCCGCGTGCAGGTCGTCGATGGTCGCGAGCAGGCGCGGCATGCCGCATGGCGACAGGATCAAGCGGTGGAAGGCGCGGTTGGCCTCTTCCCACGACCTGACATCGCGGGACTTGTCGCCGGCCTTGGTCGCCTCCTCGGCGAGATCGAGAATGGCCGATGTCAGATGCGGCGCGGCGTGGCGCAGCGCCAGCACTTCGAGTGCTGCCCGCATTTCGGCGACCTCCTTGACCTCGCCCAGATCGAAAGACGCGACACGCACGCCGCGGCGCGGCTCGCCGATGGCCAGTCCCTGCGCCTCGAGACGGCGGAAGGCCTCGCGCACCGGAACATGGCTGGTTTGGAATTCCTCGGCGATATGATCCTGCCGAAGCCTGGCCCCTGGCTCGATCGCACCGGAAATGATCCGGTCCGCCAGAACCTTGCTGATGCGCACCGCGATGGTGTCGTCCGTGCCCTTTGCCATGTTTATAGATAATTTGCGGCAGGGCAGCTTGTCGAGCCAATTGCAGTCGAAATCGCGAGGCGCCAGAAGCAAGACTCAAGGCTGTGAGACGAAACCGTCGAGTGCAGGCATCGCCACGGTGATCAGGTCATGCAGCCGCTTCTTCGGCACCCCGTCGCGCGCCTGCACAGAGAGGCCAAACAACAGCGTGGTGTAGTAGTCGCCAAGCGCTTCCGGATCAGTATCCGGCTTGAGGTCGCCGTCGCGAACGCCCTTTCTCAGGCGCTCGACAATCAATGCATTGCGCGCCAGTCGGCGCTCGGCCAGCCAGTGCAGCACGTTATCGTTTTCCGTGGCGCAGTTGGTGGCGGCCGAGACGACCATGCAGCCTTTCGGCAAGTCCGGCCTTGTGTAGATTTCGATTGCATCGCGCAGCAACCGCTCGACAAACCGCCTTGCGGTCGGCTCCTCGGCAAGCGCGCTGGTGGCGAAGCTTCCTTCGCTGGTTTCGTAGAGAACAACGGCTTCGCGAAACAGATCCTCCTTCGAGCCAAAGGCGGCATAGATGCGCGCCGAGGCTAGGCCAAGCATGGAGACGAGGTCGGCCATCGAGGTGCCCTCGTAGCCGCGCATCCAGAAGGCATCGCGCGCTTTCTGCAGAGCCTGGGCTCTGTCGAACTCCCTTGGCCGTCCCGCCATTGCAGCCTCCATTTCTTTATCGATCCACAAATAATCCGCTTGACTCCGGATTGCAAATTCAATTCTTTGTCGATCGATAAAGAACCAAAAGGAGATTGGCATGAGTTCATTCGATCAAGGGCTGCCGTTCGGCGCCATGGCGACACAGGGAGAGGTTGGCGCGAAGCGCGGCGCTACGCTGGCATTGCTCGCCTTCGCCCAGCTTATCATCGCTCTCGACATCAACATCGTCTTCGTGGCGCTGCCCGAAATCGGGGCTGGACTGGGCTTTTCCGGCCAGACCTTGCAATGGGTGGTGAGCGCCTACACCGTGTTTACCGGCGGTTTTCTGCTGTTCGGCGGCCGAGCCGCCGACCTTATCGGTCAGCGCCGCATTTTCATCTTCGCTCTCTGGCTCTATGCGCTTTCGTCGCTGGTCGGCGGCCTCGCCTGGTCGCCGGAAATCATCATCGCTGCCCGCGCTGTACAAGGCATCGGCGGCGCTTTCCTGTTCCCGGCGACGCTCTCGCTGATCAACCGCCTGTTTGCCGAAGGACCGGAACGCAACAGGGCGCTGGCGGTGTGGGGCGGTGCCGGCGCGAGCGGCCTCACCCTTGGCTCACTGGCCGGTGGATTCCTGACAGGCGCCTTCGGCTGGTCGTCGGTCTTCTACGTCAATGTGCTGCTGGCAGGCATCGCCATCATCGCCGCTTTTGCCATCATTCCACGCGACCCCAAGCGGCGCGAGCACCGCAACTTCGATCTCCCGGGCGCGCTGACCGTCACCGCAGGCGCCACGCTGCTGGTCTTCACGCTGGTCCAGGGACCTGAATATGGCTGGGGTTCGCCAGCGATCATCGCCAGCGCCGCGCTGGCAGCGATCTTCATCATCGCCTTCGCGCTGATAGAGGCAAGGAGCGCCGACCCTCTGATGCCGCTGCGGCTGTTCCGCAATCGCAGCCTCGTCGCCGGCATGACGATCACCTTCCTGTTCATGGGAACGTTCGGGGCCCTGCCCTATTTCCTCACCGTCCTGTTGCAGACCGTGCATGGCTTTACCGCGCTGGAAACCGGCCTCGCCTTCCTGGTGCCGTCGATCGCCATCGCCGCCGGCACGCAGCTCGGTGAACGCCTGGCAACGCGCTTTTCAACCCGCTCGACCCTGGTCGGCGGCATGGTCATAGGGGCGGCCGGCACGGCGCTGATGGTCCTTGGAGCATCAGCCAACAGCTTCTATCTGGCTCTCGTTCCAGGGCTGATCATCTCCGGTGTCGGACAGGGCATCGTCTGGACCGCCATGTGGATCGCGGCCGCGTCGGGCGTGGCTCACGACGAACAGGGCGTCGCCTCGGGGATGGCCTGCACGACGCTCAACATCGGCAACGCGATCGGCATGGCGACGTTGATCGCGATCGCCAACAGCCATGTCGGCGGATTGAGCGGCGATGCACTGAAGGCCGCGATAGCCGACGGCATACAGATCGCCTTCTGGCTGGCGGCGGCGGGCATCGTTGTCAGCCTGCTTGCCGCAATCGCTTTGCCGGGAAAGGCGAAGTAGCCGGCAACCGGGTGACGCCGCTCAGTTCACCCGGCTGATGCAGAAATCGATGACGTCGATCAGCGCCGATTTCTGCGGCGTCGCTTCCAGCGGCGCCAGCGCGTCGCGGGCGATCTCGCCGAAATGGCGGGCGCGTCCGATCGTGTCGGCAATGGCGCCATGGCGAGTCATCAGGCCGATCGCCTTTTCCAGACCGGCGTCATCGGTGACATTGTCCTCGATGGCACGCTTCCAGAAAGTGCGCTCGGCCTTCGTGCCCCGCCGATAGGCGAGAATGACCGGCAAGGTCACCTTGCCTTCGCGGAAATCGTCGCCGACATTCTTGCCGAGATCCTTGCTGGTGCCGCCATAGTCCAGCGCGTCATCGATCAGCTGGAAGGCAAGGCCGAGATTCATGCCGTAGGAGCGCAGCGCCGCACGATCGTTGCGGGTCGCCTGGGCAATGACGGGGCCGACCTCGGCAGCAGCCGAAAACAGTGCGGCGGTCTTGGCCTTGATGACGGCGAAATGCTCGTCCTCGGTGGTTTCGAGGTTCTTGGCGGCGGCAAGCTGCATAACCTCGCCCTCGGCGATGATGGAGGCAGCACTCGACAGGATATCGAGCGCTTCGAGCGAGCCGACATCGACCATCATGCGGAAAGCCTGGCCGAGCAGGAAGTCGCCGACCAGCACGCTTGCCTGGTTGCCCCAGATCATGCGGGCGGTCTTCTTGCCGCGCCGCATGCCGCTCTCGTCGACGACATCGTCGTGGAGAAGCGTCGCCGTGTGCATGAATTCGACGGAGGTGGCGAGCTTGACGTGGCCCTCGCCGGCATAGCCGAACATCTGCGCGGCGGCCAGCGTCAGCATCGGCCGCAGCCGTTTGCCGCCGGACGAGATCAAATGGTTGGCGACCTCCGGGATCATCTCGACGTCGGAGCCGGCCTTGGACAGGATCAATTCATTGACGCGCCCCATATCCGCCACTGTCAGATCGATCAGATCCTTGATGGAGGCGGGCTCCCGCTTCCCGTTTTCGATGTTGAGAACGACACCCACAACAATCACTCCCGTCTTGGTATAGAGCGTGCGACGGCACCCTTAGTCCCTGCATGGACTCTAGGGCGGCGGACATGGCCACGGCAAGTGGCGAATTGGCGCGGCGTCGATGACGGAATGTCAACGACCCGAGAGGGAAAGGGGCTCTGCCTCGGAATCCCCTGCCCGTTTACATCAATAGCGCAAACTGCGAGTTTCATACGATGATAGAACTTGTCCGCACCAACGATGCCGTGATCATCTCCTTTGTTGAATCGCTGATGCGCGACGCCGGCATCGCCTGCTTTGTCGCCGATCAGAATATGAGCATTCTCGAAGGGTCGATCGGCCTTTTGCAGAAACGCGTCATGGTCGATGCCGACCAGGCCGACGCGGCACGGCGCATCCTGACGGATGCCGGCATCGCCAACGAAATCCGCGGAAAATAATGTCCGCCGCGCCCGCCGCCCTTGTCCCGGACACGCCGGCCCATACGGTCGATGCTTTCCATCGCGGCCGATTCTGGCTCGTGCAGCCCAAACATGGCGGTCATCGCGCCGGCATGGATGCGATGATGCTGGCGGCCTCCGTGCCATCGACCTTTAGCGGGCGCCTGGCCGATTTCGGCGCCGGAGCCGGAGCTGCCGGACTGGCGGTGCTGTCACGCTGCCCGGCGGCAGAGGCGGTGCTTGTCGAACGCGCGCCGGAAATGGCGGCCTTCGCGGCGGCGACGCTTGCCCATCCCGGCAATGCCCATCTCAGCGATCGCGCATCCGTGCTGGTCGCCGATGTCACCGTATCGGGCCGGGCGCGGGCGGCCGCCGGCCTCGCCGACAACGACTTCGACTTCGTCATCATGAACCCTCCCTTCAACGCTCCCCGGGACCGCGCCTCCCCCGATCGCCTCAGAAAAGAGGCCCATGTCATGGAGGACGGGGTGTTCGAGAGCTGGATCCGCAGTGCGGCGGCGGTGGTCAGGCCGCGCGGCGGGCTCGCCGTAATCGCCCGGCCCGAACAGCTCGGCGCCATTCTCGATGCGATCGCCGGCCGCTTCGGCGATGCCGAGATGCTCGCCGTCCACCCTCGTCCCGATGCGGCGGCGATCCGCATCGTCGTGCGGGCAGCGCTCGGGACACGGGGAAAGCTTGCCATCCGCCCGCCCCTGATGCTGCACGCGCAATCAGGCAACGGCCCCGACGAGCGCAGCGAAATGATCACCAACGGCCTCGCCTCGCTGTTCGGAGATTGAGCTATTCTGCCCGGCCACATTGCCGTTGGCCGGGAAATCCCTACATGCCTGCAACCTATCGACCGGAGACCGCGCCCTCGTGAAACGACTCATCAACCGCCTGTTGCCGAAATCCTGGCGCTCCACCGTCGTCACCATTCCGGTCATCCGGCTGCACGGCACCATCATGGCAGGCGGTGGGCAGTTTCGGCCGAGCCTGTCGCTGGCTTCCACCGCCGGCCTCATCGAGAAGGCGTTTTCCTACGACGCGCCGGCGGTCGCCATCTCGATCAATTCGCCGGGCGGCTCGCCGGTGCAGTCTAGGCTGATCTTCAAGCGCATCCGTGACCTGGCCACGGAAAAGAACAAAAAGGTACTGGTCTTCGTCGAGGATGTCGCGGCGTCGGGCGGCTACATGATCGCGGTCGCCGGTGACGAGATCTTTGCCGATCCGTCCTCCATCGTCGGGTCGATCGGCGTCGTCTCGGCTTCGTTTGGCTTCCCGGAACTGATGAAGAAGATCGGCATCGAGCGACGTGTCCACACCGCTGGCCAGAACAAGGCGGTGCTCGATCCGTTCAAGCCCGAGAAAAAGGAAGATGTCGAGCGGCTGAAGGCGCTGCAGCTCGAGGTGCACGCAACCTTCATCGACCTCGTCAAGGAGCGGCGCGGCACGAAACTGAAGGACGATCCGGACCTGTTCACCGGCCTGTTCTGGACCGGCATCAAGGGCCTCGAACTCGGGCTGGTCGATGCGCTCGGCGACATGCGCACTGTGCTCAAGACCCGTTTCGGGGCGAAAACCCAACTCAGGCTGATCACGACACCGCGCGGTTTCCTTAGCCGCTTCGGCCTGTTCGGCTCAAGCAAGGGCTTTTCAGCGCCCGATATCGCAGCCGCTGCCGCCAGCGGCGTGATCGATGCGGCGGAAGAGCGCGCATTGTGGTCTCGCTTCGGGCTTTGAAAACCCGGCAAAACCGTCTAGCATGAGAGCTTGAGTTTCATGCATGTCGTGTTCCCAAAAGCGGGCCGACATGCATCAACCGACCCGACCGGCCGCCTTCGCCGGCCCAGCGTGGGAGGAGTTTTGGCATGCCGCAGATCATTTTCTTGGCCGTCGTTGGCGTTGCCGCCTATTTCGGCTACCGCACCTTCATTAGGGAAGCCGAGCGCGTGACCGCCAAGGTGCGGCGCACAGAAAAGCAAACGGCCAACGGCGCGATCGGCACTTTGGTCAAGGATCCGAAGACCGGCGAATACCGGCTGGCCAAGGACTGAGCATCATCCCGCAGACGATTGTGGACACCGACATCGGGTCGCGTAGCTGGCACGCACACGCCAAAATCAATCTTGCGCTGCATGTCACCGGCAGGCGCCCTGACGGCTATCATCTGATCGAGAGCCTGGCGGTGTTCACACGGTTTGGCGACAGGGTCGAAATCGCGCCCGCCGACGGCGATGAGTTTACCGTATCCGGCCGTTACGCCCCGGCCGTTCCTCTCGACGCCAGCAATCTGGTGCTCAAGGCGCGCGATGCCCTGCGGCAGACAGCCGGGCACGAGAGAACACCGCCGGTCGCTATTCGGCTGGAAAAGAACCTGCCGGTTGCCTCCGGCGTCGGCGGCGGTTCGAGCGACGCGGCGACCGTGCTGCGCGGACTGGTGGAGACATGGGCGCTGGACATCGATGGCAGCGAGCTGGCGCGGATCGGCCTTTCGCTTGGCGCCGATGTGCCGATGTGCCTGGCGGCAAAGCCGCTGGTGGCGCGTGGCATCGGCGATGAACTGTCGATGGTGCCGGATTTTTCGGCGCTTGGCCTGGTGTTGGTCAATCCAGGCACCCCGGTGTCGACGGCGGATGTCTTTGCAGCGCTTTCCCGGCGCGACAATGAGGCCTTGCCGCCGCTGCCGCGCAGCATCGATTTTCACAGCCTGCGCAACTGGCTGGAGATCACCCGCAACGATCTCGAGCCCGCGGCGCTGGAGGTGCAACCCGCAATCGGCAGGGCGCTTTCCTGGCTGAACAAGGCCGGATCGGGGTTCTCGCGGATGTCGGGATCCGGCGCGACATGTTTCGGCCTGTTCGAAACCGGCAATGTCGCCAAGCGCGCCGCCGCCGAAATCCGCGGCCGCCAGCCCGACTGGTTCGTTGCCGCGACGCGCAGCATCGCATCGGAGGGCGCAGATGGCCAGAATTGACGAGAGCCGCTCCTTCATTCCCGTGCGCATCGCGGTGCTGACCGTTTCGGATACGCGCAGCCTCGCCGACGACAAATCCGGCCAGACGCTGGCCGACCGCATCACCGAGGCCGGCCATCTGCTGGCGGCCCGCAATATCGTCACCGACGACCGCGAGAAAATCCGCGACACGGTTCTGGCGTGGTCACAGGACAAGAATATCGATGTCGTCATCACCACCGGCGGCACCGGCTTCACAGGCCGTGACGTGACGCCGGACGCGCTGGAGCCGATCTTCGAAAAGCGCATGGATGGCTTTTCGGAAGTGTTCCACCGGATTTCCTACGACAAGATCGGCACCTCGACGATCCAGAGTCGGGCGACCGGCGGCGTCGTCAACGCCACCTTCGTCTTCGTGCTGCCGGGTTCGCCAGGCGCCTGCAAGGACGCGTGGGACGGCATCCTGAAAGCGCAGCTCGACTACCGGCACATGCCGTGCAACTTCGTCGAGATCATGCCGCGCCTGGACGAGCATTTACGGCGCGGCAAATCGGCTTTGTAAAAGCCAGGCAAAGCGTCGGTTCCACGCCGCTTTTGCAGGCAGAACAGCACCGGTGCCTTCGAAACACCATTCCAAACCGAACCTCGGAAAAGTACCTTGCCTGAAGGCGATCATCGCCATCACGACAAGGCAGAACCATGACCACGCATACCGGCGGATGCCATTGCGGCAACATACGCCTTGCATTTTCAACCGAACTCGACCCATCGCAAATCGAAGTTCGCGCCTGCCAATGCTCGTTCTGTGTCAGACATGGTTCGCGCGCCATTGCCGATCCGGACGGCAGACTGACCATCTCGGTCAAGGATGAGGCGCGATTGCGAAAATATCAGTTCGGGCTGAGGACGGCCGACTATTTGATCTGCCGGGATTGCGGCGTCTATGTCGCCGCAATCGCCGGAGAGGATGACGCAAGGGCGATCGTCATCATCAACGCCCTGGACGACCGAGAGCGGTTCAATCAGGAGCCGGCTCGTGTCGACTTCGATGCCGAAAGCCGGGCACAGCGCCAAGCCAGGCGCCGCGCTCACTGGACGCCTGTCGAGATGAGCTTCGGATAGGCAGCTCTCAGCGGATGACCGGCTCGCCATGAAACCGTCGGCGCGACGGCGGCGATACGCCGAAGCCGACTTCCATCATCAGTCGCGGCGTGCGTGCCGGCACGGTGCCCATATGAAAGCCAAAGGGGTCCTCGACGAAGCCGAGACCGGCCTCGCCGGTCAGCGTCACCGGGCTCTGCTCGCCATAGACATCCAGAACCTGTTGCGCGGGATGGCCGACCAGAAGGGTAAGCTGATGCTTTAGGCTGCGGCGCTTGTGGCTGCCCCTGACATAGACATGCGGACCGGTGTCGGCGTCGACCGGCTTGAGGTAGAAGAAGAATTTCAGCATGCGCCAGTCGTCGAGGTCAAAATGATACTTGCCGAGCGAGGCGAGGTTCTTGTCGGCATCCGAAGCGGCACCTGTGGGAAAACTCCACCAGACCCGCGTCGTGATCAGTTTCGCCTGGCCGCCGAGATAGTGCGCGGCAATATCCAGAAGCAGCGGATCGCGCTGGATGGCAAGCGCCGCCGGGCAGTCGAGGATGCGCTCGAAAAAATGCCCGCTAAGCAGCGAGCGGCCAAGGCGTTTCTCGGCCTCGGCATGTTCCCCCGGCATGAATTCGAGACGGCGGTCGAAATTGCCGAAGCAAGGCGTGCGCCCGGCGAAGTCGGCGATCTCTTCATGGATATCAGGCGGCAGGACCAGGCCTGAGAACAGCCCGTCGGAGCGCAACGCATCGACGACCGCTCCCCGTTCGACACCGGCAAACATCGTATCCCCGGCATTGGCGACCGGGCGGGCGCGCTTTGCGCCGAGCCAATGCATGCGGCGTCCGGGCATGGTGCGCGCCAACACGAACATCGGCAGCCAGGCAGGGTTCTCACGCAGGTCCGTCAGATAGGTTGGAATACGCACGGCGATGCGCCGCAGCAGGCTGCCGTTGCGCGCAATGGCCTCGAGACTGGCCGCGCCGGATGTGTCGGGGGTTGAAAGCTTCATTGGGTCCTCGGCTATGAGAGCACCACCGATGCCGCATCGGTGCTCGCCTCTCGGCATGACCCAAACCCAATTCCCGCTTGAACGGAAGCTAACCCCGCGTCAAACTTTGTGCAATGCACAATGACCTGAGCAACTGCAAAAAATCACGTCGAGGGGCGGCGCTCCTGCTTGGCCGGCGCCATCCAGATTTCGGCGTCGAGCCGCTTCGTCGCGAGGCCGCGGGCGATGGCCTCGGCACTGCCGGCACTCTTGGCCGCGGCCGCCGCCTGACGCTTGCTGATCAGCAAGCCGTCGGCCAAGGCGCGGTTCCCCGAAAAGACCCGGGCCAGGAATGGCGTGCGACTGGCTCGCGTGCGCGAAAACCGTGCCGCCATGGTCTGCCTGGCCGTATGGGCGACAACTTCATCGATCCAGCCCTCCACCAGCCGCGCGCCCGGCTCCAGGAGCAGCAACCAATCCCCCTTGGCCTGGCGGATGCCGGCAGCGACACCGCCCGTCACGTACTGACAGCCGGCATGCTCGGCCACATGATGCGTCTGGTCGGTAGAGCCTGTGTCGCAGACGATGACTTCACGCACCACGCCTTCGACCGCGCCGCCAATCAGCGAGGCGAGCGTGCGGGCGAGGCCCTCCTCGTCGTTGCGGGTTTCGATGAGAACACTGAGCATCCTTAGCCGAATAGCGGAAAGCGCCCGACAGCGCCAGTTTTGCATCGCACCATAGAAAGTTCTTGCTTTGTTCTTATCAACGAAATAGGAATAATTTCATGAGCAGAGCGATTCGACACAACATGGACAGTCCCTGGGAGCGGGCGAAAATGGAACAGATCGTGCGCGCCGACATTGCAGCTTTCGGAGCAGGAAGAGCCGAGATGGCCAACGCGATGGTCGAGCAGAGCGGCATGCGTGTCCGCCCGGACCGCAACCGCGGCAGGTCAGCGGGTATCAATCCGTCCGGCCGGTTCGAGCCGGTCAGCCGGCACGTGTTCGACGATGGCTGGAATTCGCTGGAGGAACTGCCGCCCTTCAAGACCGAAGTGCAGGTCGAGAAGCCGCGCACAATCATCACCCGCAACGAATCGCCCGACATTTCCTTCGACCGTTCCATCAACCCCTATCGCGGCTGCGAGCATGGCTGCGTCTATTGCTTTGCCCGCCCGACGCACGCGTTCATGGGCCTGTCGCCGGGTCTGGATTTCGAATCGAAGTTGTTCGCCAAGCCTGATGCGGCGCGCTTGCTTGACAAGGAGCTTTCGAAAGACAGCTACCAGCCGCGCACCATCGCCATCGGCACCAACACCGACCCCTACCAGCCGATCGAGAAGCAATACCGGATCATGCGCGAAATTCTCGAAGTGCTGGAAGCGCGCGGCCATCCAGTCGGCATCGTGACAAAGTCCGCTCTGGTGACGCGCGATATCGATATCCTGTCACGCATGGCCGAACGCGGGCTCGCCAAGGTGGCGCTGTCGGTGACGACGCTCGACCGTATGCTGGCGCGCACCATGGAGCCGCGCGCGTCGACACCGACCAAGCGGCTGGAAGCGATCCGGCAGCTTTCGGATGCCGGCATTCCGGCGTCGGTCATGGTGGCTCCTATCATTCCGGGCCTGACCGATCCGGAGATGGAACGCATCCTCGATTCCGCACGTGCGGCCGGCGCGCGCGAAGCGGGCTACGTGATCCTGCGCCTGCCGCTGGAGGTCAGCCCGATCTTCAAGGATTGGCTGCTGCGCCATTATCCCGACCGCTACCGCCATGTGATGTCGCTGGTCCGCTCGATGCGCGACGGCAAGGACTACGATTCGGAATGGGGCAAGCGCATGAAGGGCGCCGGTCCCTACGCCTGGCAGATCGGCCGGCGCTTCGAGATCACAGCCAAGCGGCTCGGCCTCAATGCCGAACGGCGCACGCTGCGGACCGACCAGTTCGTTGCCGCCGGGAAAGACCAGGTGCAGCTGACGCTGCTTTGAGAGACAATTCGTCGCGGTGGTTTGATCCGTCGCGGCACCAGAATCCCGTCCGGCCTGCCCCGGCCTGCAGACGGTGCCCTCCCGGTCCGGCGCCCCACCCGACCCGGAGGGACTTGCGGAGAATCAGAGCCGATGCGAACCTCGCCGCAACATGGCTCGCGCGCGTTCTGATTCTCCGCCTCTCTTTGAGATCATCGAGAAGCCTGACTTCTCCTTCGAGACGAAGGCGATGGCGGAGGGCCTGTGGCCGGTCGCCGGGATGGACGAGGCCGGCCGTGGCCCCCTGGCCGGGCCGGTGGTCGCCGCGGCCGTGGTGCTCGATCCCGCCAACATTCCGGACGGCCTCGACGATTCCAAACGCCTCAGCCATTTGCAGCGTGAGGCCTTGTTCCTGCGAATTCTCGGCTCTGCGCAGGCGGTCTCAATGGCCTCCATCAGCGCCGAGGGCATCGACGGCAGCAACATCCTCAAGGCAAGCCTGGAAGCCATGCGCCGCGCCCTGGTCGGGCTGTCGGTCCGACCGAAACTCGCCCTTGCCGACGGACGCGACGTGCCACCGGGGCTGCCTTGTGAAGGGCGCGCGCTGATCAAGGGCGACCAGCGTTCGCAATCGATCGCTGCCGCCTCGATCGTCGCCAAGGTAATGCGGGACCGCATGATGTGCGGATGCGGCAACCACCACGACCGCTACGGGTTCGAAGTCCATATGGGCTACGCCACGCTTCGCCATCGCACCGCGATCGAAGCGCATGGCCCGGTGGCGCGGCTGCATCGCGTATCGTTTTCGCCGTTCAGGCTGGGTGGCGCTGAAGTGGTTGAAGAAGAGAGCTTTGCTGGGCTGGATTGAACAACGGCGGCGGCGACAAGCCAATCTCCCCCTTGTGGGGAGATTGACCGCTTCGGCGTCTCACGCACTCTCCAAGCAAAAAAGCCGCCAGGTTGCCCGGGCGGCTTTAATTGTATGAGGGCCGTGAGGGCTCAGTTCAGCTTCGACTTCACGTCCGCGAGCGATGCCTTGAACAGATCGGCACCGGCCTTGGCGTCGATCTTGCTGGCAAGCAGCGCGCGCGCTGCCTCGACGGCGATATCGACGGCGCTGGCGCGGACTTCGCTGATGGCGTCACGCTCGGCCTGGCCGATCTTCTGTTCGGCAAGCGCGGTGCGCCTGACAACATAGTCCTCAGTTTTCTTGTGCGCCTCGGCGGCAAGCATATCGGCTTCGCGCTTGGCGGCGGCGACGATGTCGGCGGCCTCCTGCTCGGCTTCCTTGCGCTTGCGCTGATACTGGCCAAGCAGTTGCTGGGCCTCCTCGCGCAGTCGGCGTGCTTCGTCCAGTTCATTGCTGATCCTGGCGGCGCGGGCGTCGAGCGCCTTGGCGATCAGGCGAGGCACCTTGATGTAGACGGCAATGCCCAGGAAGATGACCAGGGCAACCGTGGCCCAGAGCGTCGCGAGAGATGTGTAATCCATGATGCGCTCCTCACCGGGCCACGGATTTGACCGCGGCCGCGATCTCGGCCTTGCTGGCCTTGCCGCCAACCAGGGCTTCGACGATCGCCGAAGCGGTATCCTCGGCGATGCTGCCGACTTCCTTCATGGCATTGGCCTTGATGGAAGAAATGCGGGCTTCGGCTTCGCCAAGCTTGGCGTCGAGCGCGGCCTCGACCTTCTTGCGCGCGGTATCGGCCTCGGCCTTGGCCGCGTCGCTGGCCTGCTGGCCGATCGCGTTGGCCTTGGTCTTGGCTTCCGCCAGTTCCTGCTCGTAGGCAGCAACGGCGGCGTCGGCCTCGCCCTTCAACTTGGCCGCCTGATCAAGGTCCTGCGTGATGCGATCGTTGCGGACATCGATGATGCCGCCGACGCGCGGCATCACCACCCGCTTCAGGAAGAGATAGAACAGCCCGAAGGTGATCGCCAGCCACAGAAGCTGCGACGGGAACGTCGCCGGATCGAATGGCGGAAACGTGCCATGCGCTTCAGCAGGCACGCTGGTGCTGGAATGCGTGTCGCCTTCCGTCGCAGCGTGGCTGGTATCGGCTGATGGCGCGGACTCTTGCGCAAAGGCAGATGTCACGAACATGGACTATCCCCGAAATTCAGGCCCGCCGCTCGCGCGGCCGGCCTGTCCAATCTTCCCGAGTGCTCAGCCGAACAGGGCCAGAAGCGCGATGAGAAGCGAGAAGATGCCCAGAGCTTCGGTCACGGCGAAGCCGAAGATCAGGCGGCCGAACTGGCCATCGGCAGCCGACGGGTTGCGCAGTGCGCCCGCCAGGTAGCTGCCGAAGATGTTGCCGAGGCCAATGCCCGCGCCACCCATGCCCAGGCAAGCGATGCCGGCGCCGATGTACTTTGCTGCTTCTGCGTCCATTTGTTCAACTCCTTTGGATCTAAAATTCCGTTGCGATTCCATCCGGCGCCTATGTTGGAAATTCCTGGGCCGGAAACTTTTGGACCTAATGCCCGGGGTGCAGGGCGTCGTTGAGATACATGCAGGTCAACACGGCAAAGACGTAGGCCTGCAGGAAGGCGACCAGCAGTTCCAGTGCCGTCAGCGCCACCGCCATCGCCAGAGGCAGGATAGAGCCGGCGACGCCGACCGCGCCGAGCGCGCTCAGGCTGACCACGAAGCCGGAGAACACCTTCAGCGTGATGTGGCCGGCGAGCATGTTGGCGAACAGACGAACCGAGAGGCTGACCGGGCGCGACACGAAGGAGATCACCTCGATCAGCACCACCAGTGGCAGCAGGAAGACCGGCACGCCATGCGGCACGAACAGTTTCAGGAAGCCAAAACCATGCTTCATGAAGCCGTAGACGACCACGGTTGCGATCACCAGCACGGCAAGGCCGAAGGTGACGATGATGTGGCTGGTGACGGTGAAGAAATACGGGAACAGGCCAAGCAGATTGGCGACGAGCACGAACATGAACAGCGAGAACACGAGAGGGAAGAACTTCATGCCTTGCGTGCCGGCGGCATCGCGCAACATGTTGCCGACGAACTCGTAGGCCATCTCGGAGACCGACTGAAGCCGCCCGGGAACCAGGCTGCGGCTCGACGTCGTGAGAAACAGGAATCCAGCCGCGACGATCACGGTTGCGACCATGAACAGCGCCGAATTGGTGAAAGACAGGTCATAGCCGCCGATGTCGATCGGAATCAGCTTGTTGATATGGAACTGGTGGATCGGATCGACCTTGTCAGCTGCCACGTTCAAACCCCGTCAATGCCGCGTACGGCCTCGTTACCATTACCGCACATGAAGCGCGGTCATTTCTTGTCGTCTTGGTCACGGCGCGATTTATCGCCCTGTCCAAATTCTGCCACAACGCCGGCGGAACGCATCACATTGAGCACTCCGGCGCCAAAACCAAGCAGCAGAAACACGATCAGACCCCATGGCGATGTCCCCGCCAGACGGTCGATGATCCAGCCGATGCCGGCACCCACCACCACCCCGGCGATAAACTCGCTGGAGAGTTTGAGCGCCTGACCATAACCGGCCACACTGCCCGCTTTCGCGTCGTCTTTCCCCTCGAGCCGGCCCGGCCGCCTTGTCGCAAGCGAAGCTTCAAGGTCACGGCGGCGGCGCTCAAGATCGTCGTCGCGGATATCGGGTTCATGCTGATTGCCGCGGCCGGTTTTTCCGGTTCCGTCTGGCCCATTCTTGTCGGCCATCGCAACCCCCCTGCCCGGTCAGACCGTCACCGTCCGTCCGCTTCTAAAGTCGCCGGCAACATAGTTAGAGGGTTTGCGCCCGTCAAGCCACGGGCGGAAGTTCATTGCCATGTATTTTAGGCAATAAAATCAACAGATTAGAAAGGTGCGACATCGTGCCCGCCATGATGACGAGGATGCATGGCGCGAATCCCCCGCGCAATGGCTCTTCGATAGGCTGCGCGCCACATCAAAGATCAGCGGCTGCTCCGTACTCAGCTCCAGCCGCCGCCATAGGTCCGATAGAAGATATGCAGGCCGATCTTGGTCATCTTCTGCATCGTGCGCGCCCAGCCGGGATGGACATATTGCGCATAGTAATGGGTCGACGATCCGACCTCCGGGATGAAGATCTTGCCGGCAGTGACGGCCATGGCGATCTCCTGGGCGGTCTTGTAGGCGACGGGACTGTCGATGCGCTTCTTCCTGCCGTCGCAGGCGAAGGAGAACTGGCAGCGGTTGAACCAGCTGTCGTTCTGGTAGACGACGCCGCAGATCGAATTCGGATAGGTCGGATTGCGGACGCGGTTGAGGATGACCTGGGCGACAGCGGCTTGGCCGCGCACGGATTCGCTCCTCGCCTCGAAATAGATGCCGTTGGCAAGGCATGCCTGCTCCTTTTGGGAGAAGACACTGGCGGGCAGCGGGTTCTGGATCCACGAATGATCGCCCTTGGCCATCGGCGGAATGAAGCGGCCCTCATTGGGCTGCTCGTCCTGAAGCAGGGCTTCGAAGGGCGATGCCTTGGCATAATCAGGCTCGGACTGCGCGTAGGCGGTGGCCAGCACGTCTGGATGGTCGTTGTTGACCAGCGCTGCCAGCATGGCCGGCACGCCGGGATCCGGCTTCTTGTCCTCGCGCGCATGGAATGCCGCGGCGATCTGGATTTCCTTGCCTTTGATCTGCGGCTTGGCGAAAGCCATTTTCAGGCCGCTGTCCATGCTGGGCCGCAGCAAGGAGGAGGTGCGCTCGAAGATCGAGCCGGCGTTGAAGTTCTTCGGCGGTGCGACGGGAGACATCTGGACGATGCGCCCTTTCTTCTCGGCGCGCACGACGCGGTCCTCATCGGGCGTGCCGCTGACCTTGCCGCCCTTGCCGCGAAACGACACGTTGCCGACACCGGCCAGGTGGACACCCGATCCGGAGATGGAGCCGGTGACATCAGAATCGACAAAGGGCATCTCGGCCGCATGGGTGGAGCCGGCGACGGATTTCTCGACATAGGAATTCCAGCGCGTGCTCGATGCTTCGAGGCCGGAAACCAGGCTCGTCATGTCCTGATAGGCGGCGACCGTCGGAAAGCCGATCCAGATGCCGAAACCGATGACGAGCGGAGCCAGAAAGCCACGTTTTCTCTCACCGGCGGCGGCAACCAGCCGCTTCAACACACGTCGATGCACGGAACTCTCTCCAGGAACGCTACAGACCCCACTGGAGAGCAAAATGATGCATTAACCTTGATGGGACGTTAACGGGTTCGATCGGGTTTTCCCGGTCGGCCCGAGGTGGTGGTTCCGAAGTCGGGCGGTTTTGCGGCGGTCCATTTAGGCCGGACGCAGGAAGATCGGCCGGGCGATCAGCGCGCAGATGGCGGCCGCCAGCCAGACGCCGGACCAAGACCAAAGGTGCAAAAGCCCCGGAATAGCCACCGGCACCAGGAAGAAGCCGACGAAAACAAAGGTGTTGGCAAGACTGAGCGCGGTCCCGACATGGCTGGCGCCGGCAAGGGTGGCAAGCTCGGTGTATGCGACGCCGTGCCAGGCGGAGACGGAGATGCCTGCGACAATAAGCACGACTGGAAGGACCGCCAAGCAGATGAGCTGGCCGCCCGGAACGGTTGGGCCGAACAGGACCAGCAGCCAAAGCATGGCGAAGGCAAGGGCGCTGAACGCGCTGCACAAGCGAAGAAAATGGCGGCGGTTGCCGTGACGGTCGGTGAAGCGGCCGCTCCAGATGCGCATGACCATGGCGCCGATCTGAACGGCGGCGAGGCTCGCGCTGATCGCCGCCGTTCCCAATCCAACGAAATCGTGCAGGAACACGGAGGCGAAGGTGAGCACGGCCACCTGCGGAAAGCAGAGCAGGCCGATGGCGGTCGCGATACGCCAAACATCGCGATTGCGCAGCGGCGCCGGTCCGGCCACAGAAGCCGCAGCGAGATGATCCTTGCCCGCCGTCGGCGGCTCGTGCAGCCAGCGCCAGGCGAACAGGGCAGACAGAGCGGATGCACCCGCCAGGACCCCGAACACCGCGCCAAAGCCGAAAGCCAGAGCAAGCGAGGGCAGTATGAGGGCGCCAAGGCCGCCGCCGAGCGGCACCGCCGTCTGCCTGATGCTCATTGCAAAGCCGCGCTCGTTTTCCCGGAACCAGCCCATGATGGCGCGGCCGCTCGAACCGTTGACGCTGCCGCCGAGCAGTCCGGTGATGAGCAGGCTCGCGGCGAGCAGCGTGACGCCGGGAGTACCGGCCTTTGTCGGCACAACCAGCATCGCCATGACCAGGAGCCACACCGCCGTCGCGCCGAGCCCGATCAGGAGCACGCGGCGATCGCCCCAGCGATCGGTGAGCAGACCCCAGGGCAGTTCGCTGAGCGCGACCCCCAGCCCGAGAAGGCCGAGCGCCAGGCCGAGCTCGGCATTGCCCAGGTGATAGCCCTGGCGAAGAACGACCGCCGTCGCCGGGATGCCGGAGAACGTAGCCGAGAAGGCGGCATTGGCGGCGACGCCGATGCCCAGAACCTTCCAGCGATGGCCGGGCTTGAATACCCTTTCGGCGGAACCGGCTGCCGTATCTTCCAGGAGTTCTGACGGCTGCCGGTCGGTGCAATTGACAATGGCGGACATGATTTCATTTCCCGTTCTGGCCAGTGGTCCGGCCTTGACGATCTGTCCCTACCGCCGTAATTTCATCCTGAAAATTAGGAAGTTTTGAACATACAATCCTGAAAATCGGGACTCACATGCGACGCGTAACTTTCGACCTCGACGTCCTGCGCAGTTTCGTCACCGGCATGGAACTGGGCAGCTTTGCCAAGGCCGCTGGCCGGCTTGGCCGGTCGACGTCGGCGGTCAGCGCGCAATTGAAGAAACTGGAAGAACAGGCGGCGACGCCGATCTTCCGCAAATCAGGACGCGGCCTCGCCCTGACCGAGGCCGGCGAGACCTTGCTCGGCTATGCGCGCCGGCTGATCGAATTGAATGATGAGGCGGCATCCGCCATCCACGATGTCGAGTTGGAAGGCTGGGTACGGCTCGGCTTGCAGGAGGATTTCGGCGAGGCGGTGCTGCCGGACGTGCTCGGCCGATTTGCCCGGGCGCACCCCAAGGTGAAGATCGAAGCCAGGATCGCACGCAGCCACGACCTTGCCGAAAGGGTCATGTCAGGCAGTCTCGACATCGCGCTCGCCTGGCACTGCGGCGAAACGCTGCCCTACAGCCAGCATGTCGCCGATGTGCCGATGCGTTGGATCGGGCCGGCAAAGGGCATCGAGGCCAGCCTGCGGCACGGCGAGCCGCTGCCGCTGGTGGCGCTCGAGGCGCCATGCCTTTTGCGTACGGTTGCAACTGAAACGCTCGACCGTGCCGGCCTGTCGTGGCGGATGGCCTTTTCCAGCCCAAGCCTTGGCGGCATCTGGGCCGCGGTTGCTGCGGGGCTGGGGCTGACGATCCGCACCGACATCGGCCTGCCGGCCAGCGTCAGCGCAATGACGCCGGAGATCGCCGGATTGCCCGCCCTGCCCAAGATGGCGTTGTTCCTGCATCGCAAGGACGCCGAGGCGGAGCCGGTGGCGGCCCGCCTCGCCGATATCCTGCTGGACGCCGCACGGCAAGCGCTGCCCGAAAATGCGCGGGTCAGCGACAACGGCCTGCGCAACGTGGCGTGATCATGAAGCGCCAGGTGGGCGCCGACGATCAGCTGCGTTTCTTGTTTGACCTGCCGGCGAACGGGTTGTCCGACGTGCGCAGCGCAATGCGGATCGGCACGCCGGGCATGTCGAAGGCTTCGCGCAGGCTGTTGGAGAGGTAGCGGACATAGGATTGCGGCATCGCGTCGGGCCGCGAGCACTGGACGACGAAGCCCGGCGGACGGGTCTTGGCCTGGGTGACGTACTTGACCTTCAGCCGGCGCCCGGCAACAGCAGGCGGCGGATGATGCGCCAGGATGCCCTCCAGCCAGCGGTTGAGCTTGCCGGTCGAGACGCGGCTGTTCCACACCTTGTGGGTCTTGATGACGGCATCCATCAGCTTGTCGAGGCCGCGCCCGGTCTCGGCCGAGACGGGTACGGCCTGCATGCCGCGCGCCTGGGGAAGAAGCCGTTCCGTCTTCTCGCGCAGTTCGGCCAGAAGCTCCTGGGGATGGTCGATCAGATCCCATTTGTTGAAGGCGATCACCGGCGCCCGGCCTTCCCTGATGATCAGGTCGGCGATCTGCAGATCCTGCTTCTCGAAGGGGATGGTGGCGTCGAGGACGATGATGACGATCTCGGCAAACCGGATGGCGCGCAGACCGTCCTGCACCGACATCACTTCCAGCTTTTCGTGGATCCTGGCCTTGCGGCGCATGCCGGCCGTGTCGAACAGTTTCAGGCGGCGGCCATGCCAATCCCAATCGACCGAGATCGAATCACGGGTGATGCCGGCTTCCGGTCCGGTGAGCAGCCGCTCTTCACCGATCAGCGCGTTGATCAGCGTCGACTTGCCGGCATTGGGGCGGCCGACGACGGCAATGCGCATCGGTTTGGTGTCGTCATAGGCGTGCTCGGCATCCGGATCGGCGATATCCTCGCCGATCAGCACCTCGCCGGCAGCGACGTCTTCGTCTTCGCCATCTTCTTCTTCGCCGAAGGCGCGCGCTTCGCCGAGCGCGCCGATCACGGCGTCGCGCAAATCGGGCATGCCCTGGCCATGCTCGGCCGAAACCGGGATCGGCTCGCCAAGGCCGAGCTCCCAGGCTTCCAGCATGCCGCCCTGGGCGCCCTTCGCCTCGGCCTTGTTGGCGACCAGCACGACCGGCTTGCCGGACTTGCGCACGATCTCGGCGAAGGTCCTGTCGTCAGGCAACAGGCCGGACTTGGCGTCGATGGTGAAGAAGATCAGGTCGGCTTCGCGGATGGCGATCTCGGTCTGCGCACGCATGCGGCCGGGCAAGGTCGAGGCGCCAGCGTCCTCGAAGCCGGCGGTGTCGATGACATCGAAATGCAGGTCGTAGAGCTTGGCGGCATGGACGCGACGGTCGCGGGTGACGCCCGGCGTGTCGTCGACGAGCGCCAGCTTCCTTCCCACCAGCCGATTGAAAAGAGTCGATTTGCCGACGTTAGGTCTGCCGATGATGGCGACTTTGAAGGTCACGACGCACTGCCCGACCCGCGGATCAGCTCGGACATCAATGTTGCGCGCTCGCGGGTGTTGCGCGGGGCGCCGTCATCGGCGGCGATCTGGTCGAACAGTTTCAGCGCATCCTGCGTCTTGCCTTCCTTCCAGGCGGAAAGGCCGAGTGCCTCGCGCGCCGTGTGGCGCAGCGTGTTGGTGTCGGATGTGAGCGCTTCGACACGGCTGGAGACGTCGGCAAAGGAGCCGTGGTCGACAAGCAGCAGTGCTGCCCGCAGGCGCGCCATGTCGCGAATGCCCTGGGGAATGGCCGTATCGGCGGCGACTTCGTCGAAATCCTTGACGGCGGCGGGGACGTCACCCTTGTTCGCCTTGACGGTCGCGCCGCGCATGCGGGCGAGCAATGGATAAGCGCCGTAGCCATCCTTCTCCAACTGATCGAGCGCGGTCAGCGCCTCATCGTTCTTGCCGTCATTGGCGAGCTTCAGCGCCTGCGAGAACGCATCGCCCGAGCGGTTGGCGCGCGTCTCGTCCCAATAGCGGTAGCCGACGAAGGCGGCGGTGCCGAGCACCACGAGGATCGCAACGACAATCAGAGCGGGGCCAAAACGGTCCCACAGCGCCTGCGCCTGTTCGCGACGGATCTCGTCGTTGACTTCACGGATGAAACTGTCGTCGGACATCAAATCAAACCATTCCTGCCCCGTCGGGCCTTTGTCAGCCCGCGTTTTAGCGAAATTTTGCCGGCATGGAAGGGGTTCAACCGGAAAATCGCCTATTGTCCGGGGCAAACGGATGTTTGCCCCGGACAAGCAGCCGAAAAGGCTCATCGCACCCACGCCACATTTAGGCGATAGCCGGCTTGCAGACGTTCCCCGAGTGAAGATCAGATTGCCTATGCTTCGTCCGTTCCGCGTTGTTGCGTTTTCGCTTGCCGCGCTCACCACTGGTGGCGGGGCTTTGGCCGATCCGCCGGTGCCGGCAAAGCCGAAACAGGTCGTCATCATCTCATTCGACAGCGCCCGCGATATTTCGCAATGGAAACGCAGCCGGGCATTGGCTGAGCGCACCGGCGCGCATTTCACCTATTTTCTGTCCTGCGTCTTCCTGCTGTCGACGGAGACGCGCAAGGAGTACACCGCACCCGGCAAAAGCGCCGGCAAATCCAACATCGGCTTTGCCGCCTCCAAGCAGGAAGTCACCGAGCGGCTCGAACAGATCGGCCTTGCCGCGCATGAAGGCCACGACATCGCCAGCCATGGCTGCGGCCATTTCGACGGCAAGGACTGGAGCAAGGCGGACTGGCTGAAAGAGTTCAGTTCGTTCGAGCACATTCTCGAAAACGCCTATGCGATCAACGGCATTGCACCCGAACCACAGGGCTGGCGCGATTTCGCGCGGCATGCGGTGGTCGGCTTTCGCGCGCCGTACCTGTCGACCAGCAAGGCGCTTTACGAAGCGCTGCCGGCGGCCGGATATCAATTCGATGCCAGCGGCGTCTCGCAAGGCCCTGCCCGACCGGCGGCCAGCAACGGCATCATGCACTTTTCGCTGCCGCAGATCCCCGAAGGACCGAAGTCGCGGCCGGTGATTGCCATGGACTACAACCTCTATGTCAGGCATTCTGGCGGCTTCGAGCGGCCAAGCCAAGCGGGCGAGTTCGCCAACCGGACCTATGCTGCCTTCCGCGCCGCCTTCGACAAGCAGTATGCGGGAAAACGCATTCCGCTGGAACTCGGCTTCCACTTCGCGCTGATGAACGACGGCGCCTACTGGAACGCGCTGGAGCGCTTTGCCGGCGACGTCTGCGTCAAAGCCGATGTCGAATGCATCAGTTTTCGCGATTATGTTTCGCGCCAGGATGCTGGCCAAAGGCAGGTCTCGGTCGACGGCTGAGCCGCCAACCCGGTTCGATTTCCAACCCTCGGTTTTTAGGCTGGGTCCTCGGCGCCCTGCCTTGCCAGATAGCGCTGGTCGATTTCAGGCAGCGGCTCGCCTTGGAGCGTCGCCTCGAAGGCGCGCAGGCGCTTGTGGACCGATTGCAGCTCGACGATGGTCGACCAGGAGGTGAGCAGAAACTGCAGCGAACCGGTCACCTTGCCGAACGCGTTCGAAATCTGGTTCAGCGCGCCGAACGTTATCTTGTGCGCCACCAGCGAGGGACCGAGGATCAGCAGCGAGAAAATGTTGTCGGCCTGCAGGTAGGTGTAACGGACGACGTTGAAATAGATGTAGTGAAAATAGAGCCTGAAATAATTGTGACGAACATTCTCGAACAGCTCGGCAGTGGTGGCCGGCTGGGCCCGGTCCGCATGATCCTCGCCGTAGACGAGTTCCTTGCGGTAGGCGGCTTCGACACGCTGGTTGCGGAACTGCAGCCCTGGAAGCTTCAAACCGGCAACCATGACCGAGATCGTCCCGAACAGACACCAGGCAAGGGCCGCGACAACCAATGGCTGCGGGATCGCGCCGATAATCGGCAACTCGGTGATATGGGCCTGCAACTGGATCATGACCGGCAGGAATGCGATCAACGTCATGATCGACTGGACGAAGCTGGAGCCGAGATCTTCCATGATCTGCGAGAACCGCATCGTGTCTTCCTGGATACGCTGCGAGGCACCCTCGATATGGCGCAGCCTGCCCCAGTTCTCGACGAAGTAGTTGTTCATCGCCGTGCGCCAACGGAAGATCCAGTGACTGACGATGAAGGCATTGACCACCTGCACATTCATGCCGACCAGCGCCAGCCACGAAAAATCGGCCAATCCGATATAAAATTCGCTGTTGGTCGACTTTCCAGTCCCCGACATCAGGCCCTGCACATAGTCGAAGAAAGGCCCATACCAGGCGTTGACGGCGACACTGACCTGCACATTGAAATAGATGAAGAACAGGATGACCGCGGTCATCAGGATCGACCAGCGCTGCCATGGATGCGGCGAATACCAGCTCCAGAATGCGTAGAAGACGAGCACGCAGAACGCGAAATAGAGATAGAACCAGAGGAACGGTTTCGATACGAGGATGGCGATGCCGATGAGGGGCGGCGCGCCGGCCGCGGCGGGCGGCAATCCGAAAACCGCACCCAATTGTTCACCACCGAAGAACCAGAACAGGATCGCCGCAAGGCTCCAGACGGCGGCCGAAGTGAAAAAGAGCTTCGGCTGCGGGAAAAAGGATACGAACACTGTGGCGAATTCCTCGATCTAGGCGCAAATCAGCTGACGACAGCGGGCATAAAGTCACACATTAGTGGGAAAGAAAATGCCCGTGCCCGATGCCCGGCACAGCAAGCCCACAATCATGGCGATTTTGGCGCAGCCGACCAGGTGATGGCGCCCGAGACGACCAGCATGGTTGCGGCGGTGATCGAGGCGAGGAAGAAATCGCCGGACATTTGCGCCAGAAATCCGGCTGCGACCGGACCGATGATCTGGCCAAGGCCGAACGCAGCCGTCATCAGGGCAAAGATCCGCCGCGGCGCCTCTGGCGCCTGCTGCCGGGCGGCTTGCAGGCCAAAGGCGGTAATGGCAATGAAGGTGCCGCCGAGCAGCACGCCGGCAAGCAGCGGCCCGGTGGCTCCGCCGATGGCGACGCTGGCGGTGACGCCGGCAACTTCGATGAAGCACGCCAGCGCATAGGCGGCATAGAGGCCGGTCCGGGCCGCGATCTTCTGCCAGAGCCAGACGGAGGGAAAGCCCGCAAGACCGGCGACCATCCACACCATGGCCTCGAAGATGCGGCTGCCGCCGCCTTGCCGAACGATGGCGACCAGGAATGTCGCCGTCACCACATAGCCAAAGCCGAACAGGCCGTAGGCGATGATGACCTTGACCAACGACCGGTCCATCCGCAGTGCCGGCTCGCGGGTGACTTCGCCGTTGCCGAGCGGACCCTCATTGACCAACAGAGCGACGAGGACGAAACCACAGGCCGAAATCGTCGCCGACCACAGCCAGCCTGCCGCCCAGCCCGAATGCTCGGCGACCAGCACCGCCATCATCGCCGCCGATGCCGCTATGCCGAGCCCGACGCCGCCGAAATGCCAGGCCTGCAGGTCGTTGCGACCGGCAGCCGCGATATGGCTGAACACGATGCTGGCCATGAACACCATGACGAAGGCGCTGGCCAGACCGGCCAGAAAGCGGATGGCGAGAAAGGCCGCCATCGCTTCGGTCAGCCCCATCAGCGCGGCAAGGACCGCACTGGCGCCAAGCCCCGCCAGCATCAGCAGGCGCTCGCGCCCATGCGCCCAGCCGCCCGCCGCTGCCAACGCGCCGACGAGGTAGCCGAGATAATTGGCCGACGCGATCCAGCCGGCATCGGCAGGCGACAGATGCAGTTCCTGCATCATCCCGGGCAGGATCGGCGTGTAGACGAAACGGCCGATGCCCATGGCAATCGCCATGGCAATCATGCCGGCGAGAGCGAACCGCAGCGCTGTCGAGGTGGCTGATGTCATTGCACTGCACAATAAGTGCAGGGATCGCTGAAACAATCGCCATCTGTTGGGCCAGTGCGTACGCGGGACGTGCTCGCCTCGACTTCCTATGTCGGAACGCTTGGCGCCTGCTCAGCAGCGACCGCCGGCGCGCAATGAACCCCTCTCGTGCACTGTCCGCCGTGCCGTCAGCCTGAACGGCACATCGCCCAGTTCGCGCTCCGACATGGTGTTCAGCACCGGATGCGAAAGCGGATCGATCAGCCATCTCTGCGTTTCGCTGTCCTGGCGCGGCTCATGCGAAGTACTCGCAGCGAAAAAGACCTTCAGCGATGACGACAATATCCTCAGCATTTCCGGCTCCACAGGTCTGTCTCTCCCGAGAAAATCTGCCGTTTCGACATGCCTTTCAATTGAGATTTCAGCCGGATCAGTTTAGAAAAACTCAATGGCCATGCTCAACCGCGTCCATCTCAACGGCCTCCGCGCCGTCGAAACCGTTGCCCGTCTCGGATCGCTGGCGGCGGCGGCCGGTGAACTCAACGTTTCCGTCAGCGCCGTCAGCCAGCAGATCAGCCGTACCGAAAAACAGCTCGGCCAAGCGCTGTTCGAGCGAACGGCGAGCGGTCTGGCACTGACCGAATTCGGCGCCGTCTTCGCGGCCCGCCTTGGAGCAGGGTTTCGCGAGCTTGCCCAGGCCGTGGCGCTGGCCGACGAGGCGACGCAATGCACATTGGTGGTTTCGGTGGCGCCGGCCTTTGCCTCGAAGTGGCTGTTGCCCAGGCTATCTCGCCACTTCGACCGGCATCCCAACGTGCTGCTGCGCATCGACGCTTCGGTGCGGCTGGCCAATCTCGATCACTCGGACATCGACATCGCCATCCGGCTCGGCGACGGCAAATGGCCGGGCGGGCGCACGGAACTGCTCCTGGCGCAGGAAGTCTTCCCGGTCTGCGCGCCGGCGATCGCCCAAAAACTGAGATCGATCGAGGACCTTGCCCAGACCTGCGCGATTACCGACGAGCGGGCGATGATCAACTGGGAAAGCTGGTTCGAAACGGCCGGTGTCCCACCTGTCACCTTCCTCAAGGGTGCGCGTTTCACCGACCCGATGCTGTGCCTGGAGTCGGCGATTGCCGGCCATGGCGTGATGCTGGGCTGGCAATTGCTCGCCGCGGATGCGCTGGCCGACGGGCGGCTGGTGGCGCCTTTCGGAATCCGCGCCCAGAGCGGGCTCGGCTATTGGCTGGTGACCTCGTCCGTCAAGGCGGAAAGCCGCAAGGTCCGGGATTTCAAGCTCTGGATCAGGGAAGAGATCGAGGCAACCATGGCGCGGTTCGGGTCCGCGAACGCAGAACCCACCGTCGCGATCGCGGTGGAAAGGACGGAGGCACCGAGCTATGTAGAGTCGGACATCAAACTACGACAGGCAGGATCATGACCACACATTCGCGCGGCGTTTCCGCATCGATCGACCCGGTGAAGCTCGACAGGCTGGCGGAAGTCGCCATCAAGGTCGGGCTGCAATTGCAGCCAGGCCAGGATCTGGTGTTGACTTCGTCGATCGCGGCACTGCCGTTGACCAGGCGGATCGTCGAGCATGCCTACAAGGCCGGCGCCGGGCTGGTGACGCCAATCTTCAACGATGACGAGATGACGCTGGCCCGCTACCGTTTCGGCGCCGACGCGAGCTTCGACCGCGCCGCCGGCTGGCTTTATGAGGGCATGGCGAAAGCCTTTGCCAACAATGCGGCCAGGCTTGCCGTGCGCGGCGAGGATCCATCGCTGTTGTCGGCTCAGGATCCGGCGAAGGTGGCGCGCGCCAACAAGGCGAATTCGATGGCGTATCAGCCGGCGCTGGAAAAGATCACCGGCTTCGACATCAACTGGAACATCGTCGCCTATCCGGACCTCGCCTGGGCCAGACAGGTCTTCCCCGGCGATGCCGACGACGTTGCCGTGGTGAAGCTTGCCGATGCCATCTTCGCCGCCTCGCGGGTCGATGTGGAGGACCCGATCGGCAACTGGAAAGCGCACAACGCAGCGCTGCGCAGCCGCACCGAATGGCTCAACGGCCATAATTTCCATGCGCTGCATTTCACCGGGCCAGGCACCGACCTGACCGTTGGGCTGGCGGACGGCCATGAATGGATGGGCGGCGCCTCGACCGCCAAGAACGGCATCACCTGCAACCCCAACATCCCGACCGAGGAGGTCTTCACCACGCCGCACGCAAGGCGGGTCGAGGGTCATGTTTCCTCGACCAAGCCGCTGTCCTACCAGGGCACGCTGATCGACGACATTTCGGTGCGTTTCGAAGAAGGCAGGATCGTCGAGGCCAAGGCATCGAAGGGCGAGGACGTGCTGAAGAAGGTGCTCGATACGGATGAGGGCGCGCGCCGCCTCGGCGAGGTGGCGCTGGTGCCACATTCCTCGCCGATCTCGGCGAGCGGGCTGTTGTTCTTCAACACGCTGTTCGATGAGAACGCCGCCTGCCACATCGCGCTCGGCCAGTGCTATTCGAAGTGCTTCGTCGACGGCGCCTCGCTCAGCCAGGACGAGATCGCGGCGCGCGGCGGCAACAAGAGTTTAATCCACATCGACTGGATGATCGGCTCGGACAAGATCGACATCGATGGCGTTCACAAGGACGGCGCCCGCGTGCCCGTCATGCGCAAGGGCGAGTGGGCCTGACCCGCTTACGGAGGGTCCGATGGCCTTCGACCTAGCGGTCAAGCGTATCTACGAGCCACCCGCGCCCGATGACGGGCAACGGGTTCTGGTCGACCGAATCTGGCCACGCGGCGTCAGCAAGGAGGACGCCGCGCTGGCGCTGTGGCTGAAGGACATCGCGCCGAGCGACGATCTGCGCAAATGGTTCGGCCATGAGGCGGCGCGCTGGGCTGAGTTTCAGAAGCAGTACCGAGTTGAGTTGGACGGGAATGAAGATGCGGTGGGTGAATTGCGCGGCCTGCTTCGCCACGGCAAGGTGACACTGCTCTACGGCGCGCATGACGAGGCGCACAACAATGCGGTGGCGCTGGCGGCATTTCTCAGAAAGACGGATTGAAGGGCGCCCACAATCTGTAAGGTCGGCGATTGGCCAATCTCCCCCCTTGCGGGGGAGATTGGCAGCGTCGCCTTCTCGCTACGCTACTTCACCGCCGCCTGATAAACATCAGCCTTGAACCCCACCAGAATCCGATCACCGACCTCCAGCACCGGCCGCTTGATCACGGTCGGCTTGGCCAGCATCAACGCCTTGGCCTTCTTTTCATCCAGGCCCTGCTTGTCCTTTTCCGCCAGTTCGCGAAACGTCGTACTCGCCTTGTTGAGCAGCTTTTCCCAGCCGACCTTGCCAACCCAGCCGTCAAGACGCTTGGCGTCCAGCCCCTCTGCCCTGAAATCGTGAAAACGGTAGGAAACATCATGGCCCTCCAGCCAGACGCGCGCCTTCTTGACGGTGTCGCAGGTGGTGATGCCGTAGATGATGATCGTCAAAACAGTGGCCCTTCCGATTTCGAATCTGACCGCAGATTAAGGACGCTCTGCGCGCTTTGCCAGCGCTCCCCGGCATCCCTTCGGTTTGCTCTTGCCAACGCTAAGGAATTTTCCTAAGTGTTTTGACAGCGCCTCAGGACCAACCAATGACAAGCCTTCAGACCACAACTCCGAGCCGTCCACCGATCGACGGCATCTTTCGCGCACTGTCCGATCCGACGCGGCGACGCGTGGTGGAGCGGCTGAACCGCAGCCCTGCCTCGGTCAGCGAGCTTGCCCAACCGTTCGACATGGCCCTGCCCTCCTTCATCGAACATCTCAAAATCCTCGAAGGTTGCGGGCTGGTGCGCTCGCAAAAGACCGGCCGGGTCAGGACCTATCAACTGGCACCCGAGCCGCTGAAGCTTGCCGAAAACTGGCTGGCCGAACAGCGCACGCTGTGGGAGCGCCGCCTCGACCAGTTCGACGCCTATGTGATGACCCTCCAGGAGACAGAAAAATGATCTATCCCCTCAAGCCGGATCCCAGACTGGACCTCGTGCTGGAGCGCGTCATCGATGCGCCGCGCGAATTGCTGTGGCGCGCCTTGACGACGCCTGAGCATGTCAAGCAATGGTTCACGCCTAGGCCTTGGATGATCACCGACTGCGAGATCGACCTTAGGCCGGGCGGTCTGTTCCGGACGCGCATGCAGTCGCCCGACGGCAATGAGGTCAACGACCGCCATTGCTGCTATCTCGAAATCGTGCCGAACGAGCGGCTGGTGTGGACGGATGCATTGTTGCCGGGTTACCGGCCGTCAGGGGAACCCTTCATAACCGCTGTCATTTCCTTGCAGCCGGACGGCAAGGGCACGCGCTACACCGCCACCGCCATCCATCGCGACGAGGCGACCCGCAACAACCATGAAGAGATGGGTTTCTTCGATGGCTGGGGCACGGTGGCCGATCAGCTTGCGCAGTACGTGAAGACCATTTGAGCCTCTCACATGGCGGCCTGGGACATCGTCCCGGCCGCCATGCTTATTTTTCAACCTTCAGCGACGAGACCGAGCTCCCGCAAGCCGATGGTATTTCACGGCCTCAATAATAGAAGCGCTCTTCGGTGATCTTGCCGTTTTTGACCGTGTAGAGGCCAACTTCATCCATGGTGACACGCTCGCCGGTAGCCTTGGGCGTTATGTCGAACTTGAAGCGCACCGCGAACTGGTCTCCGTTGACGTAGGGGCCCTCGACCGAGCCGCCATGCACTTCGTTGTTCTCCTGCCACCACTGGCCCTTCTGCCTGAGCGCCTCCTTGCCATGGGAGATGGCCATCGGCCCCGCCATGGCTTCGAGACTGACTATATCATCGGCGTTGTGCTTCTCGGCAGCAGCTTCGTTATCGCCCTGCTTGAGCAGCTCGGTGAAATCCTTGGCAATTTCCGCGATGGTCATTTGTATTCCTCCTGTCAGACGCACTGCAAATGGGGAACAGCTTGCTGGCCTGCCATCGTCGGGCCACGTCGTAGCTGACAAGCCATGTCAGCATGATGGTCCCGCGGACATATGACGATGATTTGGGGCGTTTACATCGCGGGCCGGGCATCGTCCTGGCCCGTCAATCGCCAACGGTAAGGCATCTCGTACCGACCTTCCTGGATGAAGCTCTGGACGAGCGCAAAATCCCGCACTGTCCAACTGATGCGGTCAATCGCCCTTTCGCGAATTTTGGGCACTCCCACTTTGTCACGAAGCAGCGTGACATGCGGTTCAATGGATTTTGTGAGAAAGGGCTTTAACGGGCTATCCGAAATCACCGCTGTGAGGTTTCGCCAGAATTCTTGCAGCGAAGGATTGCCGTCGCTGTTGCGTAAAACAAGCGCGCCACCCGCCAAAAGCGCACAAACGATCAAAAGAAACGTCGAATGGTTTTGCGACAATCATCGAGCCTATGTGGTGAGCGAGTTCTACCAACCCCTCCGGCAATCCGTCATGGTCGCCGAGTCCAACAAGCGAGATGTGATTGGCAACTATTTTCCCTTTCAGCCCGAGTTCCTGCCGCCAAGTGGTTGCTTGTAAAGCGATAGGGTCGGCGATGGTGCCTTCCATCAGGTGACAGAAGAACAACCGATCAGTGCGACGACGCCTGCTCCGCTCATGCCAATTGAAAGATGCTTGACCGTTTTCGGCTGTGTTGAATGTGGGCAGTTCGTTCATGTCCTTCCTCTTTTTGCGCCACCCATCTCCGCCAAGCCGGAGATTTTAGAACAAAAAGGGAACACAGCAAGCGAAATGAGCGTTGGGGCTTTCCGGATCCGCGCCCGCGAGGGAATCGCGTAGCCCAATCGGCATATTCGCGATCATTGCCCGACTGCTTGTAGCCGCCGAACGTGCGACGTGTGCTCCGTTTTTGATACCAATGAAACTAACCTGGTAGCACCGGGCAATTGGCGCCACGGCGCAGGCTGATATGCGCCACGTCGCCGACCTGAAATTGAAAACCCTCGGCCTGGCGCGGCGCGTCTATGACAACAGGTGCGCCCTGCCCGAGTTCAGCGTGCAGACGCAACGTGCAGCCGTGAAAGACGATGCTGTTGACGCGTGCCGGCGCTGTGCCGGGCGCGGCCTCGGTCATCGCCAGGAGATCTTCCGGCCGCACGCCGACGGTGCGCATGGCATCCTCGGCGAGAGCTTCGCCGGTTTCAGAAATGGCCTCCAGCGGCAGGGCGCCGGCGGCGAAGCGCAGGCGATCGCCATCTCGGCCGACGAAGCGCGATTGCAGGAGATTCATGGTGCCGATGAAGCTCGCCACAAACTTCGTGGCGGGCCGGTCGTAAAGGGTGGCCGGGGGCGCGATCTGCTCGATGCGGCCCTTGTTCATAACGACGATGCGGTCGGAAATCGACAGCGCTTCAGTCTGGTCATGGGTGACCATGACGAAGGTGGTGCCGAGCCGCGACTGCAGCCGTTTCAGTTCAACCTGCATCTGCTCGCGCAGATGCGCATCGAGCGCCGACAGCGGCTCGTCGAGAAGCAGTACGCGTGGCTCGCAGACGATGGCACGCGCCAGCGCGACGCGCTGGCGCTGGCCGCCAGACAGTTCGGAGACGCGGGCGCCAAGCTTGTCGGCGAGGCCGACCATGTCGAGGGCTTCGCCGGCGCGCTTTGCCTGTTCGGCTCCAGACAGTTTGCGCAGCGACAGGCCAAAGCCGACATTTTCGGCGACATTCATGTGCGGGAACAGCGCGTAATCCTGGAAAACGGTGTTGACCGGCCTGTCGAACGGCCGAAGTGCCGTGATATCGCGACCATCGAGCAACACCTTGCCGGTCGTCGGGCTTTCGAAGCCGGCGATGACGCGCAGGCTGGTGGTCTTGCCGCAACCCGACGGCCCGAGCAGCGTGATGAACTCGCCGCCGACAATGTCGAGATCGACGGCGTCGAGCCCGACGATGCCGCCAGGAAAAATCTTCGAGACAGCCTGTAGCCGCACAACTGGATCAGGCGCCATCGCGAACCTCGGATGGCTTCGTGGTGTTGACCCAGAGGATCTGGCAACGCTCGGCGCCTGGATTGCGGAAGGCATGCAAAAGCGTGCTCTTGAACGCAAAACTGTCGCCGGTCTTCAGCACGTAATTTGTCGAATCAACCACCAGTTCGACCTCGCCCGACAGCACGAAGCCGAATTCATGACCGGCATGCGCATAGGCCTCCGCGGTGCCGCCGCCGGCTTCCACCGTCACCAGCATGCCGGTCAGCGTCGCGCCCGGCGGCGACAGCAGCGCCTTGGCAATGCCTTCCGACTTGACCGGGATTTGCCGTCGCTTATCGGCACGCACGCAATAGAGATCGTTGACGGCATCGTTGCCGTCGGCGATCAGCGCCGACGGCTCGATGTCGAGGGCGGCGGCGAGCGGCCAGATCACCTTGACGCGCAGCGAGGACATGCCGCGTTCGATCTGGCTCAACGCACCGATCGACACGCCGGCTTTTGCCGCAAGATCGGCCAGCGACAGGTTGCGCTCCAGCCGCAGCGCCCGCACGCGCCGGCCGACCCGCACATCGGCATCGTCCTTCGGCTTCTCAGCAGCTTCGTCCAGTATGTCCATCAATTCCCGACCTCGTTTGCAGTGTCTCGGGTGACACCGCGTGGCTGACGCCGCGCGGTGCTCTAGGGTTCAGCCGCCTGCCTTGACCTTTTCGAACATCTTGGCGAGGTCGTCATTCTGTTTCATCGGTCCGGTGAAGATGGTGGTCTTCAGCATCACTTCCGGGTCGGATGGCAGCTGCAATTTCTCCAGCTCCTCCTTCGGCACGGTGGCAAAAGCGGAGCTCAGCGAACTGCCATAGCCATAGGCCTCGATCAGGTATTTGCCGGAGTCGGCTTCCAGCCGGCTGTTGATGAAGTCATAGGCGAGGTCGACATTCTTGGCGTCCTTGAGCATGACGAAGCCGCAGGCCCAGGTCAGCATGCCCTCCTTCGGCTTCATGAACTCGACCGGCACGCCCTGCTTCTTCAGCGAGGTGGCCGACGCGTTCCAGGTCATGGCGGCGACCAATTGGCCGCTGGCCAGCGCCTGTTCGACGGAGGTCATGTCGGTGGTGTAATTGGAGAGCAGCGGGCGCTGCTCGCGCAGCTTCTCGGCCACCTTGTCCATTTGCTCCGGCGTCATGTCGAACGGATTAACGCCGGCGAGCAGTGCGGCAACGACCGGCGTGTCGTGCACCGCGTCGATCGTCGCCATGCGACCGGCATACTGCTTGTCCCACAAAAGGTTCCAGCTCGCTTCCGGGTTCTTCACCAGGTCGGTGCGGTAGAGGATCGAGGTGTTGCCCCAGTCCCATGGCACCATCCAGACCTTGCCGTCGCCGGCCTGCAGGTCGGGCAGGTTCTTGAACACCGGGAAGATCGAGTCCCAGTTCTTGATCCGCTTGGTGTCGATCGGCTGCAGCAGGCCTTCCTTGTTCCAGCGCGCCACCTTGTCATAACAGGGATGCGCGATGTCGGGGCGGAAGCCGGCCTTGACCTTGGTGAAGGCGTCATCGTCGTCACCGAAGATCGAGGCCTCGACGCCGTCGGGGTGCGCGGCGAGGAAGCTCTTGTTGAAATCGGGCAGTTCATAGCCCGACCAGGTGAAATATTGCAGCTTGTCGCCGGCGAAAGCGACGGTCGACGACAGCGCCAGCGCGAACGCCGTCAATCCAGCGCAAACAGTCTTTGCAGAGATCGATTTCAGGTCGAATGCCATTGCAGTTCTCCTCTCTTGGTTTGTTTTGGTTGTGACGGATCCGCGGGCTTTGGCGCCGTGGCGGACAAGCCGCGATGGCGCAGGATTTCAGCCGCTGCAGCGATGATGAAGGACACAGCCAGGATCGACGTGCCCAGCGCCATCACCGTCGGCAGCGACTTTGGAAAACGCAGCTGGCTCCAGATGTAGAGCGGCAGCGTCGGCTCGGTGCCGGCCAGGAAGAAGACGACAATGAATTCGTCGAAGGAGATCAGGAAGGCCAGCATGAAGGCCGAAACGATGGCCGGCAGGCTGAGCGGCAGCATGATCCGCCGGAACGTCGTCCAGTCGGAGGCGCCGAGATCGAGCGCCGCCTCGCGAATGGTTTTCGGGATGGCGGCGAAGCGGCTGCGCATGATCACCACGGTCGTCGGCAGCGCCACCAATATGTGACCGAGAACGATGGCGATGCGCGATGGCCCCAGACCAATGAGATTGATGAGGATCAGCAGCGATATGCCGACGATGACGCCGGGGATCAGGATTGGCAGCCGGGCGATGGCGCTGATGGTGGCGGCCAGCGGCGAGCGGCCGTAGAGGTCCATGTAGGATACGGTGATGCCGCACAGCGTCGCACTCGTGGCGGCAATGGCGCCGATGACGAGGCTGTTCAGGAGTGCACCGGTCAGCGCCGAATTGCCGAACAAAGTCGCGTACCATTGCAAGGTGAAGCCTTGCAGCGGAAACGCTGCCTGGATCGAGTTGTTGAAGGAAAACAGCGGGATCAGCAGCACCGGCAGATAGAGAAAGACCAGATAGGCGACGACGTAGACGCCGAGCCAGCGGCCGCCTCCCTGCGTGCGTGCAGCGCTCATGTGCGGCTGCCAAATCTGCGGTCGGCGAAACGCGCGACCAGCACCACGCACAGGATGACCAGCATGACGGCGACGGAGAGTGCGGCGCCAAACGGCCAATCGTTGGCCTTGCCGAATTGCGCCTGGATCAGCGTGCCGATCATGGTGCTGGCCGGGCCGCCGACGAGCGCCGGCGTGACATAGTCACCGACCGTCGGCACGAAGACGACAAGGGCTGCCGCCAGCACGCCCGGCATCGAATTGGGCAGCACGACACGGCGGAAAGAGGTGAAGGGCCGCGCGCCGAGATCGGAAGCGGCCTCGATCAGCGATTTCGGGATGGTGTCCAGCGCCACGTAGATCGGCAGGATGGCAAAAGGCGCGTAGGCGTGCGCCAGCGTGACGACGACGGCGGCCGGCGTGTTGAGAAAGGCCAATGTCGGCTCGGACCAGATGCCGCTTTCGATCAGCGCCGAGTTCAAAACGCCATTGTAGGCGAGCACGATCTTCCAGGCGAAGACGCGCAGGAGATAGCTGGTCCAGAATGGCAGCGTCACCAGAAACAGCAGAAGGCCGCGCCGCCGGCCGGCGTGGAAGGCAAGATAGTAGGCGACGGGATAGGCAGTGACGACGGTCGCCAGCGTGACCAGAGCGGCAATGATCAGCGAACGCAGCGTCACCGTCCAGTACAGCGGATCGGACACCACAGTTGCGAAGTTCGCCAAGCTGAAACCGGCACCGAGCAGCGAACCGTCATTGTTGCGGAAGGCGAGGAAAAGCACGAGGCCGAGGGCAAACAGGATCAGCAGGAAAGTGACCAGAGCGCCCGGGAGCAGCATGGCGACCCGGAAGCCCTGAGAAGACCGGGCCTCTGGCGCTGATGTTGCAACTAGGGTCGACATCGACCTGCCTATCGGAATTTGAAATTGGCTTAGAGTTTTTCATATCCATGAAACTGTCAAGCGGAATCCCAAACGGAAACCCATTGACAGGAATTGCTTTGGTCAGCGCTCCAACGCATCGAGCAGCCGGTACCAGGCGATGGTCGCGGCGACGCCGACTTGGCGGAAGGCGTGAAACGGGATCGGTCGGATCGGCGAGACCGGGAAGGGCAAATGCCTGGCGTCGCCACTTTGGAGATAGCCGGCGATGCGCTCGCCAAGAGCGGTCATCAGGCCGACACCACGACCCTGGCAGCCGACCACGGCGAGCAGGCCCTGCTCCGGCTCGTGGATGTGCGGCAGATGGTCCGGCGTCATCGCCACGCGGCCGAACCAGCGCTTCTCGATGGCGATGCCGGACAGCATGGGATAGAGCCGCCGCAGCGCCCGCTCGAGATGCGCCCAGTCGCTGGCGCTCGTCGGCAGCGCCATGCGACCCCGCCCGCCAAGCACCAGCCGGCCGTCGGCGCTCTTGCGGTAGTAGACGAGGATGCGCCTGGAGTCCGACACCGCCTGCCCTTCCGGCAGGATCGGGGCCGCCTGACCGGACGACAGCGGTGCTGTGGCGATCTGAAAAGAATGCAGCGGCACGATCGTCTGCGCAAGGCCGGGGATCAGACCGTCCGTATGGGCGTTGGTCGCCAGAACGACCGCCTTTGCCTGCAATTCCAGGCCATTTTCGGTCGAAATACGCCAAACGCCGGCGGTCTTGGTGAGCCGCACGACCTTTTCGCGCTCGGCTACCCTCACGCCAGCCGCGGTCGCGACACGGGCGAGTTCAGATGTGTAAGCGAGCGGATCGATAACACCGGCGCGGCGATCGAGCCAGCCGCCGAGATAGCCCTGCGCACCGGTCTTGGCCGCGATCTCCGCTGCGTTCAGCAACTGGACATCCGCGCCCCGTGCGCGCCATTGCCGGTCACGGTTTCCCGCCGCCTTCAGCGCGGCCTCGGTGTGCGCCGCCTGGATCCAGCCATTGCGAACGAACGGCACCGCCAGCTTCTCGTCGCGGATCAGCTCGAACACCGCATCGGCGGTCGACGCCGCAAAATTGACAAGCGCCTCGCCGCGCTCAAGGCCAAAATGCTCCAGCAGCCATTCCGGATCGTATTTCAGGCCGGGAATGACCTGACCGCCATTCAAGCCTGATGCGCCCTGGCCGATCTCGCCGGCGTCCAGCACCTGCACCGACAGGCCAAGCCGGGCGGCATGCAAGGCGGTCGATAAGCCCATGATGCCACCGCCAACAATGGCGAGATCGACACGTTCGCCATTGGGAAGCGATTGAAACGTGGAAGCTGCCTGTGGCTTGAGCCAGATCGGATCGGAGAATGCTGTCGCCAAGGGTCACCTGAATGCGCTGCGATTGGTGAAAATCCTAGTCAGAATTTCACATTTTTGAAAGAGCACTCCGGCTTTCGTCTGTGGACTGCCGCCGAGGCGATCGGAGACCCAGAGTTCCGATCGCCTGCGACGGGATAGACCTTTGACGGGAATCCGGTGAAAGTGCCGCGCCGATCCGGCCGCCCACATTGACGATCACTTCGCCACATTGTCGATCACTCAGAGGACAGAGCGCTATGACGAACCCGACCCACCTGCCCACCGAGGGCCTTTTTGTCGGACGCGCCAGAGGTAGCGATGCCGCATACCCGCTGGTCGTCACGGTGCGCGATGGCACGGTCTTCGACATCACCTCGCGTGCGGCACCAACCATGCGAGACCTTTGCGAGATGGCTGACCCCGCTGGGCATGTCCGCTCGGCCGAGGGCAGACCGATCGGATCGCTCGATGACATCGCCGCCAACAGTTTTGAGACCGGGCGCGATCCAGCAAAACCCTACCTGCTCTCCCCGGTCGACCTGCAGGCGGTCAAGGCATCGGGCGTCACCTTCGTCGTCAGCCTGCTGGAACGGGTGATCGAGGAACAGGCGCGCGGTTCGGCTGAAAAAGCCGACGCCATCCGCGCCGACATCGCAGGACTGATCGGCCACGATCTGTCGAAGCTGAAACCCGGTTCGCCCGAAGCGATGGAGATCAAGGCCAAGCTGATTTCGCGCGGCGCCTGGTCGCAATATCTGGAAGTGGGCATCGGCCCCGACGCCGAGATCTTCACCAAGTGCCAGCCGATGGCCTCGGTGGGCTTCGGCGCCGATGTCGGGCTGCACCCGGTGTCGACCTGGAACAATCCGGAACCCGAGATCGCCATGATCGCCGCCTCCAGCGGCAGGATCGTCGGCGCCACCATCGGCAACGACGTCAATCTGCGCGACGTCGAAGGGCGTTCGGCGCTGCTGCTCGGCAAGGCCAAGGACAACAATGCCTCGGCCTCGCTCGGTCCCTTCATCCGCCTGTTCGACGACAAATTCTCCATCGATGACGTCAAGCGCGCCGTCGTGCGCCTGAAAGTCGAGGGCGAGGACGGGTTCTCGTTGGAGGGCGCAAGCTCGATGGCCGAGATCAGCCGCTCGCCGGAGGAACTGGTCGCCGCGGCCATGGGGCCGCACCACCAGTATCCGGACGGGCTGGCGCTTTATCTCGGCACCATGTTCGTTCCGTCCAAGGATCGAGGCGAGAAGGGCAAGGGGTTTACTCACAAGGTCGGCGACATCGTCACCATCTCGTCGGAGAAATTCGGTGCGCTGGTCAACCGGGTGCGGCTCTCGCCCGACTGCCCGCACTGGACCTATGGCGCCAGCCATCTGATGCGGGAGCTAGCCAGAGCCGATCTGATCTAGCAACTGGTATCGTCGACGCCCTGCCAGGGCGCTACGGACCTGGTCCCGTGGGCGTAGGATGATCGCCGGCGTGACCCTTGTCGACGCAGGCCGCGTTCGCGCGACCCGAAACAATCCCACCAATTATCCGACAGTCGGAAAATCACCTCAACTGATGCAATCTGATGGGGCAGCTGATGACGACCCGTCAGGCGCCCACTACACCTGCAAATGGAGGCTTGCCATCCGTCGAAAAAGGGGATGCTCTGACGCATTCAACCGGCGCTGGCAAAAGATGCTGAACAAGGGACGGATTTTGAACTGACCATCTACAACGGGAGGAAATCAAATGCTGACACGGCTAAGACTTGTTCTATACGGCCTGTTGGTGGCGCTGATGGTGATACCAGCAGCGGCACAGGCCAAGACGTTCTACTGGATTTCGCATGGCGGCCCGGCCGATCCGGTCTGGACCTACTTCCTGGCCGGCGCCAAGCAATGGGCCAAGGATACCGGCAACACGGTCAACACCTCGTTCCACAATGGCGACGTCGCCTCACAGCAAGAAGCGGTTCGCGCCGCCCTCTCCGCCAAGGCCGATGGTATCGTCACCACGAGCCCTGATCCGGGCAGCCTGATCGAGATCGTCAAGGAAGCGCGGGCGGCGAAAGTGCCGATCATCAATTTCAACACGCCCGACCCGAAAGCCGACTTCAACGCCTATGTCGGCGGCGACAATGTCACCTTCGGCAAACACTGGGCGCAGTATCTGGTCGACAAAGGCCTGGTGAAGAAGGGCGACTTCGTCTGGATGCCGGTCGAGATCCCCGGCGCCACCTATGGCGTGCAGGAAGAGGAAGGCATCAAGAGCGTCTTCGAGCCGCTCGGCATCACCTATGAAATCACCGAAGCGACGCTCGACCAGGCTGAAGTGATCAACCGCATGGTCGACTACCTCACTGCCAACAAAGCCAAGGTCAAGGCGATCATCGGCCTGGGCGATCTCGTCACCGGCTCGATCAAGCGGGTGTTCGACCAGGTCGGCATCAAGCCGGGCGAAATCCCGGTTGTCGGCTGGGGCAACTCGCTCGACACCACCCAGGAAGTGCTGAACGGCTATGTCAATGCCGGCCAGTGGCAGGACCCGCAGGCGACCAGCTATGTCGCGCTTTCGCTGGCCAATATGGCCGCCGGCGGCATTCCTCCGGGCTTCAACGTCATCACCGGCGCGCTCTACGAAAAAGACACCGCGCAGATCTACGACGACATCCTGTCCGGCAAGTAACATCCAATCTCAACAGTCGCGGCCGCCCAACGGTCGCGACTGGCTCTCCATTTCGCCGAGCCCTTCGCACGCGATGTGCAACGCTCAGCCTTCCACTCATGTCGCGGATTGCCTGTGGAAAATCATTCGCTCGTCCAACGCCTGATCGCACGGCCGGAATTCGGCCCTTTCGTGCTGCTCGTCGTCGAGATCGCCGTTTTCTGGAGTTTCAACCACGACTTCCTGTCGCCGCAGAATATCTCCAATACGCTGGCCTTCACGGTCGAGCTCGGCCTGATCGCGCTGGCGATGACGCTGTTGATGACGTCGGGCGAGTTCGACCTCTCGGTCGGTTCCCTGTTCGGCTTCTCGCCGGTCTTGATGTGGACCCTGTTCAACAGCGGGCTGACCTCCCTTGAGGTCGGCTTTGTCGCCGCGCTGCTGGTCGCCGCCATCATCGGGCTGGTCAATGGCTGGTTCGTGACGCAGCTCAAGATCCCATCCTTCCTGGTGACGCTCGGCATGCTGCTTGTGGTGCGCGGCACCGCCCTTTTCGTCACCGACGGTTTTCCGCAGCGCACCTGGAGTGCGGAGGGCAGCTGGCTGGCCGAAGCGCTGGTCGGCGATTTCTTCATCGGACCGTTCCGCATCTACATGTCGCTGTTCTGGTTCATCGCCGCGGCGATCGCGCTCGGCTATGTGCTGACGCAAAGCCGCACCGGCAACTGGATCCAGGCGGCCGGCGGCAACCCGAGTGCTGCAAGGGCGCGCGGCGTCAATGTCAGCGGCGTCAAGATCGGCCTGTTCGTGCTGTCGTCGGTCATGGCTTCGCTTGCCGGCGTCATCTCGTCGCTGCGCACCTCGGCGGCCAACCCCAACAGCGGCACCGGCTATGAACTGGAAGTCATCGCCATGGTGGTGATCGGCGGTACCGCGCTGACCGGCGGGCGCGGCACGATCATCGGCACCGTGCTCGGCATCCTGATCCTGCGCGTGATGCGCAACGGCATCGTGCTGATCGGCGTGCCCGGTCTTGCCTACAACATCTTCATCGGCGCCATCATCCTTGGCATGATGGCGCTGCATTCATGGCTGGAACGCCGGCATCAGGCAGGGACTTGAACCATGGCCGAGCCACTGATCCGCATGACGAACATCCGCAAGTCCTACGGCCGCGTGCAGGCGCTGGAGGATGCCAATTTCCACGTCAATGAACGGGAGATCGTCGGCTTGCTCGGCGACAATGGCGCCGGCAAGTCGACGCTGATCAAGGTGCTCTCGGGTGCCGTTCCGCTGACCAGCGGCGACATCTTCATCCGCGGCAACAAGGTGAGCCTGCGCAGCACCAGCGACGCCATCGCCCACGGCATCGAGACCATCTACCAGGACTCGGCGCTGGTCACGCAACTGTCGATCGCCCGCAATCTGTTCCTCGGACGCGAGCCGATCAAGTCGCCGCGCTTTCTCAACCGGATGGACCAGGACGCGATGAACACGGTTGCCCGCGACTTGCTCAAGCAGGTCGGCATCTCGAAGAACATCCCGCCGACGACGCCGATCGGCTCGCTCTCCGGCGGCGAGCGCCAGGCGGTGGCGATCGCGCGCGCCATGCATTTCGACAGCGACCTGATCATTCTCGACGAGCCGACCAACAATCTCGGCGTCGCCGAAACACAGGGTGTGCTGAGCTTCGTGCGCAGCGCCCGCGATTCCGGCCATTCCTGCATTTTCATCGCCCACAACATCCACCATGTCTTCCAGGTGGTCGACCGCATCGTCGTCATGCGCCGGGGCAAGGTGGTTGCTGACGACATAGACCCCAAGAAGACCAGCGTGGCGGAGGTCGAACGGATCATTACCGGCATGTCGGACAAGGAGATCCGCGATGCCATCGCCGATGGCAAGCCATCGCACTGAGAATGGTGATGGGCGGCAATCACCCGTCACCTCAGATCGCATCGCTTGTCTGACGCGCCATCGCATGGCGAACAGGATTGCAGCATGAAAGCCACAGTCTCGGATACCGCACGCAACTGCGGGCTGTGGGTTACGGCATGAAAGCCACTGTCTCCGATATCGCTCGTAGCTGCGGGCTATCGACCGCAACGGTCGACCGGGTGCTCAACAACCGGCCGGGTGCGAGTGCGGCCAACCGCCAGCGCGTCATGGAGGCGGCCAAGCAAGTCGGCTATCTGCCGGTCGCCGATCAGGTGACGCTACCCTCGCGGCCCGCCCACCTTGAATTCCTGCTGCCGATCGGCAGCAATGCCTTCATGCGCGATCTCGCCGGGCACATCGAGGACTACGCCGCGCGCCTGCCGCTTGTTGCCTCGTGCCGGATCCATAACCTCGCCGGTATCTCGCCGAACGCGCTGCAGAGCGCTGTCGAAAACCTTTCGCTCAGGGCCAATGGCGTCGGTGTCATCGCCGTCGATCATCCGCGTACGCGCAACATCCTGCACGACATCGTCGATGCCGGCATGCGCCTGGTGACGCTGGTGTCCGATGTTCCGGCGGCACCGCGCGCGGCCTATGTCGGCATCGACAACCGGGTGGCGGGACGAACGGCGGCGCTGCTGATGGGACGCTTCCTTGGCGGCCGAATCGGTCATCTGGCGATGGTCGTCGGCTCACGTTCCTATCGCGGCCACGAGGAACGCGAAATGGGTTTCCGCTCGGTGCTCAGTGAGGAGTTTCCCAATCTGACCGTCAGCAGCGCCGTCGAGGTCAACGACGAGCCCGATGCCAGCTACACCGAGACCATGAAGGCGCTGCACGACGAGCCGGAGCTGCTCGGCATCTATTGCGTCGGAGCTGGGCATTCGGGCGTTGCAAAGGCGATCCGCGAGGCCAGGCCGAACCGCAAGCCGGTGTTCATCTGCCACGACTTGACCAAGGACACGCGTGGTCATCTCGTCGACGACCTGCTCGATGTCGTCATCGACCAGAATGCCAGGCTGATCGCGGAACAGTCGGTCATTCGCCTGCTCGGCTCGATTGCCTCCTCGGCACCCTATCTGACGCGCAAGTTCATCGAACCGCGCTTGATCTTCAGGGAAAACGTCCCCGTGCAGTAATGCGAAATGGCTTGGCTAAACCGGGTTTCCGGATTTGTACGATAATTGGCACGGCAAATCTGCACAGCAGCTATGCAAGTTTCTTTGTTGCCGAATCGTTGGGCAACTCGTAGGTTCTGGTTGTCGGCCATCTACTCCTCCCAGATGCGATGCCGACGCTGAATGGGGTGCACCTCCTCCCGCGCCACATTCGAAAATCGAGCCCGCTGCCACCTCCTCCCGGCAGCGGGCTTTTTTCGTTTGGCCGGCAGGAATGGCGGTACAGCGACACCAAAGCACGCCCAGTCATCGCAGATGGAATGACGCACGTTGACAGGCCACGGGTCCCGTCAACCGGCGGCGGCGCCCCGGAAAGAAGCGATCAATCCTTCAGCCATGCGCACGAACTGCGTGCTCGGACCTTCCGAACCCACGGTCTGTACACTAACCCGCGCACCCTCGAGCAGAAGCGACAGCGTATCGGCGAGCAGTTCAGCCTGGCCGATGCCCGCGTCCCGACATAGCGTCACAAGGCGCTCGCGCTGGGCTTCTTTGAGTTCCTTGATCACCAGCCTGGCCGGATGGTCCGGCTCGGTCAGTTCAGCGGCGGCGTTGGCCATGTCGCAGCCGCGCCCGTCCGCATTGAGCATGGCAGCCGCCTTGCGAACCCAGGCATGCAGCTGGGCAAGCTTGTCACCAGGAAATTCGGCATCGAACGCATCCCACATAGCGCCGGCCTTGGCCGCATTGGCGCGCAGGCATTCGACGATCAGTTCGTCCTTGGATTCGAAGTGACGATAGAGCGTCATCTTGTTCGTGCCGGCAGCTTCGGTGATGGCGTCGACGCCGACGCCCTTGATGCCATGCTTGTGGAACATGTCGCGTGCCGTCTCCAGGATCCGATCCCGGGGACGAGAGCGCTCCACGATGCCGTCTGTCATCATGATCTCCTTTCGTTTCCAAAAAACCCTCGGCCACCTCTTGACTAGGGTGTTACCGGTCTGTAACTTCCAGAATGTTACTTACTGGTAACACCTATATCGTCCACCGTCAATAACAAGGCCGTGAACGGCCCTGCCAGACGAGAGGGGCGAGAAACTGCCAATCATGCGGCCTCGGCCGGTGAAGAGATTAAAAACGGTTCGCGAGCATGGGCTGCGAATCGACAGACAAGGAGCCGGCCAATGCCACAGCGCCGCGATCTTACCATAGATGAGGCCGTCCGGGATCCGATGATCCGGCTGGTCATGAAAGCCGATGGCGTCGACCCGCGCGCCTTCGAGACGATGCTGCGCTCGCTTGCCGATGCGCAGCGCAACGAGGTGCCGTTGCTGCATTCGCGGGACGACCTCGGTGACAAGCGCGGTCAAAGACTGTCCAGCGTCGCCAGCGCCTTCGGGCGGGCAAGAGCAGCCGGGGAGGCTTGCGTCTCGTGGTAAACTTTTTCATCCACCGTCCGATCTTCGCCTCGGCGATCGCCATCATCATGGTGCTCGCCGGGTCGATTTGTTATTTCCTGCTGCCCGTCTCGCAGTTTCCCGACATCACGCCACCGCAGGTCGTGGTCAGCGCCCACTATCCAGGCGCCAGCGCACAAGTGGTGGCCGATACGGTGACGACGCCGCTGGAGCAGCAGATCAACGGCGTGCAGGGCATGACCTACATGTCGTCGACGAGCTCCAATGACGGCTCCTCGACCATCACCATCACCTTCGATGTCGGCTATTCGCTGAGCACCGCCGCCGTCGACGTGCAGAACCGCGTCTCGCAGGCGGCTTCGTCGCTGCCGGCGATCGTCAACCAGGGCGGCGTGACGATCAAGAAGCAGAATCCGAACTTCGTCCTCATCGTCAACCTGACCTCACCCGACAGTTCGGTCGATCCGGTGGCACTGAGCAACCTTGCCTATCTGCAGGTGGTCGATCCGCTGAAGCGGCTGCCCGGCGTCGGCGATGTGCAGATCTTCGGCGAGCGGCGCTATTCGATGCGCGTCTGGCTCGATCCCGACAAGCTCGCCAATCTCGGCATCACCGCCGTCGATGTGCAGAACGCCATCGCCGAGCAGAATGTCCAGGTGGCGGCCGGCAAGATTGGCCAATCGCCGGCCCCGGCCGGCACCGCCTTCGAGATGCAGGTCAACGCCGTCGGCCGGTTGAGCGATCCAAAGGAATTCGGCGACATCGTCGTGCGCGCCAATACCGACACCGGCTCGTTGGTCAGGCTGCGCGACGTCGCCCGCATCGAGCTCGGCGCGCTGCAATATTCGTCGTCGGCCTTCTTCGGCAAGGACCCGACCGTGGTGCTTGCCGTCTACCAGATGCCCGGCTCCAACGCGCTCGATCTGCAGCAGCGCGTCAAGGACAAGATGCAGGAGCTGTCGGGCCGCTTCCCGAAGGGCGTGTCCTATGCGATGCACTACGACACGACGCGCTTCGTCTCGGCATCGATGCATGACGTGCTGATCACGCTCGGCGAAGCGCTGGTGCTGGTCGTCGCCGTGGTGTTCCTCTTCCTGCAAAGCTGGCGCACGACGATCATCCCGACCATCGCCATTCCGGTGTCGCTGGTGGCGACGCTGGTCGTCATGGAGATGCTCGGCTTCTCGCTCAACATGCTCTCCCTGCTCGGCATGGTGCTGGCGATCGGCCTCGTCGTCGACGACGCCATCGTCGTGGTTGAGAATGTCGAACGACAGCTGGAGGCCGGGCTCAAGCCGCTTGCGGCGACCAAGGCCGCAATGCGCGAGGTCACCGGACCGATCATCGCCACCACCGCGGTGCTGATGGCGGTGTTCGTGCCGGTCGCCTTCATTCCCGGCGTCTCCGGCAAGCTCTACAACCAGTTCGCGCTGACCGTGGCGATCTCCGTCGGCATCTCCGCCTTCAACTCATTGACGCTCAGTCCCGCGCTCAGTGCGGCCTTCCTGCGCCATCGCGGCGAGACGCAGTTCGCCCCGTTCCGCTGGTTCAATGCCGGCTTCGACAGGCTATCGCACGCCTACGCCAATGGCGTACGCATTCTCATCCGCTTGCGCTGGATCATGCTCGGCCTGTTCGCGGCCGGCCTGGTCGCCACCTACTTCGTCTGGCAGCGGCTGCCCTCGACCTTCCTTCCGGTCGAGGACCAGGGCTATTTCTTCGTCGTCATCCAGTTGCCCGACGGCGCGTCGCTGGAACGCACCGACGCGGTGGCGCAGAAGGCGCGCGACATCCTGCAGGCGACGCCCGGCGTCGAGATTGTCGGCTCGATCAGCGGCCTGAATTTCCTGACCAGTGCGGCGCAGTCGAATTCGGCGGTCGAATTCGCCATCCTGAAGCCCTGGGAGGAGCGCGGCCCCGACCAGAGCGCGTCGAAGCTCGTCGCCGATGTGCGCGGCAAGCTGATGCAGATCCCGGAAGCTTTCGCGCTGAGCTTCGATCCGCCGTCTATCCCGGGTATCGGCACCACAGGCGGCTTCGAATTCGTCGTCGAGGATCTGACCGGCCGCGGCAGTTCAGCCCTCAACGATGCGACGCAAGCCGTGATCGCCGAGGCGCGCAAGCAGCCGGAAATCAACCCGCAGCAGCTGTTCTCGCCGTTCTCGACCTCGACGCCGCAGTTCAACTACGACCTCGACCGCAGCAAGGCCAAACTGCTCGGCCTCAACCTGCCCGATGTCTTCAACACGCTGCAGATCTATCTCGGCTCGCTCTACGTCAACGACTTCAACCTGTTCGGCCGCACCTTCCGGGTGACCATCCAGGCCGACAAGGATGCACGTGCGGGTGCCGCCGACATTTCGCGGCTCTATGTACGCAATGCCTCCGGCGGCATGGTGCCGCTCTCGACGCTGGGCAAACTCGTGCCCTTCGTCGGCCCGGAGACCGTGCCGCATTACAACAACAATGCCTCGGCCTCGATCAATGGCGGTGCCGCACCCGGCTTTTCCTCAGGCCAGGCGGTTGCCGCGATGGAACGGGCCGCCGCCATTGCGCTGCCAAGGGATTTCGGTTTCGAATGGACCGGCATCACCTTCCAGGAGCTCAAGGCAGGATCGATCGCGTCCGTCGTCTTCGGCCTCGCCATCGTCTTCGTCTTCCTGATCCTGGCGATGCAGTATGAGAGCTGGGCGATGCCGTTCATGGTGCTGTTGGCGGTGCCACTGGCCCTGTTCGGCGCCTTCGTGGCCTTGTTGCTGCGTGGCATGCAGATTGACGTCTACTCGCAGATCGGCTTCGTCATGCTGATCGGCCTGGCGGCCAAGAACGCGATCCTGATCGTCGAGTTCGCAAGGCGACGGCGCGAAGAAGGCCTCAGCATCGTCGACGCGGCGATGGAGGCGGCACGGCTCAGGCTGCGGCCGATCCTGATGACGGCCTTCGCCTTCATCCTCGGCGTGCTGCCGCTGATGTTTGCGACCGGCGCCGGTGCGGCAAGCCGGCAGTCGATCGGCACCACCGTGTTCGGCGGCATGGTCGCGGCGACCATCCTGTCGCTGGTGTTCGTGCCGGTGTTCTACGCGGTCATCGAGCAGCTGCGCGAACGCCGCGGCAGTGACGAGCCCGCCTCTCAAGACAATGAACCAACGACTGAGCACGCTATCCCGCCCCTGGCGGAAGCGGCCGAATAAGATTGGAGACTGATCATGCGTAAATGGAAAATCGCGTTGGGAACGGCCGTCGCACTGGGAGCGATCTCGGTGGCCAGCGTCCACCTGCTCGACATGGGCAATCTCAGCCTCAATGCCGGCACGGCCGCAGCGACGCCTGCTCCGGCGGCATTCGTCATGCCGGTGCCGGTGGTCAGCGTCGTCAAGAAGACGATCCCGATCTACCTGGACTACGCCGCGCGGACGGAACCGATCCGCAGCATCACCTTGCAGGCCAGGATTCCAGGCTATCTGCAGGAGCAGGCCGCCGACGACGGTGTCGATGTCCGGCAAGGCGACCTTCTCTACAAGATCTCGCCTGACGACTTCCAGGCGGCTCTCGACCAGGCCAAGGCGCAAGTGCAGCGCGACACGGCGACGCTCGACTATGCCCGGTCCAATCTCGGTCGCGGCACCGAGCTCGCCAAGAGCGGCTACCTCGCCAAGGACGGGTTCGACCAGCGCACCAGCACCTTGCGCGAAGCGCAGGCGTCGCTGGCGGTCAACCAGGCGGCGGTCCGCACGGCAGAGCTCAATCTGGGCTATGCCGAAATCCGCGCGCCGTTTGGCGGGCGCCTGGGCCGCAACCAGGCCTCGGTCGGAACGCTGGTCAGCGTTGCCGGTACCGTGCTCAACACGCTGGTGCAGCTCGACCCGATCTACGTCACCTTCAACCCGAGCGAGACGGATCTGGCCGAGATCGAGCAAGCCCGTGCCAACGGCCCGATCGAAGTGGAGGTCCTGCTCCCCGGCCAGACCGAGGCCAGCCAAAAGGGTGAGCTTACCTTCATCGACAATTCGATCGACCGCTCGACCGGCACCATCACCGCGCGCGCGACGATCGGCAATGGCAAGTTCACGCTGCTGCCGGGCCAATATGTTCGTGTCCGGCTGCATGTGAGAGAGCAGGCCGACGCGCTGATGGTGCCGCAGACGGCGCTGGGCTCGAGCCAGCTCGGCAAATATCTCTATGTCGTCGGCAAGGGCAACACCGTCGACCAGCGGCTGGTTTCGCTAGGACCGACGAGCGGCGATCAGGTCGCCATCCTCAGCGGCGTCGCCGAGGGCGACCAGGTGATCACGGGCAATCTGCAGAAGATCGGACCCGGAGCGCCTGTATCGCCGATACCGGAAAAGCCGGCCACCTGAACACCCCCGTCAGGACCCGGCTTCAGCGCGGCGCCCCCCCCGTGCCCCAGGTGGCGGGGGCCCCGCGACCGGGCAGTTCCACCAGACCGGCAACATCGGCGCGGTCGGCCTTGGCCGGCGGCATAAACGCACAGTAGGGATGCCCGAGGCGCACCGAGACGGAGGAGAGCGCAATCAGCCGACCGGCCTCCAGATCGGCGCGCGCCATGACCCGCTGGCCAAGGGCGATGCCCAGACCCAGTCTTGCCGAGGCGATCGCCAGGCTGGACAGGCCGACGCGCCGCCCGTGCGACGGGTCGGGCGAGCGACTGCCGCCGGATGCCGCGAACCAGTCCGCCCAGGTCGGGTGCGAGGCATAGTTCGGCCCCCAATTGGTGTGGATGAACTGGCTCTCGTGCAAATCCGCCAGACTGGGATCGCCATTGCCGTGCCGGTGCCAGAATTCCGGTGCACAGACCGGCAGGACATCGTCATGGACGAGACGAACAAGTTTCAGCCCGGGATAGTGATAGTCGCCATAGCTGATGCGCAGATCGATGTTCTGGCGCATCAGGTCGACCGGATCGTCCTCGACCCGAACGTCGATCGCCATCTGCGGAAAGGCATCGAGAAGTACCGCCAGCCTCGGCGCCAGCCACAGTTCGGCCAACGAGAATGGCACACTGACGACCAGACGCGTCCGCACCCCGCCCTCCAGCATGCGCTGGCCTATGGTGGCGATGTCTCCCAAAGCTTTCGCTGTCTGCGGATAGATGGCGTGGCCGGCGTCGGTGAGCGCGATGCGATTGCCGCTACGCACAAACAGCTGCTTGCCGAACCAGCTCTCGAGGTTGCGGATCTGCTGGCTGACCGCCGCCGACGATACGCCGAGTTCAGAGGCGGCCAAAGTGAAGCTGCCGGCACGCGCCGCAACCTCGAAAGCCTTGATCGCATTCAGCGGCGGCAACCGTTCCACATCGAGTCCGTAAGTTTTTCTTGGCCAATCCTAACTATTTTCGACGTTGAGAGAAAGATTTTTTTGCCGTCTCATAAGCTCACAACCTTCGGAGCCATGACGATGAAAGACATCCTCGATCTCAACCGCTATCCGCTCGACCGCGAAGGCAGCGCCGAATGGCAGCGCCTTGTCGAACAATCCGTCGCCGCGCTCGAAGCCGACGGCATGTTCAATCTGGAAGGGTTTTTGCGCCCCGGCGTGGCGGAACAAGCCGTGCGCGAAATCCAGCCGGTGATGGCCGCGCGCTCGCATGCGCACAAGCGCATGCACAACATCTACTTCAAGCCTGACATTCCCGAGCTTGCACCCGACCATCCGGCGCTGCGCAAGGTGGAGACCATCAGTCACACCGTCTGTGCCGACCAGATTCCTGGCAGTGTCGTGCTCGCCATCTACGAATACGAACCGCTACTGCGCTTCCTGGCAGCGACGATGGGCAAGCCCAGATTGCATGTCATGCAGGATCCCCTGGCCCGTACCAACGTCATGGCCTATCGCGCCGGCGAGGCTTTGAACTGGCATTTCGATCGTTCCGAATTCACGACGACGCTGTTGTTGCAGGCAGCGGAGCGTGGCGGCGACCTCGAATACCGCACCGATCTGAGGTCGGACGACAATCCCAACTATGACGGCGTCGCAAGGCTGCTGGAAGGGCGCGACCCCGATTCCAAGATCCTGTGCATGAAACCGGGCACACTCAATGTCTTCCGCGGCAAGAACACCGCGCATCGCGTCACCACCGTCGAAGGCGAGCGAGAGCGCATGATCGCGGTGTTTTCCTACTATGAGAAGCCCGGCGTGATGTTCAGCGCCGAGGAGCGCGTCGGCTTCTACGGCCGCGCCGCCTGAGACCGAAGAGGCAATATGCCAGCGGCCCCAAGAATCCGAAGATGACCTCTTGTTAGATCGTCGACAATCTGCTTGTCTTGCTTTCGATTTCCCTGGGAGCGGCCGAATGGCGAAAGCGGATTTCAGTCCGATTGCGGACACGACGCGACGCGCCGAGATCGTCGCGCTGTTGCGGCGCGCGATCCTGACCGGGCAGCTCGCACCCGGCCAGAAGCTCAACGAGCTGCGGATTTCCGAACAAATGCGGGTCAGCCGCGCGCCGTTGCGCGAGGCAATGCGCGAGCTGGTGCAGGAAGGCATCCTGACCAGCATTCCCTATGCCGGCACCTTTGTCATCGAGGTCACAGCCAAGGACATCGACGATGCCTATTCGTTCAACAAGGTGATGGACGAGCTGGCCATCGAGCGGGCGTGGCCGCTGCGCGACCAACGCTTCTTCGACGAGCTCGACCGGCGCCACGAAGCCGTGAAGCAGGCGACCCGTGCGTTGGACACGACACGCCAAATCGAAACCGCGCTGCAACTGCATGGCCTGATCTACGAATGGGCCGACAATTCGGTGCTGCTGGAAACCTGGCAACGGCTGACCAGCCGGCTGCAGATGTATTTTGCGCTCCACCAACATGCCCGCAATGAGCCGGTTCCGGCCGAAGACGTTCACGAAACCTATGTGCGGTTGCTGAAGGGCAAGGACATGCGTGCCGCCCAGCGCCATGCCAGGGAGCACATCGATCTCGATTTCGAGGAGTTGCTTGCCTACGCGCGCGGCCTCGAACAACGCCCGTCGAGGGGCGCCTGACCCGTTCCCAACTCACAGACAGCGGACAAGACACGTGCAGATCGAAACCATCAAGGCCTACCACGTCGTGCAGCCCTTCGTGGACGGGCCATACCGCATGTCGAAGGGGCGCGAAGCCGACGCATTCGACGCGGTGATCGTGTCGATCACCTCCGACAGCGGCCTTACCGGCTGGGGCGAGATGGCGCCGCTCGGCAATTTCTATTCGGCAGCCTTCCCGGCCGGCACCCGCGCCGGCGTGCCCGAAATCGCGCCGCACCTTATCGGCCACGATCCGCGCGGGCTGGCAAGCATCGGGCGGCTGATGGATACGGTGTTCAAGGGCCATTCCTACATCAAGTCGGCGCTCGACATGGCCTGCTGGGATCTGGCGGCACGAGCCGCCGACGTGCCGCTGGTAACGCTGCTGGGCGGCAAGGAGAGCGAGACGGCCGAACTCTACAAGGTCGTCACGCACGGCAGCCTCGACGCCATGGCCGCGCTGGCCAAGCGCATCGTCAAGGATGGTTTCCACCGGCTGCAGGTCAAGGTCGGCGGCAATGTCCATGACGACATCGAACGCGTCGCCGCGGTCGCCGCCTCGGTGCCGAAAGGCACGGTCATCTTCTGCGATGCCAACGCCGGCTGGACCCCCTACCAGGCGCGCCAGTTTGCCGACGCGACGCGCAGCATCGACTACACGTTCGAGCAGCCCTGTACGACGATCGACGAGAACATGTCGGTTCGCCGCATGCTCGACAAGCCAATGGTGCTCGACGAATCCGTCACCTCGCTCGAGGAGATGCTGGAAATCCATCGTCGGGGCGCGGCCGACGGGCTAACGCTGAAGATCTCGCGGCTGGGCGGCGTGACCAAGACCCGTCAGATCCGCGATGTTGCCGTCGATTTGGGTTTCATGATCACGGTCGAGGACACTGGTGGCGCCGAGATCGACACCGCTGCGATGGCACACCTGTCGCTGTCGACGCCCGAGGAGCGCCGGCTGCACGCCATCGCCTTCCATGAATGGGTGACGGTGCGCACGGCGTCGAACATGCCGCCGGTCACCGGTAGCCGCATGGGCATTCCGGACGGACCGGGCCTCGGTATCGACGTCGTTCCCGATCTGCTGGGCAAGCCTTTCTTCGAAGTCGGCCGCTGAGATGAAAATCCGCAGCATCAAAGCCACGCCGATCAATTTGCGCCTCGAGGCGCCCTATGCCTGGGTGTTCGGCGAACTCGACGGATTTTCGCCGACCATCGTCGAAGTCGAGACGGAGGATGGCTTGATTGGCCTCGGCGAAGCGCCGACGCCGGCGGCGGCCGCGATCATCAACGATGTCCTGGCGCCATGGCTGGTCGGGCGCGATGCCTTCGACATCGCCGGCGCCGAGCATGTCTGCCTGCCCTTCTGGACCGGCGTGCAGTCGATCAACGACCGCACCCGCATCATGGCTTTCGGCGCCATCGAGATGGCTTTGTGGGACCTGCGCGGGAAGGCGTGGAACCAGCCGCTCTACCAGTTGCTCGGCGGCGCCGTGCGCAAGGACATCCCGTTCACCGACTATTTTTCGCTGCGCGGTGACGGGCCAAAGGTGAAGGGCGAGACGACGCCGGAGGAAGTCGCCGACTATTGCGTCGAATTGCACGAGACGCATGGAACGACCTTCTTCGAAGGCAAGTTCTCGACCGAAGATCCGAAAATCTCGCTCAGGATGGTCGAGCTGATCCGCAAGAAACTCGGCGACGATGCGATGATCCGCATCGATTCCAACCAGGCCTATTCGCTCAGCACCGCGCGTCGCCTAGCGCGGTCGCTGGAAGACCTCGGCGTGCGCAACTGGGAGGATCCGGTGGCGACGATCGAGGAGATGCGCGAATTGCGGCGCCATTGCTCGATCCCGTTTTCGACCCACAACATCGACATTGCGCGCGCCATGGAAACCAAGGTGCCGGACGCCTTCGTCGGCAACCCGACGACGCATGGCGGCATAGGCCGGCTGTTGCGCTTCGTCGGCGCCTGCGAGCATGCCGGCATCGATTTCTGGTGCTACAGCGGTGACAGCGGCATCGGCAGTGCCGCCTATCTGCACCTGTGCGCGGCACTAGGCTGGATCAGGGAGCCTAACCAGTCGCTGTTTCGCATGCTGCCGATGGATGTCACCGAGGAAGGGCCGTTTTCGCCGAGAAACAATTTCGTGCGCGTTCCGGAAGGTCCCGGTCTCGGCGTCACCTTATCGCGCGAAAACCTCGCTGCCTGTCACAGAGACTTTACCGAGAAAGGACCGTGCAACAAGTATCATGACCCGGCAAAGCCCGGAACCTATCGCCGTTTGCCGCTGAACTAGATGACGGCAAGACCGACGGCCAGGCACGAGAAGCCAACCACCGCGACTTCGGCCGGGAAGGTTGGACAAAGACGATGGAAGCAGTGCAGCCAGCAATCCGGCGCGTCCGTGCCACGACTAGATACCGGGCAAAACCGCATGCTAAGATTCCGATCGACAGGCCTCTCTGGCGATCCGAAATGGAGCAATCCACGAAATTTCGTCAACCATAAGAAATAGGGGAAAGGGTAAAAACCCATGAGCAAGAACTACACCATTCTCGACCTGATCCGGCGCAATCGCACGCCGCTTGAAAATCACCTGATCGACGGCCTTGTCGACGGTCGTGTCAGCCGCCGCGACTTCGTCCGTCACGGCAGCCTGCTCGGCCTGTCGCTGCCGCTGCTGGGCCGTATCGGCATGGCAGCCGGCCTCAGCGGCATGCCGTCGCTGGCGCGCGCCCAAGGCGCGCCCGGCGCCACCATCCGCGTCGCCAGCAGCGTGCCGGCAGCGACAATCGACCCGGTCACCATCGCTGACGCAGGCGGCCTGCTGGTCATGCAGCAGGTTGCCGAATTCCTTTGCGTCGACGGCCCTGACCTCGTTCTTCAGCCGGCCTTGGCCGAAAGCTGGAAGCCGAACGACAATGGCACCGTTTGGACCTTCAAGCTGCGCAAAGGCGTAAAATTCCACAGCGGCGGCGAGATGAAAGCCGACGATGTCGTGGCCAGCATCGACCGCCTTGCCGATCCGGCCAATTCGTCCAATGCGCTGTCGGTGTTCACCGGCATCCTGCAGAAGGGCGCCTCGAAGAAGGTCGACGACTACACGGTGGAATTCCACCTCGATGCGCCGAACGGCAACTTCCCCTACATGCTGTCGTCCGACAACTATAACGCCGTCATCATCCCGGCGAGCTACAAGGGCGACTATGAAAAGAGCTTCGACGGCACCGGGCCGTTCAGAATAGAGAAATACACGGCAAAGGTCGGTGCGTCCTTCGTCCGCAACGAGGACTATTGGGGGCCGAAGGCGCTGCCGGAACGCACCGAGTTCACCTTCTTCACCGACATGCAGCCGCAGATCCTGGCGCTGCAGGGCGGCCAGGTCGACATCATCAACCAGATGCCGGTGCTGGCCGGCGTCGCTCTGCTCAACGATCCGAACGTCGACATCATCAGCTTGAAGTCGTCAGCCCATCAGCAACTGCACATGCGCTGCGACGAGGGCCCGTTGAAGGATGCGCGCGTGCGCCGTGCCATTGCGCTCTGCCTCGATCGCGACAAGCTGGCCGCCGGCCTCATGAAGGGACGCTCCGCTCTGGGCAATGACAGCCCATTCGCCGCCGTCTATCCTTCGACCGATACGAGCGTGCCGCAACGCAAGCAGGATATCGCCCAGGCCAAGCAGCTCATGGAAGCAGCCGGCTTTGGCCAGGGCTTCAAGATAACCCTGACCACCGAACGCTACCTAGAAATCCCTGAATACGCCCAGCTCATCCAGAACTGGGTCAAGGAGATCGGTGTTCAACTCGACCTCAATATCCTCGACCAGAGCGGCTATTACGGAGACGCGGTGTTCGGCAAGTCGAACTGGCTGGATTCGGTGATGGGCATCACCGACTATGGTCACCGCGGCGTGCCGAATGTCTATCTCGCGGCACCGCTGAAGAGTGAAGGCACCTGGAACGCGGCACACTTCAAGAACAAGGACTATGATGCGCTGGCGACCAGCTACATCGCGGCCCTTGACCTCGAGGCGCAGAAGGCCGACGCCGGCAAGATCCAGAAGCTGCTGCTCGAGGAAACGCCTGTCATCTTCGGCTATTTCTACGACTATCTGACGGCGACGGCGAAGGGCGTGGCCGGCGTACAGCCGACCGCCATGTCGCAGCTGTTCCTCGATAAGGCATCGAAGGCCTGAGCGGAAAGGAAAAGCCAATCCTCTAACAGCCAGCTCCCGCATGGGGGCTGGCTCCACAAGGAGTCCTAGCCATTCTCTCCTTCCTTGTCCGGCGTGTCTCGCTGTCGCTCGTCACGCTGTTCCTGCTCAGCATCATGGTGTTCCTGGGCGGCCAGGTGCTGCCCGGCAATGTCGGGCGCGCAATATTGGGTCCGTTCGCAGACCAGCGCGCGGTCGACACGCTCAATCACACGCTCGGTGTCGATCGTCCGCTGCTGGCGCAGTATTGGAGCTGGATCTCCAATTTCGTCCAGGGCGACATGGGCACGTCCTACATCTTCCGCTCGCCGGTCGCGCCTTTCGTCATCGATGCGCTCGGCAATTCGATGAAGCTGGCGGCGGTCGCCTTCGTTCTGGTGGTGCCGATCGGCATTCTCGGCGGCGTCATTGCAGCGCTCAACCTCAACCGGCCGCTCGATCGCATCATCAGCCTTGGCGGCCTGTCGGTGACGGTGCTGCCGGAATTCGTCACCGGCATCATCCTGATCCTGATCTTCGGCGTGTGGCTGCGCTGGCTGCCGATCTCGGCCGCATGGCCGCGCGATGCCGGCTTCTTCACGCAGCTCTATTACCTGATCCTGCCCTCGCTGCCGCTGTTCCTGGTGCTGTTCGGCTACATCGCCCGCATGGCACGCTCCGGCATGATCGAGGCGCTCGATTCCGACTACACGCGAACGGCCGTGCTGAAGGGCCTGCCCTGGCGCACGGTGATCTGGCGGCATGTGCTGCGCAACGCGCTGCTGCCGACCATCACTGTCATCGCGACGCAGACCGGCTACCTCATCGGCGGCCTTGTCGTCATCGAAACGCTGTTTCGCTATCAGGGAATCGGGTCGCTGATCTTCACCGCCGCGCGCGGCAAGGATTTCCCGATGCTGGAGTCGGGCATCCTCACCATCGGCATTGTCTATGCCGTGGCCACCCTTGTCGCCGACTTCCTCTATTCCGTGCTCAATCCGCGTATCCGTCTGGGGTCAGATCAATGAGCGCCGTCCAAACCAGCTCTCCGACACCAGACGACACGCGCCGGCGCGGCCCGCTGGCGGAGGTCTTTTTCTCGCTGTTGCGCTCCCGAACATTCCTTGTTGGTTTCGCCATCGTGCTGTTCTGGGTTGCCTGTGCGCTGTTCGGCGAGCATTTCGCACCTTATGATCCACTTGCGGACGACATCATCAACGCGCTGGCGCCGCCCTCTTCCGAACACTGGTTCGGCACCGACCAGATCGGCCGCGACGTCTTCTCGCGCGTCATCGTCGGTTCGCGCGACATCCTGACCGTCGCACCGCTGGCAACCTTGCTGGCGACAGTGGCCGGCACGGCGCTCGGCCTCCTTACCGGCTATTTTCGCGGTCTCGTCGACGATGTCGTCAGCCGCATCCTGGAAGCCTTCATGGCGATCCCGGTGGTCATCGTCGCGCTGCTGGCCATCGTTGCGCTCGGCACCTCGAAGACGACCGTCATCGTCGTCATCGGCCTGAGCTTCGCGCCGATCATCGCGCGCACCGTGCGCTCGGCGGTGCTGGCCGAGCGCGAACTCGACTATGTCGCCGCCGCACAGCTTCGGCATGAAAGTGCGCTGCATACAATGTTCGTCGAGATCCTGCCCAACGTCATCCCGCCGATCCTGGTCGAAACCACCGTGCGGCTCGGCTATGCCATTTTCGCCGTCGCCACGCTCTCCTTCATGGGCTTTGGCATCCAGCCGCCCTCGCCCGACTGGGGGCTGTCGATCTCCAACAATTACGGCATGATCGGCGGCGGCTTCTGGTGGACGGTGCTGTTCGATGCGCTCGCCATCGCTTCGCTGGTGATCGGCGTCAATCTGGCGGCCGACGGCGTTCACGGAGCGCTCAATGACTAACTCCGCCAAGGCCGGAAACGCACTCGAACTCACCGATCTTTCGGTTGCCTACCGCGTCGCCGGCCGCAATCGCGCCGTGCTGCGCAACCTCAGCCTCAGCATCGGCCAGGGCGAAGCCTACGGTCTGGTCGGCGAATCCGGTTGCGGCAAGTCGACAGTGGCGCTCACTGTCGTGCGTTATCTTCCTAGAAACGGTTCGATCACCGGCGGCGCCATCTCCCTCGATGGCCAGAATGTGATGAAGCTGGACGCCGAGGCGCTCAGGCGGGCGCGCGCGGAAAGCGTCTCCATGGTCTATCAGGACCCGGGCAAGGCGCTGAATCCGTCGATCCGCGTCGGCCGTCAGCTGACCGAGATTTTTGAACTCGGCGGCATTTCGGGACAAGCGGCCACCGACCGGGCGATTGCGATGCTGAACCGCGTGCGCATCTCCGACCCCGTCAGCGTCATGCAGCGCTACCCGCACCAGCTTTCCGGCGGCATGCAGCAACGCGTGGCGATTGCCATGGCGCTGGCCAACGATCCGTCGATGCTGATCCTCGACGAGCCGACCACCGGCCTCGATGCGACGGTGGAGGCCGAAGTGCTCGACCTGATCGCACAGCTCAGGCAGGAACTGTCGGCCTCTATCCTGTTCATCAGCCACAACCTCGCGGTCGTTTCCAACATGTGCGACCGGGTTGGCGTGCTCTATGCCGGCATGCTGGTCGAGGAAGGGCCGACGGAGGTCGTGTTCAACGATCCGCGCCATCCCTACACGGTGGCGCTGCTGCGCTGCCTGCCGCGCGGTGGCCAGCGCAAGGATCAGGGCCGCCTCGACACCATTCCGGGGTTTCTGCCCGGCATCGGGGCCGACATCAAGGGCTGCGCCTTCGCCGACCGCTGCGCGCTCGCCGACGACCGTTGCCGCACCGAATTGCCGCCGCTCTATGATCTGAGTGACGAACGCGGGAGGCGCTTGTCACGCTGCCACTATCACGACAAGGCGCAAGCGTTGCCGCGTGCGACACCGAGCGATGTGGCGCCGGCGCCAAAGGTGGCAGCAGCACCGGTGCTGCGCGTCGCCGGGCTGAACAAGACCTATGCCAGCCACGGCCATGCACTGCGCGCCGTCAAGGACGTCTCGCTTGATCTCAGACCCGGCGAGACGCTCGGGCTGGTCGGCGAGTCCGGCAGCGGCAAGACGACCTTTGCCAGGCTGCTGCTCGGCCTGGTGCCGCCAGACGCAGGCGGCACCATCGAGCTGGAAGGCAAGGCGCTGGCGCCACGGCTGGAGAACCGCAGCGACGACCAGATCAAGGCGATGCAGATCGTCTTCCAGAATCCGGATTCCGCACTCAACCGCTCGCATTCGATCCGCCACCTGATCGGCCGCGCGCTGAAGCGGCTGGCGGGCCTCTCCGGCAAGGCGCTGGAGGCTCGTCTCAACGACCTCGTCCGCTCGGTGCGGCTCACAGACCGGCATCTTGCCGTCAAGCCACGCCAGCTTTCGGGCGGCCTGAAGCAGCGCGTTGCCATCGCGCGCGCCTTCGCTGGCGATCCGCGCATCGTCGTCTGCGACGAGCCGACCTCGGCGCTCGACGTGTCGGTACAGGCAGCGATCCTCAATCTGCTCGCCGACCTGCAATCCAAGGAAGACGTCAGCTACATCTTCATCTCGCACGACCTTGCCGTGGTGCGTTACCTCTCCGACAAGATCGCCGTACTTTATCTCGGCCGCATCATGGAACTAGGACCGTCGGAAGACGTCTTTTCCGGCCCGCATCATCCCTATACCGAAGCGCTGCTGTCGGCCGTGCCCAAACTCGACCAGACCGAGACGGCGCGTATTCGTCTCGATGGCGAAATCCCCAGCGCCACCAACCCGCCGTCGGGCTGCGTGTTCCACACGCGTTGCCCGCGCAAGATCGGCCCGATCTGCGAACAGCAGGAGCCGCCACTCAGCGAAGCCCAGCCCGGCCATTCGATCCGCTGCCACATTCCTTACGCCGAACTGGCTAGGCTGCAGAGGGCGGTCGCAACCGAGCCGGCATAGCGCTGTCGCTCGCGTGGCTTGGCCGGTCAGATCTGCCCGGCCATGCCGAGGGAACGGTCACCTTCCGAAAAGCCCTGAACTTCAGCCCAGTCCCTGGCCAGCGTACGCAGCCCGGTGAGCGCGACATCCAGGACATCCGAAGACACGGGATTCGAGGGATAGGCGAGGTAGATTGGCCGCTGGAATACCGGTGTGTTGTCGATGCGCCGCATCTCACCGCGCTCGATATGGCCGCTGACGGCGCTGAGCGGCAGATAGGCGGCGGCTTGCTGCGACAGGACATGCTGGAGGCCGATGAAGACCAGCCCGGCCGATATGGCCGGCTTGACCATGCCGGCAAAGGCGCGGTCGTGCTCGATGCGGAATTCCAGTCCCCAGTCCATCAGGATATAGTTTTCGGTCCATGGCTTGGTCTGTGCGGCGTGCTGGACGAGCACGACCTGATCGACGGCCAGCGTCTCGTAGACAATGCCGGGATGCGGTCGCGGAAGATAGAGGATGCAGATGTCGAGCAGGCCTTCTGCCAGCTGGTCGATCGCCAGATCCGGGAAACTGCCTTCAAGCCGCAGCGCCACGTTCGGCCGCCTGGCGCGCATCCACTCGACCCAGGGCGAGGTGATGCGGTCCCAGAGATAGGCCGGCGCGGTCAGCCGCAGCAAGGTTTCGTAGCCATCGGGAACGGCGATATCCTGCCGTGATTGCTCCCAGGTGCGGGTGATGGACGATGCGTGCGGCAGGAATTGCCGGCCGGCCGGCGTCAGCGTGACGCCATCGCGGTCGCGCACGAACAGCCGGCGTCCCAACTGATCCTCCAGTCCCCTGATCCGCGCACTGACCGTGGACTGGGCGAGGTTGAGCCGGCTGGCCGCGACGGTAAAGCTGCCATGGGTGGCGACTTCGAGAAAGCTGCGCAGATTCTCAGTGTCCATACCCACCTCTTGCATCGAAAATTTCGATGACCCCTATCAAAAAAAATCGCTTTCCGGCGGCAGTCAACAATGAACTAGATGACTGAATCCCAAGACAAGCGAGGAATCCAGCCATGCCCAAGCATTTCCGGATGATCGACAACGCTCGCAGGACGCTCACTGCAATCGAAAATTCCGCTGTCGACGAATTGCTGGCCGGCAGGATGGGCCGGCGCGACTTCCTGCGCCATGGCAGCGTGCTTGGCCTCTCCCTGCCGTTCCTGGGCAGCCTTGTCGCAGCAGTTGGCTTCGGTACACAGCAGGCACGCGCCGAGGGCAAGCCGGGCGGCACGGTGCGCGCCGGCGTGGCGACGCCGGGCGGCGCCATCGATCCCGTCACCTACTATGACAGCGGCAGCTATCAGCTGGTTTTCCAGACCGCCGAGTTTCTCTGCATCACGCAGCCGGACCTCACCTTGAAGCCGGTGCTGGCGGAAAGCTGGGCGCCGAACGAGGACGGCAGCATCTGGACCTTCAAGCTGCGCAAGGGCGTGAAATTCCACAATGGCGAGGACTTCAAGGCCGACGACGTCGTCGCAACCTTCGATCGGCTGGCCGACCCCAACGGTGCCTCCAACGCGCTGTCGGTGTTCAAGGGGCTGCTGTCGAAGGGCGGCACCCGGAAGGTCGACGACCACACCGTCGCCTTCCATCTCGATGCGCCGAATGGCAGCTTTCCCTATTCGGTGTCGATCGACAACTATAACGCCGTCATCCTGCCGGCGAGCTACAAGGGCGACTACGAAAAGACGTTTGAAGGCACCGGGCCGTTCCGGCTGGAGACCTACACGCCGAAGGTCGGCGCGACCTTCATCCGCAACCCAGACTATTGGGGTGAGAAAGCGCTGCCCGACCGGCTCGAGTTCAAGTTCTACGGTGACGTGCAACCGCGCATCCTGGCGCTGCAGGCGGGCGAGGTCGACATTCTCGATGCTGTTCCGCTCGATGTCAGCCAGGTCGTGCTGAACAGTCCTGATATCACCGTGTTGCGTGTCGCTTCGACCGCGCACCGCCAGCTTCACATGCGCTGCGACACCGGCCCGTTCACCGACAAGCGCGTACGCCAGGCGCTGGCGCTGTGCATCGACCGCTCCAAGCTGGTCGACGGCTTGTGCCGCGGCATGGCGGCGACCGGGAATGACAGCCCGTTCGCGCCGGCCTTCCCTGCGACCGACAAGTCGGTGCCGCAACGCGTCCAGGAGATCGCCAAGGCCAAGCAGTTGCTCGAGGCGGCGGGTCTCGCCGAAGGCTTCGACATCACGCTGACCACGCTGCGCTATTCCGACATTCCGGGCTATGCGCAATTGTTCCAGAATTTCGCCAAGGAAATCGGTGCCCGCATCTCGCTCAACATCGAGGACCAGGACAAATATTACGGCAAGGCGGTGTTCGGCCAGTCGGACTGGCTGGACAGCCCGCTCGGCATTACCGATTACGCGCATCGCAGCGTGCCGAACGTGTTTCTCAAGAGCCCGCTGGTCAGCGACGGCCCGTGGAACGCGGCGCATTTCAAGAGCCCGGCCTATGACGGCATGGTCACCAGCTATCTCAAGGCGCTCGATGTCGGCGCGCAGCGCGCCGCCGCCTCCGACATCCAGAAACTGCTGCTCGACGAGACGCCTGTCATCTTCAGCTATTTCCCCGATCTGCTGGTGCCGGTGCGCAAGAATGTCAGCGGCCTGCCGCCGATCGCGGCCGGCCTGCTGCTCGACCGCGTGTCGTTGAGCTGATCGTGCCCCAACGCCCGATGACAAAAGAAACAAAACGGGAGACTACCATTCGCAAGCCTCATTTGCGCGGCCGTGGGCCGCATTTTCCCTTGCTGGACACCCTCGTGCAGTATGAATTCGAGCCGGGCTACATAGCCTTCACCATGCCGACGCAGAAGCGACTGCGTGTGCAGGTGGGGTCGATGACCGTGGCCGATACGACCAATGCCTTGGTGTTCTACGAATCCGATCACCTGCCGGTCTACTATTTCCCGATCGGCGACGTTCGCGAGGAATTCCTGCTGCCGAGCAAGACCACGACAGAGGATCCGTTCAAGGGCACAGCCACCCACTACTCGCTCAACACCGGCATCACGCTGGTCGAGGACGCGGCCTGGCGCTATCTCGATCCGGTCAAGGGCTGTCCGCCTATATCGGACTACATGTCGTTCACCTGGAGCAAGATGGGCCACTGGTTCGAGGAGGACGAGGAGATCTTCGTCCACGCCCGCGATCCGTTCCGCCGGATCGACTGCCTGCCGTCGTCGCGGCGCGTGCAGGTCATCCTCGACGGCGAACAGGTCGCCGATTCACGCCGCGGCGTGTTCCTGTTCGAGACCGGCCATCCGGTGCGCCACTATCTGCCGATCGCCGACACGCGGCTCGATATGTTCGCGCCCAGCCGCTACATCTCGCGTTGTCCTTACAAGGGCATCTCCAGCTATTATCACGTGACGACGAAGGCCAAACGTCACGAGAACCTCGTCTGGTATTATCCGGAACCGGTGCACGAGGCAGAGCGCATCAAGGGGCTGGTCTGCTTCCACCACGAACTGGTCGACAAGATCCTGGTCGACGGCGTCGAAATCCCGAAGGAAGCCACGGCCGCGTCGAGCGGTTATTTCTGAGCATCGACGCCGCCTGCGCGCGGGCGCTTGATCGAAACACGGCTCAGCCATACCCTCTCCGAGGCAGGGAGGGCACTCGATGGATCTTTTCAAGCTGGGTGGCGATGTCGCGCTGGTCACCGGCGCCGGTAGCGGCATCGGCCAGGCAATCGCGATCGGGCTCGCCGAGGCAGATGCCGACGTCGCCTGTTTCGGCCATACATCGAAGGGTGGGCTGGACGAGACCGCGCACCGAATCGCGGCACTCGGCCGCAAAGCGCTGGTGCTGACCGGTACAGTGACATCGCAGAGCGATCTCGCGGCTGCGATCGATCGCGTTGAAAGCGAACTCGGTGCGCTCACCGTCGCCGTCAACAATGCCGGCATTGCCGGCTCCGAACCCGCCGAGACGATGCCGCTGGAGACATGGCAGAAGGTTCACGACGTCAATGTCGCCGGCGTGTTCCTGTCCTGTCAGGCCGAAGCGCGCAAGATGTTGGTGCGAGGCAAGGGCTCGATCATCAACATCGCCTCGATGTCGGGCACCATCGTCAACCGCGGCCTGACGCAGGCGCACTACAACTCTTCGAAGGCCGCCGTCATCCACATGTCGAAGAGCTTCGCCATGGAGTGGGCCGATCGCGGCCTGCGCGTCAATGTCGTCAGCCCGGGCTACACGCTGACGCCGATGAACAAGCGGCCGGAGGTGGCGGAAGAGGTGAAGATCTTCAAGCGCGACACGCCGATGGGGCGCATGGCGGCGCCGGAGGAAATGGTCGGGCCGACGGTGTTCCTCGCCAGCCGCGCAGCGAGCTTCGTCACCGGCCTCGACCTGATTGTCGATGGCGGCCACGTCTGCTGGTAAGAGCTCAGCTTCGCCTGCAGTCTGAATTTGTACGTCTCGCGAAGCGTTAGTCGTTGCACGACATGAACCTTGGTATATATAATTTCATCCTATGAAACGGCCTTGGCGCGATGGGGCTTACCAGGCGGGTAGCCGAGATCATAGGACCTTGATGGCTCGCACCTTGCAGGGCGCCGCAGGACTGGCAATCGATCCGCGGATGACCGCTCCCTCAGCGATCCGTCGGCACTCATGACGCCGACACTCCAATCCTATCCCATCATCACCGAAATTGAGCACCATCTTGCCTGCGCTGGCCAAAGCCGGGGCAATAATTTGGCGCCGACGGCCTTGCGCAAAGACCAGCCTTTCCAACACAATCAAGAAAAGCCGCAAGAAGGGAACGAACGATAATTTTCACAGCTTGAAGGAGAACAAGCATGTCACTTCGCAGTGTGATTTCGAACTTAACAATGGGAGCCTTCGCGCTTGCCGCCGCAAGTGCGCTTACATCACCGGCTTACGCAGCCGCGCCGGAATCGAACGACCCGATCAAGATCGCGCTGTTCGACTGGACCAGCGTCAACCTGAACGCCAAGATCCTCGGCGGCATCCTGGAAAAGCTCGGCTACACCGTCGAGTATCCGACCGCCGACTACCTCTCCAGCCTGACCACAGGCCTCACCAATGGCGATCTCGATGTCGGCATGGAATTCTGGGACACGACCGCCGGCGAGGCCATGAAGGCCTCCGATGCGACAGGCCAGACCGAACGGCTGGGCAAGCTCGGCCCGAAGGCCAAGGAAGAATGGTGGTTTCCCGAATACATGAAGGAGAAGTGCCCCGGCCTACCCAATTGGGAAGCGCTGAAGGACCCGAAATGCGCCGAAGCCTTCTCGACGGCCGAGACCGCACCGAAGGGGCGCTATCTCGGCGGCCCGGTGACCTGGGAAGGCTTTGACGACGAGCGCGTCGAGGCACTGAAGCTGCCCTTTACCGTCATCCATGCCGGCACCGACGCGGCGATGTTCGCCGAACTGGACTCGGCCTATCAGCGCAAGGCGCCGATCATGCTGTGGATCTATTCGCCGCACTGGGCGCCGGCCAAGTACAAGGGCGAGTGGGTGGAATTCCCCGAATACACGCCCGAGTGCTACAACGACCCGAAATGGGGCACCAATCCCGACGCCAAATATGATTGCGGCAAGCCGCATGGCGAGATCTGGAAGTACTCCTGGTCCGGCATGAAGGACAAATGGCCGGTCGCCTACAAGGTGGCCAAGGCCTACACGGTCGACACCGACGAACTCAACAAGATGAGCGGCGAGATCGATCTCGGCGGCAAGACGCCGGAAGATGTCGCCGCAGCCTGGATCGCCGCCCACGAGGCCGACTGGAAAGCCTGGGCGCAGTGATCGTTCCAACTGGAAAAATGAGACCCGGCTGCTTGATCAGCCGGGTCTCAATTCTTGATGTTCCAGAAGGACGTTTGAATGACGGACAAGACTGAACGGGAGCCAAACGTGGTGGGCACGCCAAAGGATGCCCGTCCGATAAAGCTCGCCTGCCGCAACGTCTGGAAGCTGTTCGGATCGAACGCGGCCAACTTCATCCGCGAACGCGACGGCAAGGCCAGCATGGCAGACGTCACTGCTGCCGGGCTGGTCGGCGCGGTGCGCGCCGTCGACCTCGAAATCCGCCAGGGCGAGATTTTCATCATCATGGGCCTGTCGGGCTCCGGCAAGTCGACGCTGGTCCGCTGCATGTCGCGGCTGGTCGAGCCGACCCATGGCAAGGTCGAATTCGAAGGCAATGACCTCCTGAAAATCTCCGATGCAGCACTCATCGAATTGCGGCGGCACCGCATGGGCATGGTGTTCCAGAACTTTGCCCTGCTGCCGCATCTCAACGTGCTGGAGAACATCGCCTTCCCGCTCGGCATCCAGGGTCAGGACCGGGCGACACGCGAAGCGCGGGCGCGCGAGGTCATCGAACTTGTCGGCCTGCGTGGCCGCGAGCATTTCTATCCGCGCGAGCTGTCCGGCGGCCAGCAGCAGCGTGTCGGCATCGCCCGGAGCCTGGCGACAAAACCGGAAATCTGGTTCCTCGACGAGCCGTTCTCGGCGCTCGATCCGCTGATCCGCCGCGAAATGCAGGACGAGCTGATGCGGCTGCAGACCATGCTGCACAAGACCATCGTCTTCATCACCCATGATTTCGACGAGGCCATCCGGCTGGCCGACCGCATCGCCATCATGAAGGATGGCGAGGTCATCCAGATCGGCACGCCGGAGGAGCTGGTGGTCAATCCGGCGACCGACTATGTCGCCGAGTTCACCCGGGACGTCGACCGCGCCAAGGTTATTTCAGCACGCAGCCTGATGCGCGCCTGCGACGGCTCGGAACATGGCGGCACCGTTGCCCCGGATGCCAAGATCGCCAGCTTCTCGGCCGGCATCGTTGCCGCCAACAAGCCGTTCGCGGTGGTCAACGGCACCGGCAAGCCGATCGGCGAGGTGACGCCGCAAGCGGTGATCGATCTGCTGGCCGGCATCGATCGCTCAAGGGTCGGCGCATGACGGTGACAGCAAGCGCCAGCGAGGCAAGGCCACGGCCGATTCAGGTATGGCTGCTGATCTGGGCGGCAGCGCTTACCGTTGTGCTTGTCGTGCTCCTGCTGCAGGATCGCCTGCCCTGGGCCGTCAATTATCCGGCCAGCGCCGTCGTGCCGGTCGCCGATTGGGTCAGCGCGCTGATGCGCTGGATCAAGTCGAACCTGTCCTGGTTGACCCGCTCGATCACCGCTGTGCTCGGCGTTCCCCTCGATTTCGCGCTCAATCTGTTGGCCAAGAATTTCAAGATCGGCCACGGCGCTGACGCCTATATCCTGCCGCGCCTGTCCTGGGTCGGCGTCTGCGCCGCCGCCTTCCTCGCCGGTCATGCCGTTGGCGGCAGAAAACTCAGTCTGCTGGTAGGCGGCTGCTTCCTCTACATCGCCCTGTTCGGCCAATGGACCAGTGCCATGCTGACGCTGGCGCTGATTTCCATCGCGGTGCCGTTCTGCATCGTCACCGGCCTGTTCGCCGGCATCTGGGCGTGGCGCAAGCCATGGGCGGAAAGGCTTGTCGTCTCCCCTGCCCTTGACCTGATGCAGACGATCCCGACTTTCGCCTATCTTATCCCGATGCTGCTGCTGTTCGGCAACAGCCCGGTGTCGGCGATGATCGCGACCGCCATCTTCGCCACGCCGCCGATGGTGCGGGCAACGATGCTCGGCCTGTCGCGTGTACCCTCGGAAATCGACGATTTCAGTGAGATGGCCGGCTGCACGGCGCGGCAGAAATTGTGGCGGGTGCTCTTACCCTCGGCGCGGCCGACACTGATGATCGGCGTCAACCAGGTTATCATGCTGGCGCTGAACATGGTGATCATCGCTTCGATGATCGGCGCCGGTGGCCTCGGCTACGACGTGCTTCTGGCGCTGCGCGCGCTGAAGGTCGGCGAAGCGATGGAAGCCGGTCTTGCCATCGTCGCGCTCGCCATCGCGCTCGACCGGCTGAGCCAGGCCATCGCGCACAGCCAAGCAAAGGGCCATGTCCATCAGGAGGCAAGCCTCGGCCTCTGGCGGCGCTACCCCAATCTGACACTGGCCATCGCCATCCTTGTCATCACCACGCTGCTTGGCCTGTTCGTGCCGGCCTTCGCGGCAGTGCCGAAAGCGATCACCTTCACCACCGCGCCGCTATGGAGGGCAGCGGTGAACTGGGTGACGATCAATTTCTTCGACACGATCGAAGCGTTTCGCGTGGCGCTCATCCTCAATGTGCTGAACCCGCTGCGTGCCTTCTGCGAAGGCTTTCCCTGGCTGGGTGCCGTCTTCCTGCTTGGCCTCGCCGGCTACCAGCTTAGCGGCTTCCGCCTGGCCATATTGGTCGCCGCATTGACCGCCTTCTGTGCCGTCACCGGGCTGTGGGAAAAGACCATGGCGACGGTCTATCTCTGCGGCATCTCGGCCTTCATCGCCTGCCTTATCGGCATCCCCATCGGCCTGATGGCCGCGCGCAGCGACCGCTTCGAAAAGATCGTCACGCCTGTCATCGATACGCTGCAGGTGCTGCCGTCCTTCTGCTTCATCATTCCGGTGGTGATGCTGTTTCGGGTCGGCGACGTCACTGCGATGATCGCCACCGTCGCCTTCGCCGTGGTGCCGGCGATCCGCTACACCAATCACGGCATCAGGCAGGTGCCGCCGGCGCTGATCGAAGCGGCGAAGGTGTCGGGCTGCACGCCGCGCCAGACCTTCTTTCGCGTGCAACTGCCGCTGGCGCTGCCGGAGATCATGCTGGGCGTCAACCAGACGATCCTGATGGCACTGGCGATGATCATCATCTGCGCCATGGTCGGCACGCGCGATCTCGGCCAGGAAGTGTTCATTGCGCTGTCCAAGGCCGATTCCGGTCGTGGTATCGTTGCGGGCTTGGCCATCGCCTTCATCGGCATCGTCGCCGACCGGCTGTTCAATGCCTGGACGGCGAAGGCCAGGGCAAGGCTGGGATAGAAGCCGGATGTCCGAGCCGGGCGAGCCACCCTTCGCCGTCCTCGTTTTCGATATGGCCAGAACCGGCGAGCCGGACGGCGAGCACCTGATATCCGGCTTCGGCACGCTGGAGGCGGCGACGAACTATGCGATCGCGCGGGTCCGCGCCTCGGTGGAGGAACTGCGAAAGCCCGGCATCGCGGCAGCGGAGTTGCGAAAGCTCTGGCACCTCTACGGCGAAGACTGCCCGGTATTGAGCAGCCCGGTGCGCGGCAGCGATCTTCTCGACGAGTTCATCGCGACGCCGGCGACACCTGCCGAATGCGACTGGCCGGCGCTGGCGCCAAGGCTGCGCCGTTTTCGCGCCACTCTGCTGATCTCCAACGACACCAACGAATCCGTCTGGTGCGGCGGCTTCTTCCGCGCGACCTACAGGCTGTCGGGGCAAGGCCTGCTCGAGCGATTCCATGAGGACGCCGTTGCCGCCTTCAAAGCCAAGGGCATCGCGCCTGATGTGCCGACAAAAATTCATGTCGCCAATTACTTCGAGCTTCCCGACCCGCCCTACCCACCACCAGGCGCAACGCTGCGATCCTGGAAGGTCGAGGTCGGTTTCGTCTGCCACCATGTGAAATTCGGCGGCGACGCCGCCGGCGTCTTCGCCTGGCCGGAAGAACCGACCGACTGGGCGCTCAGAACCATGCAGTTCCTGCTGATGGCCGACACGATGGCGATGCGCGGCGATGGCCCCGACTGGGCCAACGACTGCGACGTGTTGTCGGTCAAGGTGACGGAGACCGATGCTGCTCCCGACTATCCGCTGGATTGAGTAAAGCTGAACCGCCCAACCCTGCAAAGGAGAGAGTGATGACAGGCCGGACAGCTCGCTGCACCTGCGGCCAATTGCAGATCCGATGCCCGCAAGAGTCGGCCAAGGTCTCGCTTTGCCATTGCCTGGACTGTCAGCGACGGACCGGCAGTCCGTTCGGGATCGCCGCCTTCTTCGATGCCGCCGCGATCGAGATCAGCGGCTCATTCCAGACATACCAACGTGATTCCGACAGCGGCTTTCCCGTCACCTTCCATTTCTGCGGAACGTGCGGCTCGACGGTTTTCTGGTATCCATCGCGGAGACCCGCAGCGGTGGCCGTTGCCGTCGGCTGTTTCGGCGACCCGTCATTCCCGGAGCCGACACAGTCTGTCTACGGCAAGAGTCGCCACGGCTGGGTCGCGGTGCCGGCCTGAAGGCAAGCCCACCCGCTATTCCGCCGCGACCCCCTTCACCTCGAGATAGCTCTCCATCGAATCGTCCAGCGCCTGCAGCCAGGGCGTATGATGCAGCGGCGCCATGGTCCCGGTCATCAGCGAGCGGTAGGCGTGGTCGCGGAAGCCCATGATGTTCTCCGCCTTGTGATGTTCCCATTCCATGAAGGTCTGGTTGACCGCCTCGACGTCGAAACCGGGATAGTCGGTCTGGTCCATCAATTCCTTGGTGTAGTCGCCCTGGAACCAGATCATCTGCTCGGCGTCTTCGAGCGTTTCCTCACGCGTCCTCCATTTCGCGCCGTGCTCGGCCATTGCCTTGGCCGACGGCAGCTTGATGCGGCCCATGATGACGTCGCGGGCGAACCAGGCCTGCGCGTCGAACATGTTGAAGGTGTAGAACTGGTCCTGCATGCCGATGAAGGACAATTTCGGGTTCTTTTCCCAGACGACGCCCTCATAGAGCCCGTCCGGCCACATGCGGTTGGCGGTCTTCAGCTTCAGGTCCTCGGTGAGGAACGGGAAAGAGTGCAGGTAGCCGGTGCACAGGATGATGGCGTCGACATCCCTAGTGGTGCCATCCTTGAAATGCGCGGTCTTGCCGACGACCTTCTGCAGCAGCGGCACCTCTTTCCAATTGTCGGGCCATTTGAAGCCCATCGGCTTCGAGCGGTAGCTGGAGGTGATCGATTTGGCGCCGTATTTGTAGCATTGCGAACCGATGTCCTCGGCCGAATAGGAGCGGCCGATGATCAATATATCCTTGCCCTTGAACTCCATCGCGTCGCGGAAATCGTGGCTATGCAGGATGCGGCCGTTGAAGGTGGAGAAGCCCTCGAAATAGGGCACGTTGGGCACCGAGAAATGCCCGGAAGCGACGACGACATTGTCGAACTCTTCCGAATAGGTGACGTCGTTGGTGCGGTCATGCGCGGTGACGGTGAATTTCTTCGTCTCGTCGGAAAACGTCACCATGCGCACCGGGCTGTTGAAGCGCACCCATTTGCGAAGGCCTGATTTCTCGACGCGTCCCTTGATGTAGTCCCACAGCACGGCGCGCGGCGGATAGGAGCCGATCGGCCGGCCGAAGTGCTCCTCGAAAGTATAGTCGGCGAATTCCAGGCACTCCTTCGGTCCGTTCGACCAGAGGTAGCGGTACATCGAGCCGTGCACCGGATCGCCATGCTCGTCGAGGCCGGTGCGCCAAGTGTAGTTCCACAGGCCGCCCCAGTCGGACTGCTTTTCGAAGCAGACGATTTCGGGAATGTCGGCGCCTTTGTCGGCCGCCGACTTGAAAGCCCTGAGCTGTGCCAGGCCGGACGGGCCGGCTCCGATGACGGCAACGCGACTTTTCATGGCAGGCCTCCCGATCTGGTTTCGACTTTGTCTTGACGCAATTCCCAAGGGGAAAGCGCTATGCGCCTTTCCCGGAATTGCTCTTACGAAACAAATTTCACTCACAGGACAGTAATTGGCCCTTTCGTGCTGTCAACAGCCCGATGCTGAAACAAGGTTCCGCCGATGTGGATTTCCCGCGAAAAATCGGACGCTGCCAAACATCATTATCGTGCGCATGCGCGTTCACGCGGCTTGCCGTCGCAGTTGCGCTCCTGTATCGGCACCTGACATGTTCACCTAGAGTGAAATAAATCCTAGGAGTGCCGGGGGCGACATGGCGAAGAAGGTTTCCGATCCCAAGGCTGGTCTCGCCGGTGCGACGGCCAAGCCGCTGCCAAAGGTTTCGGCCGACGGCAAGACCATCCGCGCGCCGCTGACGCAGAACCCGCATGCCATTCGCGACACGCGCGAAAAAGTGCTGGAGGTGGCGATCGGCCGCGAGGTGCGGGCGTTCCGCAAGAAGCTCGGTATCACCGTCGCCGATCTGGCGGTCGCCACCGACATTTCTCTGGGCATGCTGTCGAAGATCGAGAACGGCATCACCTCGCCGTCGCTGACCACCTTGCAGGCACTGTCGCGGGCGCTCGGCGTTCCTGTCACCGCCTTTTTCCGCCGCTTCGAGGAAGAGCGCAGCGCCGTCTTCGTCAAGGCCGGCCAAGGCCTCGATGTCGAGCGCCGCGGCACCCGTGCAGGCCATCAGTACAATCTGCTCGGCCATATCGGCTCCAACACCAGCGGCGTCGTCGTCGAACCCTATCTGATCACACTGACCGAGGATTCCGATGTGTTCCCGACCTTCCAGCATGAGGGCATGGAGTTCCTCTACATGCTCGAAGGTGAGGTCGTTTACCGGCACGGCAGCAACCTCTACCCGATGAAGCCCGGCGACAGCCTGTTCTTCGATGCCGACGCACCGCACGGGCCGGAGCAGCTGACGAAACTGCCAATGCGGTATCTGTCGATCATCTGCTATCCGCAGAGCGCGGGGTGAGCGGGACGCAAGCAGCCCTCACCCGGATTGGCAACCGAATTGCGAAGGGCAATTCGGGGCAATCCGACCTCTCCCCGAGGGGAGAGGAGGCTGGCGCCAGCGTTGGCTATCTCTTCTCCCCTCGGGGAGAAGGTGGCCGCGTAGCGGCCGGATGAGGGGGCCTTGCTCAATCCGGCCCAAACCCCGGACTTGTCGCGCTCCCATCATCCAGCTTCGACAGCCACTCGACCAACGCGGGGCGATAACGCGTCAAGCCCTTGTAGTTAGCAAGCTCCTCGGGCAGGTCACGGATGACGCGGTGCAGGCGCCGTGCCCATTTTGGTTGCGTCGCCAGCTCGTCCATCTTGATAAGATAGCAGCGGATGGGGAAGACGATGCCGTTGGAGCGCGGCAGGCGCCAGAAACTCTGCAGCTCGACACGCAGATGCACCTTGTCGCCGACATTCTCCGGCGTCACCGTCGCCCGGTCCGGACCCCATTTGTGGTAGTTCTCGGGGCTGGTGTCGAGGCGCGGATTGATGGTCATCGTCCAATTCAGGCGCCGCGCCGGCTTGCCCTGCTGGATGTTGGTGAGGAATTTCAGCGCCCTGACGAAAATCCCCTTCTCATGCGCCAGCGGCACCGGCGCATGCCATTCGAAGAAGTTCATGCCGATGTCGAAATCGAGCGACCAGTCGGCCTGGGTGGTGACCATGCCGGCATCCATCCACAGATTGCCGTCGCGCTGGTCGAGGATGCAGAAATCGCCCTGGCTCTGCCGGGTGATGTATTCCATCGGGCCGTAAGGCAACGTCGAGGTGTCGCCGAAGGTGAAGGTGTCGTCGATGCCGAGCGGCCGGTTGATCCAGCGCCAGCGATCACCATCGCGTGTCAGCGTGAAATGCTCGGGATAGCCCAGCGCCTGCTGCTCCATCAGAAGTTCCAGCAGGTCCCAGCCGGCCAGCGTCATGTGCGGCAGCGATTGACAGCGCAGCGGATCCTCGGCCAAGACCAGCGCGCGATCCTGCATCTCGGCGACATAGTGCTCGTCGACGTCGATCAGGTTTTCCAGCACGCTGCCCCTGGGTCCGACGACATGCGGCTCGATGTTGACCGCATACATGTAGGCGTCTTCGTGGAACGGGAACGGAAACCGCCTTATGTGCTCGGGGCTGTTCTTGAAGGTGAAGTCGTCGCGGAACGTTTCCTTGCGAAAGGTAATGCCCATGATTTTCTCCTACCGTTCCAGGACCAGCGACCGGCCTTCGAAGCGCGACACGCACGGCATGATCTTCTTGCCCGAACGGTGCTCTTCCTCGCTTAGCCAGTGGTCGTTGTGGATGAACTTGCCGTCGCAAGAGATGACGTTGGTTTCGCACTGGCCGCAGACGCCGCCGCGGCAGAGGTAAGGCGGATCGACGCCGGCCGCCTCGATCGCTTCCAAGAGGCTCTGCTGTTCGTCGACGCGGATCGCCTTGCCGCTGACGGCAAGCGTCACGTCGAACGGCAGCCCGGGCTGGGGTGCCGCGAAATGCTCGAAATGCACGGTCTCCGGCGGCCAGCCCAAGGCAGCAGCCCGATCGCGCACCCAGTTGATCATGCCGGCCGGGCCGCAGACATAGAGATGCGTGCCGAGCGGCTGCGTCGACAGCAACCGGTCGAGTCCGATGCGCTCGTCGAGGTCATCATGATAGAGCCTGACCCTGCGGTCGTAGCGCGCGCGCAGCACATCCGCATAGGTGCCGAGCGATGCGGTGCGGACGGTGTAATGCAGTTCGAAATTGCCGCCCTCCGCCGCCAGCTGCGCGGTCTGCGCCATGAACGGCGTGATGCCGATGCCGCCGGCCAGCATCAGATGCTTTTTGGCGCGCAGGTCGAGCGAGAACAGGTTGACCGGATAGCTGACCACCATCTCCATGCCGGGCTTGACGCTCCGGTGCATGAACAGCGAGCCGCCGCGCCCGACATCGTCACGGCGCACCGAGATCGTGTATTCGCGCGTATCGAGTGGCGAGCCCATCAGCGAATAGGGATTGAGCCGGGTCCGTTCGCCATCGCGCATTTCAACGACAACGTGCGCGCCGCCGGAAAATGTCGGCAACAGGTTGCCGTCGCGCCGGCGGAAATGGAAGCGGCTGACCAGGTCGTTGACCGGGACGACATCGCTGACAACGACGTCTAGCTTAGTGGTGCCGGTGCTCATCGGAAAATCTCCTCCATCGGAGGAATTTCGCTGCGATCTTCCGCATTGATGCAGACGCCCTGGAAGGCTGCGATGCGCCTGGAATAATGGTCGCGCACCAGAAGCAGCAGGCCGCAATGCGCGCAGGTCGCCGGCTGCGTCGTGACATTCTCGGTGATGCCCTTGCAGTGGACGCATTGCATGCGCCGCGCCAGCGAGCCGCGGTGCTCGGTCTGGATCGAGGTGTGGTCGATGCCGGCTTCAAGCGCCACCTGCATCGCCTGGCCGATCAGGCCCTCGGTGCCCGAGAGATAGAGGCGCAGGCCCATATGCGCGTTGGCCAGTGTCTGCCGGAGCCGTGGCAACAGGCTGGCAAAGGACGGCGCCTGGTGGAACTGTGCCGGCTTCAACGCTTCGAGCGCGACGGTGTGTTTGCCGTCCGGCCCAGGAATGAAGACGATTTCGGCGTCGTCGAAAAACGCGGGGGGCGCCCTCACGGCCATCTCCGCTATTGCCAGCGCCCCTTCCGCGTCCGCGATGAAAAGATGATGCTTGCCGGGTTGCGGAGACAAAGTTCCGTAAACCGGCCGGCTGATGATGCTTTTGGCTGCCATTTATGCCTTCGTGCCTCGAACCCCTCGCCGTTGACTATGCCTCAACCTTTCGCGGTGCGCTTGGTCTTCTTGGGATCGTCGAATGGCAGTGGCTGCGCCGTCGCCTTGATGGCACCGCTCTTGTTGCGGATTTCGAGCTTGGTGTCCTTGACCGCGCAGTCGACATCGAGTCGGGCGATGCCCATCGATTTCTCGGCCAGCGGCGAATACATGGCGCAGGTCACCACGCCGACCTTTTTGCCGTCGCGATAGACCGGCGCGCCTTCATCGGCCGGCTCCTTACCGTCGAGCAAGACGCCATAGATCTTGAAGCGCTCCTTACCCTTCAGACGATAGTGCTCCTCGGCACCGCGAAAGCCGGTCTTGCCAGGGCTGACGGTGAAGTCGAGGCCGAGTTCCCACAGCGTGTCGCCTGGGCCTTCGTTCTCAAACGGATATTTTTGGGAGTTGTCATAGGGGTAGAAGAGCAGATAACTTTCGACGCGCAGCATGTCGAGCGTGGTGAAGCGGCACGGAATGATGCCGGCGCTCTTGCCCTCGTCGAGGATCCTGTCCCAGATCGTGCCGGCATCCTGGCCGCGGCAGAAGATCTCGTAGCCGCGCTCGCCGGTATAGCCGGTGCGCGAGATCATCACCGGAAGACCGAACAGCTGCGTCTGCATGTGATGGAAATAGTTGAGGTCGCGAATACCCGGCACGTGCTTGGCCAGATAGTCGACCGCTGTCGGACCCTGCAGCGACAGATCGTGCAGATTGTCGTCGAAGCGCAGCGAGACGTCGCGTCCTACCGAAGCACGCTGCAACTCCTCATGGCCGGTGCCCGAACCATGCACGACCATCCATGCATTGGGGCCGGTGCGGTAGAGGATGCAATCGTCGGTGAATTTCCCCGCCTCGTTCAGCATGCAGGCATAGGCCGACTTGCCGGGATAGATCTTTTCGACATCGCGCGTCGTCGCCAGGTCGATCAGGTGTGAGGCATGCGGCCCGGTGATATGGACTTTCTTGAGGCCGGAGACATCCATCAGACCAGCCTTGGTGCGGATGGCGATGTACTCCTCGTCGGCATCCTTGTCGTAGGTCCAGGCGGTTCCCATGCCGCTCCAGTCTTCGAGCTTCGAACCGAGCGCGCGATGGCGATCCGCCAGGGTCGAAAATCTCCAGGATGCCGTCATCCGCTCGTCCTCCGTTTCGATAATGCTCTGCTGTTCCCTGCCCCCTGCGCAGCGGCGGGAGCTTTGGCCGAATATTGATCGCAAACCTCCGGGCGCCGCAATACCCATAAGCAATTAATTTCATTCTCAGGCAAAATCCGTTGCGCCAAGCAAACGGTTAACCCCGCGTAAATCGCGCTTGACAATTGCGGGATTCAGACAGAACTTATGAAAAAAATTTCACTCTGTTGAAAGAGGACGGCGGACGGGAGATTCGGAACCGGACGGCGGAAAAGGGGAGAAACCGATGTCAGACATGCAGCAGCGCATCGAAGCGCTGTACCGTTCCGACCTGCGCGGAGCCGCGCTCCTGATCGTCTGCCTGTGGGCGACGATCCTCTTCGTCCTCCTCATGACATGGCCCTACATCCCGCACAGCGGCATCAAGGCCGTCGTCGCGATCGCCGCCGCCGCCGTGCTGATCTTCAACACCGCGGCCATCCTGGCGATGGTCAAGCACTACAAGGAAGACAAGGAATTCATTTACGGGCTCGACATCAAGAACGCCGACGCGTTCAGCAACCGCAAGTCCTGAGGGGTAGAAGAGATGTCCCGCTACACGCCGCCGGAGCAAAGCAAGGCCGGGCAGGTTTTCGACATCGCCGTCGTCGTCGTCGCCATTTTCGTGGCACTGTGGCTACCGCTCAAGCTGGGCCTCGCCGGCGCGGCGAAATCCATCGACGCGCTCGACGCCAAGACCTGGGAAGCGCTAGGCCAGAACCCGACCATGGCGTCTATCTGGGAAAAGCTCGGCTATACGCCCGAGACCGCGCACGACATCATCCAGAACCGCTTCCACTATGTCATCGACTGGCCGACGCTGATCATCATGGCGGCGGTGCTGATCGGTTATTTCATCTTCCTGTTTCGTGCATCAGACCGCGAATACCGCGACGTCATCAACGAAAAATTCGACGACAAGTAAGAGTTCTGAGGACGATCTAATTCGGGGGACACGATCATGTGGGTGGCACTCTCTTACGCATGCTGGGGCATCTCGATCGTGCTCGCTTTGTGGATGCTCTACGACTGGTTCAAGGTCGACACGACCTTCTCCGAAGAGGTGCTGACCTCCTCGCGCGAAGGCGAACTGGAAGCCACTTCCGAAAAACACCGGATCTGAGTGAGGATTGAACAATGACGATCGCACTTGAACCGGCTGCCCCGGCTGCCCAAGGGGACAGAGTTTCACTCCTGCGCGTGCTCGGACCGGCCCATGTCTGGGCGCTCGGCGTCGGCATCGTCCTGGTCGGCGAATTCACCGGCTGGAATTTCTCGGCCGACAAGGGTGGCGCACTGGCCGCGCTGATCGTCTGCTGGGTCGTGGGATTGCTCTACACCTCGGTCGCCATGATCGATTCCGAGGTGACATCGACCGTGGCCGCCGCCGGCGGCCAGTATGCGCAGGCAAAGCACATCGTCGGACCGCTGATGGCGTTCAACGTCGCGCTGTTCCTGGTCTTTGCCTACACCATGCTCGAAGTGTCCGACGCCATCCTGCTCGGCGACACCATCGTCGCCAAGGCCGGCGTCGAAGGGCTCACCCACAATTCCTTCATCGCCGCGACCATCGTCGTGCTGGCGTGGCTGAACTATCGCGGCGTGCTGATGACGCTCAACGTCAACTTCGTCATCACAGCAGTCGCCTATATCTCGATTGTCATCCTGTTCTTTTCGGTCAGCCCGTGGACGCAAGGCGCCGTGCTGAAGCTGAACGAGTTGGTCACTCCCGGCAATGCGCTCCCCTATGGCTGGATCGGCGTCATCGCCGCCTTCCAGTTCGGCATCTGGTACTATCTCGGCATCGAGGGCACCACACAGGCCGCCGAGGAAGTGCGCTCGCCGGCCCGCTCGCTGCCTTACGGCACCATGGCCGGCATGATCACGCTTTTGATCGCAGCCGCCATGACCTGGTATGTCTGCGCCTCGATGATGCCATGGGAATATCTCGGCATCACCTATTATCCGCTGTGGGACGCCGGCAAACTGACTGGCAGCCCGCTGCTCGAGAACCTGTTGTTCGTCGCCACGCTGCTTGCTGCAATGGCCTCCGCCAATGGCTGCATCAACGATGCGGCGCGCGCCTGGTTCTCGCTCGGCCGCGACCGCTATCTGCCGACATGGTTCTCGGCCGTGCATCCGAGATATCGCACGCCCTATCGTTCGATCCTGTTCCTGCTGCCGATCGCGCTGGCCTTCGCCTTCATCGCCGACCTCAACCAGGCGATCACCTTCTCGATCCTGTCGGGCGTGCTGCAATATACCTTCATGAGCATCAACATCATCATGTTCCGCAAGAAGTGGCCGCTGGGCTCGATCCGGCGCGGCTACACGCACCCCTTCCACCCGATCCCGGCCATCGTGCTGTTTTGCCTGTGCGTGGTGACCTTCTTCGCCATCTTCCTCGGCTTCGGCTCGCAGCTGATCGCCATGGTCGCCTTCTATTTCCTGATCTCGCTGTGGTTCCATTTCTATCGCTACAAATTCGTGCGGCGCGGCGACCAATTCACCATGCCGTGGCCAAAGCCGCAGGGTTATTGATGGGAGTAGGCCCGTCCGGATCCCGGGCGGGCCTGGCATGAGAAAATGTCCGAGGTGACATCAGCACTGCTGGCCGGGGCCATTGTCCTAGCTGTCGTCCTCCACCTTGCCTGGCAGGCGCGTGCCAGCCACAGCAGGGCGTCGATGGCGCTCGCCGTCGAGCAGGGCCGCATCCGCACAGTCATCGCCGACGCTGCCAATGTTTCGGATGGCACCGCCGGCGTCATCACCTGGGAAGGATCCTGGAACGGCAAACGTGTCCAGGTGCGCACCATCGTCGATACGCTGGCGACGCGAAAACTGCCGGCGCGCTGGCTCAGTGTTTCGATCACCGAAGAGGTCGCGGTGCCGGCGACGTTCGACATGATGATGCGGCCGGGATCGCCGACGACCTTCTCCAATTTCGATCATCTCGAGCACACGCTGCCGAAGAGCTCAGCATTTCCGGCTGAGGCCGTGTTGCGGACCGATCGCAGGGGCGTCCACTTCCCACTGGAGACCATCGCCGGCCACCTCGGGATTTTTTCCGAAGGGCGCGCCAAGGAACTGCTGATCACCCCGAAAGGGGTACGCATCGTGTGGCTGCTGGCCGAAGCCGAACGGGCGCGTTATGGCGTCTTTCGGCAGGCCGAATTCGGCGACGCCACACTCGATCCCGCGCTGATCGAAAGACTGCTGGTGTCGGTGTCGGCGCTTCGCGACGCCATCAACAAAAGCGAACGGCAGGCCGCATGACCATTCCCACCACTGCACCCACCAACCCCTATCTGGTTCTCGGCGCCGCAATCGTGTTGCCGGGAAGCGGGCATGTCATTCTCGGCGTGCCGGTGCGCGGCCTGCAGTTCCTTTTCTTCATGGTGATCCTGGCATGGGTGACGGCCAAGATCGCACCGTCGGATGCCAGCTTTGTCGGCCGTCACGCCGGCGGCTTCCTGATCTATGCCTTGTCGATTCTCGACGCCTACAAGATCGCTCGCATCCGCACCGCGAAATGGGTTCACAATGCCCGGCGAGACGGCGACAGTGCGCAGAGCGGCATTGAGCCGCATAGGTAACTAGAGGAATATTTTTTTCATACGATTGAATTTGTGCAACTCATTCGATACATCCTCTCTTAGCTACAAACGATCTCTTAGCTACAAACATCGGGAGGCTGACATGTGTGGAATTGTCGGACTGTTTTTGAAGGACAAGTCGCTGGAGCCCCAGCTTGGCGCGATGCTGTCGCAGATGCTGATCTCGCTCAGCGATCGCGGTCCCGACAGCGCCGGCATTGCCATCTATGGCGCGCCTTCCAAAAATGAGGCCAAGATCACCATTCAGTCGGCCAAGCCGGACCGCGATTTCCGCGGCCTCGAGGCGGAGCTCGCCAAGGCCATCGGCACCCCGGTGACGATCGCGGTGAAATCCACCCATGCGGTCGTCAGGACCACGCCCGCCAAGATCGATGAAGCGCGCGAAACCATCCAGACGCTGCGCCCCGACATCCGCATCATGGGCGCCGGCGACGTTGTCGAGATCTACAAGGAAGTTGGCCTGCCCGAGGCGGTCGTCGATCGCTTCGATGTCCGCAAGATGACCGGCACACATGGCATTGGCCACACCCGGATGGCGACGGAATCGGCTGTGACGACAATGGGCGCGCATCCGTTCTCGACCGGCGCCGACCAGTGCCTTGTGCACAATGGCTCGCTGTCGAACCACAACAATGTCCGCCGCGAGTTGATCCGCGAAGGCATGAAATTCGAGACCGAGAACGACACTGAAGTGGCCGCCGCCTATCTCTCGTCGCAGATGGCGCATGGCAAGAATCTCGGCGAAGCGCTGGAAGGCACGCTCTCCGACCTCGACGGCTTCTTCACCTTCGTCGTCGGCACCAAGAACGGCTTTGGCGTGGTGCGCGATCCGATCGCCTGCAAGCCCGCCGTGATGGCCGAGACCGACCAGTATGTCGCCTTCGGCTCGGAATATCGCGCGCTGACCAAACTGCCTGGCATAGACAATGCGAGGGTCTGGGAACCCGAACCCGCAACCGTCTATTTCTGGGAGCATTGAATTCATGCCGGCAACCACGCTTTCAAAGACGGCAGCACACGACCCTCGGGTCTTCGATCTCGACCAATTGTCGCTGCGTGAACTCAACCAGGCGCTGCACAATCTGGCTCCCGGCTCGAACGAAACGGCATGGGAAGTGCTGAACCCGAAAGGCAGCCATTCGGTCGCCGTCGGCGTCGACCAGCCTGTTGCCATCGATGTGCGCGGCAGCGTCGGCTATTATTGCGGCGGCATGAATTCCGGCAGCACCATCACCGTGCACGGCTCGGCGGGTCCCGGCGTCGGCGAGAACATGATGTCGGGCTCGATCACCATCAAAGGCGACGCCAGCCAGTATGCCGGCGCCACCGGCAAGGGCGGCCTGCTGGTCATCGAAGGCAATGCGTCGTCGCGCTGCGGCATTTCGATGAAGGGCATCGACATCGTCGTGCACGGCAATATCGGCCACATGTCGGCCTTCATGGCGCAGTCGGGCAATCTGGTGGTGCTGGGCGATGCCGGCGACGCGCTGGGCGATTCCATCTACGAGGCGCGTCTCTTCGTGCGCGGCAAGGTCGACAGCCTGGGTGCCGACTGTATCGCCAAGGAGATGCGGGCCGAGCATCTGGAATTGCTGCAAGGCCTGCTCGACCGTGCCGGCGTCACCGGCGTCAAGCCGTCGGAGTTCAAGCGCTACGGCTCGGCGCGCACGCTCTACAATTTCAATATCGACAACGCCGACGCGTATTGAGGCAGCATGACCTATCGCAACCCGCCGACGACGCCGCGCAAATCCGCGACCTTCGACGACTATACGCTTTCCGAGATCCGCCGTGCGGCGGCGACCGGCATCTATGACATCCGTGGCGCCGGCGCCAAGCGCAAGCTGCCGCATTTCGACGACCTCCTGTTCCTCGGCGCCTCGATCTCGCGTTATCCGCTCGAAGGCTATCGCGAACGCTGCGACACATCGGTCGTGCTGGGTTCACGCCATGCCAAGAAGCCGATCGAGCTGAAGATCCCGATCACCATCGCCGGCATGAGCTTCGGTTCGCTGTCGGGGCCCGCCAAGGAAGCGCTCGGGCGCGGCGCCACACTGTCGGGCACCTCGACCACCACCGGCGATGGCGGCATGACCGAGGAAGAGCGCGGCCATTCCAAGCAGCTGGTCTATCAATACCTGCCGTCGCGCTATGGCATGAACCTGCGCGATCTGCGCCGTGCCGATGCGATCGAAGTCGTCGTCGGCCAGGGCGCCAAGCCGGGTGGCGGCGGCATGCTGCTTGGCCAGAAGATTTCCGACCGCGTCGCCGAAATGCGCACGCTGCCGAAGGGCATCGACCAGCGCTCGGCCTCGCGCCATCCGGACTGGACGGGTCCCGACGATCTCGAGATCAAGATCCTCGAATTGCGCGAAATCACAGACTGGGAAAAGCCGATCTACGTCAAGGTCGGCGGTGCCCGGCCCTACTATGACACGGCGCTTGCCGTGAAGGCCGGCGCCGATGTCGTCGTCGTCGACGGCATGCAGGGCGGCACCGCCGCGACACAGGAGGTGTTCATCGAAAATGTCGGCATGCCGACGCTTGCCTGCATCAGGCCGGCGGTGCAGGCGCTGCAGGATCTCGGCATGCACCGCAAGGTGCAGTTGATCGTCTCCGGCGGCATCCGCAACGGCGCCGATGTCGCCAAGGCGCTGGCGCTCGGCGTCGACGCGGTCTCGATCGGCACGGCCGCCCTTGTCGCGCTCGGCGACAACGATCCCCGCTGGGAGGCGGAGTATAACGAGCTCGGCACCACGGCCGGCGCCTATGACGACTGGCACGAGGGGCGCGACCCCGCAGGCATCACCACGCAGGACCCCGAACTGATGAAGCGGGTCGACCCGGTGGCCGCCGGACGCCGGCTGGCGAACTACCTCAAGGTGATGACGCTGGAAGCGCAGACCATCGCCCGTGCCTGCGGCAAGAACAGCCTGCACAATCTGGAACCCGAGGACCTCGTCGCGCTGACGATCGAGGCAGCCGCCATGGCCGGCGTACCGCTGGCCGGCACCAACTGGATACCGGGGAAGAACGGCTTCTAATCAATGAAGGGCCGAAGCCCACACGCTCTGGGGCCACAATCGACAAAAAATGGGGAACTTCCGTGACAGTTGATCTTGCTGAATTCGCAAGGGCGAAAAACGTCAAATATTTCATGATTTCCTACACTGACCTGTTCAGTGGCCAGCGTGCCAAGCTGGTGCCGGCGCAAGCCATCGCCGACATGCAGAAGGATGGCGCCGGCTTTGCCGGTTTCGCCACCTGGCTTGATCTGACGCCAGCGCATCCCGACATGCTGGCGGTTCCGGATCCGGATTCGGTGATCCAGCTGCCGTGGAAGCCTGAGGTCGCCTGGGTCGCGGCCAACTGCATCATGGACGACAAGGAGGTCGACCAGGCGCCGCGCAACACGCTGAAGCGGCTGATCGCGGAGGCCGCCAGCGACGGCATGCATGTCAAGACCGGCGTCGAGGCCGAGTTCTTCCTGATCTCGCCGGACGGCAAGACGATTTCCGACGAATACGACACGGCCTCAAAGCCCTGCTACGACCAGCAAGCTGTGATGCGCCGCTATGACGTCATCGCCGAGATCTGCGACCACATGCTGGCGCTCGGCTGGGGCGCCTACCAGAACGACCACGAGGATGCCAACGGCCAATTCGAGATGAACTGGGCCTTCGACGACGCGCTGGCGACCGCCGACAAGCACTCGTTCTTCAAATTCATGGTCAAGTCGATCGCCGAGAAGCACGGCCTGCGCGCGACGTTCATGCCCAAACCCTTCCAGGGCCTGACCGGCAATGGCTGCCATGCCCATATCTCGGTCTGGGACAAATCGGGCAAGACCAACGTCTTCGCCGACAATGCGATGGAGCTTGGCCTGTCGGCCAAGGGCCGGAATTTCCTCGGCGGCATCATGAAGCATGCTTCCGCGCTTGCCGCGATCACCAACCCGACGGTCAATTCCTACAAGCGCATCAATGCGCCGCGCACCATTTCGGGCGCCACCTGGGCGCCGAACACGGTGACCTGGACCGGCAACAACCGCACCCACATGGTGCGCGTGCCCGGCCCCGGCCGCTTCGAACTGCGGCTGCCGGATGGTGCTGCCAACCCTTATCTGCTGCAGGCGGTTATCATCGCCGCCGGCCTCGACGGCATCCGCTCGAAGGCAGATCCCGGCAAGCGCTACGACATCGACATGTACCAGCATGGGCACACGGTGAAGGGCGCGCCAAAACTGCCGCTCAATCTGCTCGACGCGCTGCGCGAGTTCGACAAGGACAAATCGCTCAAGGCGGCGCTGGGTGAGGAATTCTCGTCGGCCTACCTAAAGCTGAAGCACCAGGAATGGAATTCCTATGCTTCGCACTTCACGCAATGGGAGCGCGACCACACGCTGGATATCTGACCACCAGCGCGGTGCGAGCGACCTCGGAATGAACGTATGAAATATTCGATCTTTTCGCTCGCCCGTGCTGCCCTGTCCGGCCACAAGAATTGGCAACGCACCTGGCGCGACGCCACGCCGAAGGACCGCTACGATGTGGTGATCATCGGCGGTGGCGGCCATGGCCTTGCCACCGCCTGGTTTCTCGCCAGCGAGTACGGCATCAAGAATGTTGCCGTGCTCGAAAAAGGCTGGATCGGCTCCGGCAATGCCGGCCGCAACACCACCATCATCCGCTCCAATTACGGCCTGCCAGGCAATACCGGCTTTTACGAATTGTCGATGAAGCTGTGGGAGCGGATGGAGCAGGACCTCAACTACAATGCAATGGTCAGCCAGCGCGGCGTCATCAACCTCTACCACTCCGACGCACAGCGCGACGCTTATGCGCGGCGCGGCAACACCATGCGTATCAACGGCATCGACGCCGAACTGCTCGACCTCGCTGCCGTCAAGAAGATGATACCGTTCCTGAACTTCGACAATGCGCGCTTTCCCGTGCAAGGCGGGCTGTTGCAGCGACGCGGCGGCACGGCGCGGCACGATGCTGTTGTCTGGGGCTATGCGCATGCGGCGAGCGAACTCGGCGTCGACATCATCCAGAATTGCGAAGTCACCGGCTTCGTCAGGGACGCCAATGGCAAGGTGACCGGCGTCGAGACGTCGCGCGGCAAGATCGGCGCCGGCAAGGTCGGTATGGCTGTTGCCGGAAGTTCATCGCGCGTCGCGGCGATGGCCGGCCTGCGCCTGCCCATCGAAAGCCATGTGCTGCAGGCCTTCGTCTCCGAGGCGATCAAGCCGCTCATCCCTGGTGTCATGACCTTCGGCGCCGGCCATTTCTACGTCAGCCAGTCCGACAAGGGCGGGCTGGTGTTCGGCGGCGACATAGACGGCTACAATTCCTATGCCCAGCGCGGCAATATGCCTGTCATGGAGGACGTCTGCGAGGGCGGCATGGCGCTGATGCCGATGATCGGCCGCGTGCGCTTGCTGCGCCAGTGGGGCGGCATCATGGACATGTCGATGGACGGTTCGCCGATCATCGACAAGACGCCGGTCGACGGGCTCTATCTCAACGCCGGCTGGTGCTATGGCGGCTTCAAGGCGACGCCGGGCTCCGGCTTCGTCTTTGCCCATCTTCTTGCGCGCGACGAATCGCACGAAGAAGCCGCGCGGTTCCGCCTCGACCGGTTCCGGACTGGCGCCATGATCGACGAAAAGGGCCAGGGCGCCCAACCGAACCTGCATTGAAGGCGGTCTAGAACAGCATGCGCATTGTCTGTCCCTTCTGCGGTGAACGCGAACTCGGCGAGTTCACCTATCTCGGCGACGCCAAGCCTGTGCGGCCCGAAGCCGGCGCCTCGGAAGACGAGGTCTTCGACTATGTCTATCTGCGCGACAATGTCGCCGGACAGACCAGCGAACACTGGTACCATGGCGGGGGTTGCCGGGCCTGGCTGAAGGTCACCCGCAACACGCTGACGCACGAGATTTCCGCCGTTGAGCCGGCGGCGGGTGCCGGCGCCGCGAAAGTCGGTGCGTGATGGCCGGCGCGCAGACACACCGGCTCGGCAATGGCGGTCTCATCGACCGGTCGGCGCCGCTGAACTTCCGCTTCGACGGCAAGGCTTTCTCCGGCTTCCAGGGCGACACGCTGGCCTCGGCGCTGATCGCCAATGGCGTCAAGCTGGTCGGCCGCTCGTTCAAATACCATCGCCCGCGCGGTATTCTCACCGCCGGTTCGGAAGAACCCAACGCATTGGTCGAGTTGCGCACGGGTGCACGGCGCGAGCCGAACACCAAGGCCACCACGGCCGAGCTTTATGAAGGGCTTGAAGCCGCGAGCCAGAACCGCTGGCCATCGCTGCGCCACGATATGATGTCGGTCAACCAGTTGTTCGCGCCGATCTTCGTCGCCGGCTTCTACTACAAGACCTTCATGTGGCCGGCGAAATTCTGGGAAGCAATCTACGAGCCGGCGATCCGTCGCGCCGCCGGCCTTGGCCGCGCCGCAGGCGTCGCCGATCCGGACCACTACGACAAGGCATGGGCGCATTGCGATGTGCTGATCGCCGGTTCAGGCCCGGCCGGTTTGGCCGCGGCATTGGCAGCCGGCCGCGCTGGTGCCCGCGTCATCCTGTGCGAAGAGGATTTTGTCCCCGGCGGCCGCCTGCTGTCGGATGACGGCACGATCGATGGTGTGCCGGCAGCCGAATGGCTGTCGCGGACGCTGGCTGAACTGGCTGATATGCCGGACGTCCGCATCATGACCCGCACGGCACTATTCGGCGTCTACGATGGCGGTACCTATGGCGCGATCGAGCGAGTCAACGACCACCTGCCCTCGCCGCCCGAGCATCAGGTGCGCCAGCGGCTGTGGCGGATCGTGGCCAAGCGCTGCGTTGTCGCGGCCGGCGCCATCGAACGGCCGATCGTCTTTGCCGGCAACGACACGCCCGGTGTGATGATGGCGTCCGCCATGCGCACCTATGTCGCGCGCTATGCGGCGACACCGGCGAAGCGCCTCGCGCTGTTCACCAACAATGAGGATGGCTGGCGCACTGTCGAGACGGCACTCGGTGCCGGTCTGCAGATCGCGGCGGTCATCGATGCACGGTCCGAAGTATCGCCGGCGCATCGTTCGCTGGCCTCCAAGGGCGGCTTCCCGGTGCTGCACGGTTCCGTCAGTGGCGTCGATGGCGGCAAGGATGGGGTCAGGAAAATCGCGGTGTCGCTGACCGGCGGCGCGCGCGCCGAAGTCGAAGCCGACGGGCTCGCCGTCTCGGGCGGCTGGAACCCGGCGGTTGGGCTGACCTCCTATCATCGCGGCCGGCCGAAATGGCGTGACGACATTGCCGCCTTCGTGCCCGACGGCGCGCCCTCCGGCATGGTCGCCGCCGGCGCCGCCAATGGCGATTTCGGGCTCGGCGCCTGCCTGAGCCAGGGATTTGCCGCCGGCGCGGCAGCGGCGCGTGACACGGGACATAGCGGCACAGTGGGTACCGCGCCTTTCGCCGACGACGAGGCATTCTCGCTGACGCCGCTCTGGCACGTCGCCGGCAAGGGCAAGGCTTTTGTCGATTACCAGCACGACGTCACCGCCTCTGACATCGAACTGGCGCAACGCGAAGGCTTTGAATCCGTCGAACACCTGAAGCGCTACACGACGCTCGGCATGGCCACCGACCAGGGCAAGACCTCTAATGTCGCCGGCCTTGCCATCATGGCCGCGGTCAGCGGCCGTTCGATCCCCGAGACCGGCACGACGATCTACCGGCCGCCTTACGTGCCGGTCGCCATCGGCGCCTTCGCCGGCCATCACCGCGACGAGACGTTCCATGCGACGCGGCTGACGCCGTCGCACCACTGGGCCGTGGAACAAGGTGCTGTCTTCGTCGACACCGGCCTGTGGAAGCGGGCACAGTGGTACCCCCGCGCGGGCGAGAAGGACTGGCTGGAATCGGTGACCCGCGAGGTCAAGGCGGTGCGCGGTGGCGTCGGCTTCTGCGATGTCTCGACGCTCGGCAAGATCGACGTGCACGGCCCCGATGCCGGCGCCTTCCTGGATCGCGTCTACATCAACACCTTCTCCAGCCTCGCAGTTGGCAAGGCGCGCTATGGGCTGATGCTGCGCGAGGACGGCATCGTCTATGACGACGGCACGACGTCGCGGCTGGCCGAGGACCATTATTTCCTGACCACCACCACGGCCAAGGCCGGGCTGGTGATGCAGCATCTCGAATTCTGCCGCCAGGTGCTGTTCCCGGAGCTCGACGTGCAGCTCACTTCCGTCTCCGACCAGTGGGCGCAATTCTCGATCGCCGGGCCGAAGACACGCGACCTGCTGAGGGAAATCGTCGATCCGACCGAGGACCTTTCCAACGAAGGCTTTCCATTCATGGGCGCGCGCGAAGTAGCACTTCGCGGGGGCCTGAGGGCAAGGCTGTTCCGCATCTCGTTCTCAGGCGAGATGGCTTTCGAGATTTCGGTGCCGGCGCGCTTTGGCGATGCCATGGCGCGCAATTTGATGCTGGCCGGAGCGCCATTCGGCGTGACGCCTTACGGCACCGAGGCGCTCGGTGTCATGCGCGTTGAAAAGGGTCACGTCGCCGGACCGGAACTGAGCGGCACGACGACAGCCGCCGATCTTGGCCTCGGCAAAATGATGTCGACCAAGAAGGATTTCATCGGCCGCGTGATGGCCGGACGCGAGGCACTGATCGCCCCGGATCGCCAGGTCGTGGTCGGCATCAAGCCGACCGACAAGGGCCGCCGCTTGCGCTCTGGCGCGCACATCATCCCGAAGGGTCAGACGCCCGGCCCCGGCAACGACCAGGGCTATGTCACCTCGGTCTGCTTCTCGCCGACGTTGGATCAGTGGATCGGGCTCGCGCTTGTCGAACGCGGCCGCGAGCGCATCGGCGAGATCGTCCACGCGCATGATCCATTGCGCGGCGAAGACTACGATGTCGAACTCTGCAATCCCGTCTTCTACGATCCGGATGGAGGGCGTCAGCGTGGTTGATTTTTCCTGGACTCCCCGCAGTCCGCTTGAAAAAGCGCTTGTCACCGGTGCGCATGGTGCACGCGGTATCGAGGCTGGCGTCTCGCTGACCGAGGTTCGCAATTTTGATCCGATCCAGGTGATGGCGCGGCGCGGCAAAGGAGCCGAACTGGCAAAGGCGACTAGGACCCGCTTCGGCATCGCGGCACCGGATGCGCCGAAGGCGGTACAAACTCCGGATGCCACGCTGATCTGGTCGGGGCCGGATCAGTTCTTGATCCTGTCGAAAAGTGGCAAGCACACGATGTGGACGCTGGCGCCGGCATTCACCGGTCCCGCTTCGCTATCGGACCAGTCGCATGCACGCGCGTTGATCAGCGTTTCCGGAATCCAGGCGCGCGCCATGCTCGCCAAGCTGTCGTCGATCGACCTGCATGCCGCCTCGTTTCCGATTGGTGCCGCTGCTGCGACGTCGATGGACCACACCAGCGTCACGCTCTGGCGCGGGAATGATCGGCCGGATGGCCTGGCGGTGTTCAACCTCCTGGTGTTCGCGACCTTTGCCGAAAGCCTTTGGCATACGATGCTCGACTCGGCTGCGGAGTACGGCGTTACGGTCAGCCATTCCGAGGATTTCGAATAGCGTTTGCGCGCGCCCCACCTTCTCCCTTGGGGGAGAAGGGAAGAAGTGCGCTTCGCCTTGCCAAACGCACGCGCACTGCTATTCTTACCGCTAAAATAATTTCACACACAGGCAAACTTGTTTCTCGAACCGCAAGGCTGAGATGAGCCAGTCGCCCTACCCCGCAATTGCCGCCGGACCGCCGCGGCCGAGCCTCATCCTGAGGCCCGGCCAGATCGCGCTGCCGCCGGGCATGGAGCGTTATACGATCCATGGCAATGGCGCGGTGCTCATCGATATCATGGCCGGCGACACGATCACCGTGCGCAATGTCGAGGGTGGCCAGGCCTGCGAGTTGCTGGCCTGGGACAGGACCGGCGCGACCGATCCCGGCATTTTCGGTGAAGCATCGGACAGCAACGCTGCCGGCATCAAGGCGCTGCTCATAGAGGACGACGACAGCCTCGCATCGCTACGGAGCGGGCTCGCGCGCCGGCAGGTGCAGCTTGACCATGCCAAGGCGGTGCGGGTGTTCGGCGCCACTACGCCTGCCGGTACAGAACAAACATTCACGGTCACGCGTGACGGCTCGATGCTGATTGCGGCCCCCGGCGGGCCGATGCTGGTCGACGGTCACGACACGGCGACGCCGCTGACCGCCATCGTTCGCCGCGCCACGATCCGCCCGGCGGCGAAATCGCTGTTGGCGGACCCGCTGGCCGACCCGGTGCTCGATTTGCGTGTCCATTCGGCGACGGCGGAGGCCTATTTCGTCAAGGCCGGTGACTATCTGCAGATCATCGATGTCGACGGCCGCCAGTGCACCGACTTCCAGTGCTTTTCGGCGCGCAAGCTGGACAGGGGACTGGATCATCCGCTCGACGTGACGACAACGCGCACGCTGATGGGTGCGAGCTACCCGATGCCCGGCCTGCATTCCAAATACTATGACCAGGACATGGAGCCGCTGGTCGAGGTGGTGCAGGACACATGCGGTCGGCACGACGCCTTCGCGCTCGCCTGCGCCGCCAAATATTACGACGACATCGGCTATCCCGGCCACACCAACTGCTCTGAGAACTTTAATCGCGCGTTGTTGGACAAAGGCGTCACGCCCCGCGCCGGCTGGATGGCGATCAACTTCTTCTTCAACACCGCGATCGACGCGCATGGCGTCATGGTGTCCGACGAGCCGTGGTCGCGGGCGGGCGACTACGTGCTGCTGCGGGCGCTCACCGACATCGTCTGCGTTTCCTCCGCCTGCCCCGACGACACGACGCCGGCCAATGGCTGGAACCCGACCGACATCCATGTGCGGACCTATTCCGGCCAGCACAAATTCTCGCGAGCGATCGCCAGACGCATGACGCCCGATTCGGAACCGAAAATGACCCGCGAGACAGCTTTTCATTCGAGCTTTGCCAAGCACACCCGCAACTTCGGCGAGTACAGGGGCTATTGGCTGGCCAATTCCTTCGCCAAGGACGGGCCGATCGCCGAATACTGGGCCTGCCGGCAGGACGCGGTGATCATGGACCTGTCGCCGCTGCGCAAGTTCGAGGTTACCGGTCCGGATTCCGAAGCGCTGCTGCAATACACGCTGACCCGCGACGTCAAGAAGCTGGGCGTCGGCCAGGTGGTCTACTCGGCGATGTGCTACGAGCATGGCGGCATGGTCGACGACGGCACCCTGCTGCGGCTCGGCAAGGACAATTTCCGCTGGGTCGGCGGCGACGATCTGTCCGGCGAATGGCTGCGCGAGACGGCCGCCAAGCTGGGTCTCAACGTGCTGGTGCGCTCGTCGACCGACCAGATGCACAATGTCGCCGTGCAGGGTCCGAAGAGCCGCGACATCCTGCGAGAAGTGATCTGGACTTCGCCATTGCAGCCATCGATCGACGAACTCGAATGGTTCCGCTTCGCCGTCGCCCGCATTGGTGGCGGCAACGGCATTCCGGTCGTGGTCTCGCGCACCGGCTATACCGGCGAGCTCGGCTACGAGATCTGGTGCCATCCGCGCGACGCCGAAAAAGTGTTCGACGCCATCTGGGAAGCCGGCCAGTCGCATGGACTGAAGCCGATGGGGCTGCAGGCGCTGGACATGGTGCGCATCGAGGCCGGGCTGATCTTCGCCGGCTACGAATTCTCCGACCAGACCGACCCGTTCGAGGCCGGCATCGGCTTCACCGTGCCGCTGAAGAGCAAGACCGACGATTTCATCGGCCGCGAAGCGCTGATCCGCCGCAAGGAGCACCCGCAGACGAAGCTGGTCGGCCTCGACATCGAGGCCAATGTCGACGTCGGCCATGGCGATTGCGTGCATGTCGGCCGCGCCCAGATCGGCGTGGTCACGTCGGGCATGCGTTCTCCGATGCTGAACAAGACCATCGCGCTGGCCAGGCTCGACGTCACCCATTCAGCTGTCGGTACCGAGGTCGAGATCGGCAAGCTCGACGGCCATGCCAAGCGGCTGCCGGCGCGCGTCGTCGCCTTCGCCCACTACGATCCGCAAAAGACCAAACCACGCTCCTGACGGCCTTCCTCCCAAGACAGTGAGGCCGTGCTGGCAGTTCGTGATAGGAATTTTTTCTTGACCTGCTGAGGGCAGCTATGCTACATATTCGTCCATGGTGCTGATTTGCGCCGCGACCCGCCTCCGGCGGGTTTTTCGTTTCCAGACCCCTGGTCCTTTTCCGAACAATCCTGCCCGCCAGTGTGAAGCTGACATGTTTCGCAAGCGGGATGTGCACGGCGCGACAATTCGCTTGACCTGAAAGCGCGCCGGATCAATCTTCACTGTTAAGAAAAAAATACGACTGAGTGGAAACACCGGCAGTCGAACAATGCATGCGTCGATGGTGAAGCCTCGCGAAGCCGCGGCGGTCACGAACGGGGAACATCAAAATGGGGAACAAAGACATATGAGCACGATAGTGACTGTCCTGGAGCCGCTTGCCGAAGGCAAGTTGCACCGAAATATCGACTGGCGCGGCGCCTTCTGGGTGGCGAGCGGTGTGCCTGCCCTCGTCCTGTTCTCGATCGGCGGCATTGCCGGCACGACCGGCACGCTGGCCTTCGCGATCTGGATCTTCTCCATGATCATGGGCTTCCTGCAATCCTTCACCTATGCCGAAATCGCCGGCCTGTTTCCGAACAAGTCGGGCGGCGCGTCGATCTACGGCGCCACCGCATGGCTGCGCTATTCCAAGTTCATCGCGCCGCTGTCGGTGTGGTGCAACTGGTTCGCCTGGTCGCCGGTGCTATCGCTCGGCTGCTCGATCGCCGCCGCCTATATCCTCAACGCGTTGGCGCCGGTGCCGCTGTTCACCGATGCCTCGCCCGAAGTCGTCGCCTATATCGCCGCGCATGCCGGGACGAGTGCCGCCGACGCCATCACGGCGGTGACCGCCGCGGCAACGCCGGTGATCCGCAACTGGACGCTCTACAGCCACACGCTGGGGCCGGTCTCGTTCACCCTCAACGCGACCTTCTTCATCGGTGCGGTGCTGATGCTGATCATCTTCGCCATCCAGCATCGCGGCATCCTCGGCACTGCCAACGTGCAGAAATATATCGGCCTGCTGGTCATCATTCCGATGCTGATCGTCGGCGTGGTGCCGATCGTCACCGGCCAGATCAACTGGGCGAATTTCTCGCCGCTGGTGCCGCTGGCGGCCGCCTATGCGCCCGAACCCGGCGCCTGGAACATTGCCGGCTGGACGCTGGTGCTTGGCGGCATGTTCATCGCCGCTTGGTCGACCTACGGTTTCGAGACCGCCGTCTGCTACACCTCGGAGTTCAAGAACCCGGGCACCGACACGTTCAAGGCGATCTTCTATTCCGGCCTTTTGTGCATGCTGCTGTTCATCCTGGTGCCGTTCACCTTCCAGGGCGTGCTTGGCCTCAACGGCATGCTGGCGACACCGATCGTCGACGGCTCCGGTGTCGCCGACGCGCTGGCCGGCATGGTCGGCGGCGGCGCACTGATCCACAGCCTCTTGGTGATGCTGATGATCCTGGCTCTGGTTCTGTGCATCATGACCGCCATGGCAGGCTCTTCGCGCACGCTCTACCAGGGCTCGGTCGATGGCTGGCTGCCGCGCTATCTCAGCCATGTCAACGAACATGGCGCGCCGACGCGGGCAATGTGGACCGATCTCGTCTTCAACCTGATCGTGCTGGCCATCGCCTCTGCCGACGCGACGAGCTTCTTCTTCATCCTCGCCGTGTCGAACTGCGGCTATATCATCTTCAACTTCCTCAACCTCAACGCCGGCTGGATCCACCGCATCGACAACGGCCATATCGCCCGGCCCTGGAAAGCACCGAGCTGGTTGCTCGGCGTCGGCGCGATCTTCGCCTATGTCAACATGATCTTCATGGGCGCCGGCGCCAAGGTGTGGAACCCGATGGCGCTGTGGGCCGGCCTGATCACCGCGGCCCTGATCATCCCGGTGTTCTGCTTCCGCCACTATATCCAGGACAAGGGCAAGTTCCCCGACCACATGCTGGCCGATCTCGGCATGACGGGGGCCGACCTCTCGGTCAAAAAGGCGGGGATGCTGCCTTATCTGACGCTGGTCGCCGGCGTGGTGGTGATGCTGCTCGCCAACTGGTTCTTCGTCATCTGACCTCGTAAAAGTGAAAAGGACCGGGCGCGCTTCGGCGCGTCCGATCCTTTTCGACTGGCGTGATCGATCTATTCGGCGGCCAGCGCCAGTTGCGGCTTTTCGGCTTCCTGGCTCAGTTCCAGATCGTCCGTCCGCCCCTCCGCCCCGCGCTTCTTCGGCTCCCGGCCGAAGAACAGGGCGTAACCGGCCGGCAGGACCAGGATGGTCAGCACCGTGGCAACGAGGATGCCGCCCATCATGGCGTAGGCGAGCGGACCCCAGAAGACGCCGCGCGAGATCGGGATCAGCGCCAGCACCGCCGTCAGCGCCGTCAGCGTGATCGGCCGGAAACGGCGAACGGCCGAACCGATGATCGCCTCGTAGCGGTCCATGCCCGCGGCGATGTCCTGGTCGATCTGGTCGACCAGGATGATCGAGTTGCGCATAATGATGCCGAGCAGCGCGATGACGCCGAGAATGGCGACGAAGCCGAACGGCGCGCCGCTGATCAAGAGTGCCGCGGCAGCACCGATAATGCCAAGCGGACCGGTCGCCAGCACCAGCATCGCCTTGCCGAAGTTCTGCAGCTGGATCATCAAAAGCACGACGATGACGGCCAGCATGATCGGCGCCTTGGCGGCGATCGAAGCTTGGCTTTCCGCCGAATCCTCCGCACCGCCCTGGATCTCGACCTTGTAGCCGGGCGCCAATCCGTCACGCAGGCCCTGCATATCCTTGTACAGTTTGGTGACGACGTCATTGGACTGCACGCCGTCGGGCAGCGTTGCCCGCACACTGATGGTCGGCAGACGGTCGCGGCGCCACTCGATGCCTTGCTCCAGCACCGGCACCACCTTGGCAACCTGCGACAGCGGCACGAAGCCACCGAAGTCGGTCGGGATATAGACCGAGTCGACCGAGGACAGCAGGCTGCGGCTGGCATCCGGCTCGCGGGCGACGATGGACACCGTCTCCTCGCCGTCGCGGAAGTCGTCGAGCGGCGCGCCGGACATCGCCGCCTGCAGCATCTGGCGGATGCGCTGCGAGGTGACGCCGAGTGCGCGGGCACGATCCTGGTCGATGACCAGCTTCATCGCCGGAACCGGCTCCAGCCAGTCATCATGCACGGCGCCAAGCAGCGGATCCTCGCGGAACTTCGCCTTCACCTGGTCGGCGATGCGGCGCACCTCCTGGCGATCCGGCCCCATGACGCGCATCTGCACCGGCCAGCCGGTCGGCGGGCCGAGGAACAGACGATCGACTTTGGCACGGATGGATGGGAAGTCTTGCGCCAGGACGGTGCGCAACTTGGCGATCAGCCGTTCGCGGGCCGGTTCGTCATTAGCCATGACGAGCAGCTGGGCGAAGTTGGGGTTGCTCAGCTGCTGGTCGAGCGGCAGGAAGAAGCGCGGCGCGCCTTCGCCGATATAGGTGGCGATGAAACGCTTGTCCTTGTCGTCCATCATCTTGGTTTCGAGCGCCTTGGCCTGCGCCTCGACTTCCTTGATGCTGGTGCCTTCCGGCAGCCAAAGGTCGACAAGGATTTCCGGCCGCGACGATTGCGGGAAGAAGTTCTGCGGAATGAACTGGAAAGCCCACAGGCTGGTGCCGAAGGTGACCAGCGTCATCACCAGGACGATGATGCGATGGCGCACGGCCCAGCTGACGGTAGCACGAAGCCGGCGGTAGAAACGTGTGTCGAAGACATCGTGATGGCTGCCGGCATGCTTGCGCTGCTTGAGGATCATGTTGCCGAGCCATGGCGTGAAATAGACCGCGACGAACCAGGAGACGATCAGCGCGATGCCGACGACATAGAACAGGGTGCGGACATATTCGCCGGCGGTCGAGGCCGCGAAGCCGACCGGAATGAAGCCGGCTGTGGTGATCAGCGTGCCGGTCAGCATCGGGAAGGCGGTCGAGGAATAGGCGAAGCTCGCCGCCTCGACCTTGACCATCCCCTCCTCCAGCTTGCGCTCCATCATCTCGACGACGATCATCGCGTCGTCGACCAGAAGACCGAGCGCGATGATCAGCGCGCCGAGCGAGATGCGCTGCAGGTCGATGCCGAGTTCGTACATGATGGCGAAGGTCGCAGCCAGCACCAGCGGGATGGCGATGGCGATGACCAGGCCGGAACGCCAGCCTATCGACAGGAACGAGACGACGAGCACGATCAGCAGCGCTTCGCCAAGCGCATGCATGAACTCGGCCACCGCATCGGTGACGACGCCGGGCTGGTCGGAGATCTGGTCGACCGCAACGCCGTAGGGCAGCGCCTCTTCGAAGCGCTTGTAGGTGGCCTCGACATCCTTGCCGACGTCGGTAACCTTGAAGCCCTTGGCCATGACGACGCCCAACTGCACGCTGTCGTGACCGTTAAAGCGGTATTTGCGCTGGAACGGATCTTCCAGCCCCGAGGTCACCGTGGCGATGTCGCCCAGCCTTGTGACCTGTCCGCCGGCGCGCAGGCGCAGGTTCCGGATATCCTCGACCTTGCCGACATCGCCCTCGACGGAGATGCGTACCGAGTTGGTGCCGGTATCGACGGAGCCGGCCGGGTCGACATTGTTCTGTCCCTTGATCGCATTCTGCAGATCGGTCAGCGTCAGGCCGCGTTCGGCCAGGGCCTTGGACGAGACGTCGATATAGAGCTTTTCCGGCTGGTCGCCGATGATGACGGCCTTCTCGACGCCAGGCGTCGTCAAAAGCATGTCGCGCGCCTGGATGGCGAACTTCTTCAGCTCGGGATAGCTGAAGCCATCGCCGCTGATCGAATGCAGCGTGATGAAGGTGTCGCCGAACTCGTCGTTGAAATAGGGGCCGAGCAGACCTTGCGGCAAGTCACCGGCAATGTCACCGACCTTCTTGCGCACCTGGTAGAAAGCGTCCGTCACCTCGGCGGTGTTGGTGTCGCCCTTGATCTGCACAGTGATGATGGCGCTGCCGGCGCGGGTGAAGGAGCGCACGAAATCGAGATGCGGCGTTTCCTGCAGCTTGCGTTCGATCTTGTTGACGACCTGGTCTTCCATCTCCTTGATCGAGGAGCCCGGCCAGATCGCCTGGACGACCATGATCCGGAAGGTGAAATCGGGATCTTCCTTCTGGCCCATACGCATCAGGCCGAGCGCGCCGGAAATGATGATCAGGCCGAACAGGAACCGCGCAATGGCGGGATGGCCGATTGCCCAGCGCGACAGGTTGAAGGGCCGCTTCTCTTCCGTGGAATTGGTCATCGACGCTGGTCCATCTATCTAGCGCAACAAAATCGAGGGTTCGTAGTGGCTTCCGGGCGGCAAGGCTCTCCGAGAGGAGAAACGCTCATCGCGGTGGGACGCGAAATCGACGTGGGGGTTACATCAATCGAGCGTCTCGGTCGGGCGCCTGCCGCCCGGAAACCAGCGACTGCGGGAACGCGCAGCCGGTTGTCTGTCGTCAGCGCACCTGCTTGGCGTCGCCGTCTGCCGCGGATGCCGATTGCAGCGCCGTCTCACCGGCGAGCTTCACCTTCAGGTTTTCGGTCATGAATTGCGTGCCGGCGGCGACCACGACATCGCCGGGGTTCAAACCCTCTGCGACACGCACCCCATCGGCGGCGAATTCGGCGACCTTGATCGGACGGGCATGAACGGTGTCGGCGCCACGATTGACGGTCCAGACGATCGATTGCGTGCCTTGCTCGGCCAGTGCGCTCAGCGGGATCGAGACCAGCTGCCGCTCATTGGCCGCCGAGGCTTCGATGCTGGCGGTCATGCCGAGCAGCACACGCGGATCGTTGGGCAGGCTGACGCGGACGGCAAAGGTGCGTGACTGCGGATCGGCGCTGCCGGCGACTTCGCGGACCTTGCCATCGAGCGCCAGCGCATCGTCGGACCAGAAGCCCGCCTTGACGGCCTTGCCCGGCTTGAATTCGGCGATTTCCATTTCGGGAACGGCGATCAGCACTTCCTTTTCGCCGTCGACGGCGACAGTGACAACCGGCGTGCCGGAACCGACCACCTGGCCGACGTCGGCGCTGACCGTGGTGACGATGCCATCCCTGTCGGCCTTGAGATCGGTATAACCGACCTGGTTCTTCGCCTGAGCAAGTGTCGAAAGGGCGGAATCACGGGTGGCGACCGCTTGGTCATAGGTCAAGGTCGCCTGTTCGAGTTGTGATTTCGGGGCAAAATTCTTGGCAAAAAGCTGCTCGGCACGCTTGCGGGCAAGCTCCACGGTCTCGACCTGCCGCTCGGCGGCATCGAGCGCTGCCTGCGCGCTCTTGACCGAAAGGTCGTAGTCAATGGGATCGATGCGGGCGAGCACATCGCCCGAGGCCACATGCTGGCCGATGTCGACGAGGCGCTCGGTGATCTTGCCATTGACGCGAAACGCCAGAGCGCTCTCGGTGCGGGCCCGCACCGACCCGGAATATGAGAGCATGCGGGTGTCATGCGCCTTCGCGATCTCGACAACCTTGACCGGGCGGATGATATCCTTGACTTCGGCTTTTTCCTGGCTGCAGCCGGCAAGCCCGAGAGTGGCGGTGACAAGCAGCACCGGGCCTACAGCCGGCAACCTGCTGATGATTGAACTGAACGAAGACACGCGCGTACTCCCGAAATGGAGATGAATCGTTGAAACCGGCGCCCGGCGGGCGGAGGCTACTTCAAGGCCTTGATTGCATAGTCGATGAGGTCGTGAGGCATTGCCCGGTTGGTCTTGGCAAGGCATTGCGCCACCATCTGCGGATGACACAGGATGACGGTCGCAGCGCCGAAGCAGCGCGACGCGGTCACCGGGTCCTGTTGTCTGAACTCACCGGCCTCGATCCCGTCGCGGATCACCTCCGCAAACAGGTCGTGGATGCTGTCGACATGCTTGTCGATCACCCCCCAATCCCGTTCGAGGGCGACGATGACCATCTCGTGGACCTTCTGGTCGTCGAGCATGACCTCCATCGTCATCTTGTATTGCGCATGCACGTAACGCCGGAGCCGCTCCTCGGCGCTGATCGGCAGGCGCGAAATCTCGTAGGCCATCTTGTAGCTCGCGCCGAGCATCCGGCCGCAGACGGCCTGGTGGATTTCGACCTTGGAGGCGAAGAAACGGTAGATGTTGGCCGGCGACATGCCGAGCTCACGCGCAACGTCGGCGACATTGGTCTTGCCGTAGCCATAGTGCCGGAACAGGCGCTCGGCGCAATCAAGAATGCGCGTTACATTTTCCTGTCGGGCGGCTTCGGCGACTATGGTGGTGGCTTCGGACATGATCCACTGTCAATTTACGAGTGACGAATTTCGATTTTCATCACTCGTAAATTGAAAAGAGCGACCTGTCAACGCGGATTCGATGTACGCGTACGAATGGTGACAGATGGTGACAGTGACCGACGAAAGTCGCGGAGGCTTTGCCTAATCGCAAAAGTCGTAACTGGAGGAGAGAAGCGAGGAGCTTAAGTCCCCCTCGCCATCTCGCGCAACCGGAATTTCTGGATCTTGCCGGTCGAGGTCTTCGGGATTTCGGCGAAGGTGACCGCCTTCGGCACCTTGAACCGGGCAAGCAGCGCGCGGCAGTGATCGATGATCTCGGCTTCGGTCGCGACCTTGCCGGGCTTCAGCTCGACATAGGCAACAGGCACCTCGCCCCATTTGTCATCGGGCCTGGCGACGACGCCGCAAGAGGCAACCGACGGGTGCTTGTAGAGCGCGTCCTCGACCTCGATAGAGGAAATGTTCTCACCACCGGAGATGATGATGTCCTTGGAGCGGTCCTTGAGCTGGATGTAGCCATCGGGGTGCATGACGCCGAGATCGCCGGAATGGAACCAGCCGCCGGCGAAGGCTTTGTCGCTCGCCTTGCGGTTTTTCAGGTAGCCCTTCATGACGATGTTGCCGCGGAACATGACCTCGCCGATGGTCTCACCATCGGCCGGTGTCGTCCGCATCGTCTCGGGGTCCATGACCGTCAGGCCTTCGAGCGCTGCATAGCGCACGCCCTGCCGCGCCTTCCTGGCGCTGCGCTCACCCTTTTCGAGATCGTCCCAGGCGCCATGCCATTCGTTGACCACCGCCGGGCCATAGGTCTCGGTCAGGCCGTAGAGATGGGTGACGGCAAAGCCGGCATCCGCCATGCCGGACAGCACGGCTTCCGGTGGCGGAGCTGCCGCGGTGTTGAAGGTGACCGTTTGCGGGAATTCGCGCTTGTCCTCGTCTCTGGCATTGATCAGCACCGACATGACGACCGGGGCGCCGCAGAGATGGGTGACGCCGCGATCGGCAATCGCATCGTAGATCGGCTTCGGCCGCACCCAGCGCAGGCAGACATGGGTGCCGGCCTGAACAGCAAGCGTCCAGGGAAAGCACCAGCCATTGCAGTGGAACATCGGCAGCGTCCAGAGATAGACCGCGTGCTTGGCCATGCCGGCATGAATGGTGTTGGTGTAGGCCATCAGCGCGGCACCGCGATGGTGGTAGACGACGCCCTTCGGATTGCCTGTCGTTCCGGAAGTGTAGTTGAGCGAGATGGCGTCCCACTCGTCGTCGGGCATCGACCAGGCGAAATCCTCGGCGCCGCCTGCAACAAACGCCTCATAGTCCAGCGTGCCAACCCGCTCGCCCTTCGGATACGGCGCGTCATCGGCGTATTCGGGATCGTCATAGTCGATGACCAGCGGCTTGACCTTGGTCAGTTCCAGGGCCTGCTTGACGACACTGGAGAATTCGCGGTCGACGATCAGCACCTTGGTCTCGGCATGATCGAGCTGGAAGGCGACGACCGCGGCATCGAGGCGAGTGTTGAGCGAATGCAGCACCGCTTTGGTCATCGGCACTCCGAAATGCGCCTCCAGCATCGGCGGCGTGTTTGACAGCATGACGGTGACGGTGTCGCCCTTGCCGATGCCGCGCCTGTCGAGCGCCGAGGCAAGCTTCAGCGAGCGCTGCCAGAAAGTGCGATAGTCGATGCGCTGGCGGCCATGGATGATGGCGATATGGTCGGGATAGGTCTTGGCCGCGCGCTCCAGATAGGTGAGCGGTGTCAACGGCTGATGGTTGGCCGCGTTCTTGTCGAGATCCTGTTCGTAAGGACTGCCCATCCCATGCTCCCCCGCGGTTTTCTTTCAGACGTTCTAATCGCAGGCTCGGGCCGCGTCACCACAAACGATGCCACGACAGAGCGCATTCGCCGCAATGATGAACCAGATTCGGCGTAAGCGGGAGTATCGCATACCTCTGCCCAGTTTGACTTTTGTCGAGAGCCGTGAATAATGTCAGCCGAGGAGACGGCATGGCGATCCGACCGGCAGAACAACTCATCCACAAGGCCGCCTGGCTCTACTATGCCCATGGCCTGCGGCAGGACCAGGTGGCGAGCCAGCTTAACATTTCCCGTGCCTCAGTCGCCATGTACCTGCGCAAGGCTCGCGAGACCGGCATCGTCAACATCTCGACTTCGACCCAGCTTTTCACCGACGACGTGCTGGCGCGCAAGCTCGAGGATGCGTTGAGCCTCGACGCCGTCTGGATCGCACCGGAGAATGATCATATTGCCGACCCGTCGACGGAAATCGCCGTGCTGGCGGCGAGTGTCTTTCTCGAACTGGTCAAGAAGGGCGACCGCATCGGCGTTGCCTGGGGCCGAACCGTCTACATGATCGCCGACGTCATGTCCTATGCCGATCTGCAGGACGTCACTGTGGTGCAGCTCTGCGGCAATCTCGGCGCACCCTATTCCTATCGGCCCGACCAATGCACCATGGAGATCGCGCGGCGGCTCAACGCCAAGGGGCTCAATTTCTACGCGCCGCTGGTGCTGTCGACGGAAGAACTCGCGCGGGCGCTGCGTGCCGAGCCGGTGATCCGGGAACAATTGTCGGGTGTCAGCGAATGCGACCTGGCATTATACTCGGTCGGCGCGGTCGACGCCGACAGCCATCTGGTCAAATGCGGCGCGCTGACGCCCAGTGAAATGGCGGATCTGCGCAGCCAAGGCGCTGCCGGCGTGATTGCCGGGCAGATCATAGACGCCGAGGGCAAGGTGCTCGACTGCAGTTATAACAGGCGGGTGATCTCCGCCGAGCTTGCCTCGCTGCGCGCCATCGCCAGGCGTTTGGTGGTGGTGCAGGAGGACAGCAAGTTCGAACCGCTGCTCGCGGCGATCGCGGGCGGCCTTTGCACGCATCTGGTGGTCGGCGCGCACATGGCGCAGCGGCTCCTGGACCATGCGGCTGCCACCATAGAAAAGGCCTCCTAGAAATCCTCCTCTCCGCTGCCGGCGCATTGTCATCAAAGCGTCGCGGCAATCCTGTTTCACCAACAAAGACAGCAACCGGACGAAGCGAACATGAAGAACTTGTGGAATGACGAAGCAGCCGAAAAACTCGTCGCCGACTACGCGAAAAAGGGTGTCGGCCGCGACCTGGCGCTGCGCGTCTACACGACCCGGCTGCTCGGCGGCGAACCGCGGCTGGTTCTGCATGGCGGCGGCAACACCTCCTGCAAGACGACGGCCACCGATCTCGTCGGCGACCAGTGGGACGTGCTGTGCGTCAAGGGCAGCGGCTGGGACATGGGCGTCATCGAGCCGCAGGGCCTGCCGGCGGTCAAGCTCAAGCCGCTGCTCAAGGCGCGCGCGCTGAACAGACTGGCCGACGAGGACATGGTCGCGCTGCAACGCGTCAACCTCATCGATCCATCCTCGCCCAACCCCTCGGTCGAGACGCTGCTGCATGCCTTCCTGCCGCACAAATTCGTCGACCACACGCACTCGACCGCCATCCTCGCCATCGTCGACCAGGAGGACTCCAAGCCGCTGGTGAAGACGGTTTTCGGCAGCAAGATGGGTTACGTGCCTTATATCATGCCCGGCTTCGACCTCGCCAAGGCGGCGGCCGACATCTTCGATGCCGACCCTGATGTCGAAGGGTTGATCCTCGACAAGCACGGCATCTTCACCTTCGGCGACGACGCCAAACAGGCCTACGACCGGATGATCCACTATGTGAATGTCGCCGAGGACTTCATTGCCGCAAGCGGCAAGCCGAAGGCGGCAAAGGCAGTCTTGCCGGCAAAGCTCGCGACACCGGCGTCCATTGCGCCGATGCTGCGCGGAGCGGTGGCGGTAGCGCGCGGCGAAGGCCGCTTCGACCGCATGATCTCTGACTTCCGCACTTCGCCGGCAATCGTCGATTTCATCAATTCATCCGAGATTGCCGATTATGCCGGACGCGGCGTGTCGACACCCGATCTGTCGATCCGCATCAAGACCGGGCCGATGGCGCTGCCGGCGCCCGATGCGGACAAGGCCGGCGACTACAAGGCGGTGATCAAGAGCCATGTCGACGCGTTCGCCAATGATTATCGCGCCTATTTCGAAACCAATGATTCGCTCGACGACGTCAAGCGCACCATGCTCGACCAGATGCCGCGGCTGACGCTGGTGCCCGGCCTCGGCATGTTCGGCCACGGCCGCACGCTGAAGGACGCGAAGATCGCCTCGGATGTCGGCGAGATGTGGATCGAGGCGGTGCGCGGCGCCGAGGCGGTCGGCCGTTTCCACCCGCTCTCCAAGGCCGATCTGTTCCCGCTGGAATACTGGTCGCTGGAACAGGCCAAGCTCGCGTCCAACAAGCCGAAGCCACTGACTGGCCAGGTGGTGCTGATCACCGGCGGCGCCGGCGCGATCGGCGCAGCGACAGCCAAATTGTTCGCCGACAATGGCGCCCATGCCGTCGTCGTCGATCTCGACGCCGAAAAGGCTGCCGACGCGGCGAAGAAGGCCGGCAACAACTCGATCGGCGTCGCAGCCGACATCACCGACCCGGCGCAGGTGCGTGCCGCCTTCGACAGAGCCGTCGCCGTGTTCGGCGGTGTCGACATCATGGTTTCCAATGCCGGCGCGGCCTGGGAAGGCCGCATCGGTGAGCTCGATGACGCACTCCTGCGCAAGAGTTTCGAACTCAATTTCTTCGCCCATCAGTCGGTGGCGCAGAATGCCGTGCGCATCATGCTCGAGCAGGGCACAGGCGGCGTGCTTTTGTTCAACACCTCCAAGCAGGCGGTCAATCCAGGTCCGAAGTTCGGCGCCTATGGCGTGCCGAAAGCAGCGACGCTGTTCCTGTCCCGGCAATACGCGCTCGACTATGGCGCGCATGGCATCCGCTCCAACGCCGTCAACGCCGACCGCATCCGCTCAGGGCTTCTGACCGACGCCATGATTACCAGCCGCTCAGGCGCGCGCGGCGTGTCGGAGAAGGACTACATGTCCGGCAATCTGCTCGGCCAGGAAGTGACGGCGCAGGACGTGGCGCAGGCCTTCCTGCATCACGCGCTGGCCGACCGCACCACCGCCGATGTGACGACGGTCGATGGCGGCAATATCGCGGCAGCGCTGCGCTGATGTAGAGATCCGTTAGACGAAAAGGTGCGGTGCAACTCCGAAACTTGAGCTTATTGCCCGGAAACGCGCTGGAGAAAGGGCGGTTGGGAACTTTCGACCCGACCGGCCATTGAGATCGAGCAAGGTCAAGCAGCCAAATTTTTGCCTTCTCGAGGAGTTCCCTCATGCCAGCCGAAAACTGGTCCCTGCCCGAACGCTTTATTTTTTCGGGTCACCCGATCGCATGGGGAACGATCGGCGACGGCCCGCCGGCGGTCTTGCTTCATGGCACCCCGTTCTCGTCGGTGGAATGGCGGCGGATTGCAGCTTGGCTCGGGCAACGGCGCCGGATCTACTATTTCGACATGCTCGGCTACGGGCAATCCGCCAAGCCCGACGCGGACGTGTCGCGCGGCATTCAAAACCAGCTGTTCGCGGCGCTCTACGCTCACTGGGAGCTGGAGCTGCCCGACATTGTGGCGCATGACTTCGGCGGCTCCGTCGCGTTGCGTGGCCACCTTCTCAACAGGCTCGATTATCGCTCACTGGTGCTGATCGATCCGGTCGCGATCAGCCCTCAGGGATCGCCCTTGGTTCAAGCGGCAAAAGAAAACGAGAAAGCGTTTGCCAGTCTGCCGGCCTATATCCATGAAGCCATGCTTCGCGCCTATATCGGCGGCGCTGTCGCGAACGCATTGCGCGCGGACGAAATGCAGCTCTATCTGCAGCCATGGCTTGGAGACGAAGGACAGAAGGCTTTTTGGCGTCAGATCGCACAGATGGACGACAAGTACAGTCGAGAGGTCGAGTGGCGATATGGCGAGATACGTTGCCCTGTGACGATCCTGTGGGGTGAAGACGACGAGTGGATTCCGCTCGACGACGGGCGAGAACTCGCGCGCCGCATCCCCGGTGCGCCGTTCATCACGGTTCCAAATGCCAAACATCTCGTTCAGGAAGACGCGCCAGAGGCAATAATCTCGACTGTGCTCGACTTCTGGAACGACCAGCATTCTTCAGCCGCCGCGAAACGCGTGCTACAGCAACTCTAGGATGTGTTTCCAGGCCCTGGTTCCCAGCCTCGAATCAGCCTCGTCACTGCCGCCATGCTCATGCGACACCGAGCGCGGCGTGATCTCCCCCGGTAAGAGAATTCGGTGCCCCGCATCCGGCGATGAAACGAGGTGGGTGATCTTGCCGGCTTTGCCGCGCCGCCGGACAATCTCTTCCGCAAACCATAGGGAGGGCCACAGCGCATCGTCGCCACCCGCGACAAGCACAATCTCGGCCGATATCTTTTCCACCGGGATGGTCGCGGCATTCGCCTCCCGCTTGAAGGTTTTCAAGCTGCGTTCGAATAATCCGCTGTAAGACACCAGACCATCCACGAGCTTGGGTACCCAATCCGGATCTGTCGGCACGAATGGCAGGGGGATACCGTCGAGCGACCATGAGGACCGCTCAGGCCAGCTGACGCCATCCCGGCCCGCACCGATATTTCCCCAAACCACCGATGAGGGGCTGATGGCGACCACAGCGTTGATGCGCTGGTCATGGACGGCCGCAAGGAGTGATGCCTCGGCACCCTTGGATGTGCCGACATAGACTATGCGGCGGCATCCCGTTCCAATGAGATAGTCGGTTGCCGCAAAGAAGGTTTCGAGGGGAATTTCGCATATTCCGGGAGCCTGGCCCTCACCGCCGAACCATTGCAGGGCAAGGGCCGACAAACCCTGGTTTGCAAAGAGCCGTGCGCGCCCGACATCGACGCGACCACTCGATCCACCCAGCACCACCACGCCGGTGGTAGCGTGCGGGCATCGAAACAATGTTCCAGCGACGGCGCCGGACAGGTTTTTCTCGATTGCCGCCTGTGCTTCCATTTACGCACCGAATCTTGGCCCGGAACCTGTGAGCCGGCTGCAAATATTCGGCAAAAGGCCGCCTGCAGAAAGCGGCTGCTGGCGGCCTTCGACAGCGAAAGTTACTTGGCGTTCGGGTTGGGCATCCAGGCCGGCATCGCGACATCGGCGTGGGCGAACTGCGGCAGCTTGGCCGACAGGTCCTCCATGTTCTTGATGTCCTTGTCGATGAGGTCCTTCTGGGTGATCAGCGTCGGCGGCACGACGACGTTGTGGCCGGGATCTTCGCCGGCCAGCAGCTGCGCCAGCGCACGCACCGAGACCTGGCCGACGACGGCCGGATTGGTCGCGGCGGTCGCGGCCCAGGCGCTGTCGGGCTCACGCATCGCAGCAATATCTGAGGTCGAAATGTCAGCCGAATAGATCTTGATGCCCTTGTTCAAGCCTGCTTCGTCGACAGCGATCTTCACGCCCTTGGCGAATTCGTCATAGGGAGCGAACATCACCTTGATGTCGGGATGCGCCGTCAGCACCGAACGCGCCTGGTTGGCGACGGAGTTGGCAATCGGATTGTCGAGCGTGCCGAACATCGCGACTTCCTTGATGCCGGCATACTTCTTCTTGACGTCGACCCAGGTCTCGTTGCGGCGGTCGAGCGGCGCGATGCCGGCGACATAGACATAGCCGGCATTCCAGCTTTCGCCATTGTCCTTGACCGCCTGCTCGAGCGCGAGGCGCGCCAGGTCGCGGTCGGATTGCTCGACCTGCGGGATCTTGGGATTTTCGACATTGACGTCGAACGCCACCACCTTGATGCCGGCGTCGACCGCACGCTGGGCGGCGTCCTTCATCGATTCCGTCAGGCCGTGCTGGATGATGATGCCCTGCACGCCGAGCGCGATGGCCTGATCGACCATGTCGGACTGAAGGGCGGCATCCTGGCGGCTGTCGAGGACGCGCAGGTCGATGCCGAGCGCCTTCGACTGTGCCTCGACGCCCGAGAGATAGGCCTGGAAGAAGTCACCGGTCGAGAGATAACGCACCAGCGCGATCTTGACGCCGGGCTTGTCGAAAGGCGCCGGCTTGTCCGCGGCAAAAGCCGGGACCTGCATCAGCATGGTTGCGCCGGCCAATCCGAGCGCCACCTTCCCCAGAAGTCTTCTTGTAATGCTCACTTTGTTTTCCTCCACTCTTGTTGAACTCGAAAATCCTGTTCCGGTCGAAAGCTACCTCCTGCCCCTGCCCGAAAGCGCAAAGGTGAAGACAAGGGCGACGACCAGAACCACGCCCTTGACGAAATCCTGCGTGTAGTAAGGCGCGTTCATCATCGTCAGGCCTTGCAGCAAGATGCCGACGAACAGCGCACCGATGGCAGTGCCGAAGGCGTTCGGCTTGGCGGCGCCTAGCACCGCGTAGCCGATCAGTGCCGCGGCGACCGCATCGAGTAGCAGATTATTACCCGAGGCGATGTCGCCGCGTCCAAGCCGGGCAGCGAGCAAAATACCGCCGATCGAGGCAAAAACTCCTGAAATAACGTAGGCCCAGATCTTGTATGCCTTGACAGGCGCACCGGCGAGTTCGGCGGCGCGCTCATTGCTGCCTACGGCATACATCATGCGCCCGAAGCGGGTGTATTCGAGAAAGAACCAGATCAGCACGGCGAGCACGAGCAGCACGACTACCGACACCGGAATGAGGTTCGGGATGAAGAAGTCGAAGCGGTGGCGGCCGAGCGCCAGGAAGGCGTCGGAGAATTTGCCGTTGGCGACCGAACCGTCCGGCATGGTCATGCCGGTGGCGATCGAGCGGCCTTCTGTCGGAATGCGCTGCAGGCCGACCAGCAGGAACATCATGCCGAGCGTCGCCAGCAGATCGGGCACGCGCATGTAGACGATCAGCCAGCCATTGATCAGGCCGACAACGGCGCCGATCAGCAGGCAGACGACGACCGCGACAAGGGCGTTCTGTTCCAGCACCACCATCACATAGGCGGCCGCCATCATGGCTGATGTAGCGACCGATCCGATCGACAGATCAAAGCCGCCGACGACCAGCGTGGCGGTGACGCCGAGCGCCAGCACGCCGGTGATGGCGACTGACTGGAAGATGAAAACGGCACTTTGCGGCGAAACGAAACCGTCGGCGGCGATCGAGAAATAGGCGACGAGCCCGAACAAGAGCACGATGAACCCGTAGCGGATGGCGTGGTCGCGCAATGTCATCCGGCGCTCCCGCGCGCTGCTGCCGTCTTTACCCAACCCGAACCCATGCTCTCTCCATTCCAATTCCTATCGCCCACGCTCAGGCCGCACTGTGCAGCGGCCCGCCGGCGACCTCGGCCAACAGACGGTCGAGATCGACATCGGCATTGCGGTGCTCGCCGACGATGGTCTGTTCCGACATGACCAGGATGCGATCGGCGGTCTCCAGCGCCTCATCGAGCTCGGTGACGAACAGCAGCGTGGCGCGGCCGTTTGCACTGGCCCTGAGCTTGGCGGCAATGTCGCGCCGGGCCGAGATATCGACGCCCTGAAACGGCTCATCCAGAATGAACAGTCTTGCCTCCTGCGCCATCCAGCGGGCGACCATCACCTTCTGCTGGTTGCCGCCGGACAGCTCCGACATCTCGTCCTTCTCGGAACGGCAGACGATGCTCAGTTCCTCGATCTGCCGGCGTGCCGTGGCGCGTTCGAGGCGGCGCCTCAGGATGCCGAAGCGCGACATGCGCTTGTGAAACGGCAGGCTGATATTTTCCTGGATGTTGAAGCCTTGGACGATGCCGTTCTCGCCGCGGTCCTTGGCGACGAGGAACACGCCGGCGGCGATCGCCTCGCCGGCTGTTTCAGGCGCATAAGGCCTGCCGTTCAGCGTCATTGTACCGGCGAGCGGCTGGCGCACGCCAAACAGCGTCTCGGCAAGCGCCGTCTTGCCGACGCCGACGAGGCCGGTGATGGCAACGACCTCGCCGTCGCCGAGCGTCAGCGAAATCGGCCGAGCGCCGTGTGCAATGCGCAGACCTTCTATCTTGAGGACGGCCTTGGCCGAATTCCTGACGACGATCTGGTCGAGATGGATCTTGCGGCCGAGCATGGCGTTGACCGCGCCCTCATAGTCGAGCGGTTTCTTGTCGAAAATGCCCGAGATGATCCCGTCTCGCATCGAGATGATGCGATCAGCCAACCGCCTGATGTCCGACATGCGATGCGAGATGTAGAGGATCGCCACGCCCTGCTCGCGCAGCCTGTCGATCAGCGCAAACAGCCGATCAGCCTCGGCGCTGGAGAGCGATGAGGTCGGCTCATCGAGGATCAGCACTTTCGGCTGGTGCGCCAGGGCGCGGGCAATCGCCACCATCTGACGATCGGCCAGCGAAAGATCGCTCACCCGCGCCTTCAAATCGATGGCCAGCCCCATGCGCTCGGCAACCGCCTTGGCCTCCCGCCGCACGCGCATTGGATTGAACAGGGTCGGCGCACCGCTGCCGCTCAGTCGGTCGAGGGTCAGGTTGGTGGCGACGTCGAGATCGGCGACGACACCGTCGTTGATATTCTGGTGCACGGTGACGACGCCGGCGCGGATCGCTTCGGCAGGGGTTTTCGGTGCGAAATCCTGGTCGGCGAGCGCCATCGTGCCGCCGCCGCGTTCGTAGACACCGGAGATGATCTTGACGAGGGTGGATTTGCCGGCGCCGTTGGCGCCCATCAGCACGGTGACTTCGCCGGCATGCAATTCGACCGAGACGCCGCCTAGCACCTCGTTATGGCCAAAGGATTTCCTCAGTCCCTCTACGCGGAACACGGCATTACCGACCATGCGTTCCTCCCTGACATGACGCTATGGGCTGCATCGGCAATTGTCAACACGATTGACAATTGCCAGATCGCTTCCTAGCTTGGCCCAGCCGCCATGCGTCCGTTATGTTCGGAGCGCATAAGCGGGAGGATGACGATGACTGAAAAATTGCGGTTCGAAGCACTATCGGTCGAAACCCTGGCTGCACGCCTTGGCGGCAACGAGGCGCTGTGCGCGAAGATCGGCAAGGACACTGGCGCCTGGAAGGTCCGCGAGGTCGGCGACGGTAATCTCAACCTGGTGTTCATCGCCGAGGGCGCCAATGGTGCAGCCGTCGTCAAGCAGGCCCTGCCCTATGTTCGCCTGGTCGGCGACAGCTGGCCGCTGCCGTTGAAGCGCTCCTTCTTCGAATATCACGCGCTGACCAGGCAAGAGGCGCGCGCGCCAGGCTCGGTGCCGGCGATCCATTATTTCGATGAAGGCCAGGCGCTGATCATCATGGAATATCTTGCGCCGCCGCACATCATCCTGCGCCGCGCCCTGATCGACGGCCGCCAGCTGCCCAACATTGCCCGGGACATCGGCCTGTTCATGGCCCGCACGCTGTTTCGCGGCTCCGACCTGCACATGGCCGCCAAGGACCGCAAGGCCGATCTGGCGCTGTTCGCCGACAATGTCGAGCTCTGCGACATCACCGAAAGCCTGGTGTTTTCCGACCCCTATTTCGACGCCAAGATGAACCGGCACACCTCGCCGCAGCTCGACAGCCTGGTCGCCGAACTGCGCGCCGACCGTGACCTGAAGGTCGAGGCGCAGCGGCTGAAGCACATCTTCGCCGCCAATGCCGAAACGCTGCTGCATGGCGATCTGCATTCCGGCTCGATCATGGTCACCGACACCGAAACCCGGATGATCGATCCGGAGTTTGCCTTCTACGGCCCGATGGCCTTCGATGTCGGCATGCTGCTCGCCAATTTCTGGATGTCCTTCTTCTCGCAGCGCGGCCACGAGCAGGAGGGAAAGCGCGACGCCATGCGCGCCTATCTGCTCGGGGTGACGACCGAGACCTGGGCGGTGTTCCGCGCCGAGTTCTCGCATCTATGGCGGACCGAACGCACCGGCATGCTCTACCAGAGGAGCCTGTTCGAGGATCAGGGCGACAGGCTCGGTGCCGAGCAGGCGCTCGACCATGTTCTGCACCAGATGTGGACCGATTTGCTCGGCTTTGCCGGCATCGAGGTGCACAGGCGCATCCTCGGCCTCGCCCACAATGCCGATTTCGAGACCATTGCCGATGAGGATTTGCGCGCCAGTTGTGAGGCAAAGGCGCTGAAATTCGGCCGTCACCTCGCCGTCAACCGGCGCCAGATCCACAGCATCGACGAGGTCAACCAACTGGCCGCGCTGATCGAACAGGAGAGCAGCCTTTGAACGTCGGCGACCGCCACTATCGCACCATCTGGCTGAGCGACGACGGCCGTTCGGTCGAGATCATCGACCAGCGCTGGCTGCCGCATGATTTCCGCATCGAAACGATCGGCACGGTCGACGGCATCGCCACCGCCATCCGCGATATGTGGGTACGCGGCGCGCCGCTGATCGGCGTCACCGCTGCCTACGGCGTCGCCATGCAGATGGCCGACGATCCGTCGGATGCAGCGCTCGACGCCGTGTGGGAGACCCTGCACGAGACACGGCCCACGGCGATCAATCTGCGCTGGGCGCTGGACGAGATGCGGCGCTTCCTGCGGCCTTTGCCTCCCGAACAACGCGCGGCAGCCGCCTATCGGCGGGCCAGTGAGATCGCCGACGAGGATGTCGGCCTCAACCGCGCCATCGGCGAGAACGGTCTCGCCATCATCAAGGCGATCGCTGCGCGCAAGCAGAAGGGCGAGCCGGTCAACATCCTGACCCACTGCAATGCCGGCTGGCTGGCGACAGTCGATTACGGCACGGCGACCGCGCCGATCTATCTGGCCACGGAGGCCGGCATTCCGGTCCACGTCTATGTCGACGAGACACGGCCGCGCAACCAGGGCGCCCAGCTGACCGCCTGGGAGATGGCCGGCCACGGCGTGCCGCACACGCTGATCGTCGACAATGCCGGCGGCCATCTGATGCAGCGCGGCGAGATCGACATGGTCATCGTCGGCACCGACCGCACCACGGCCGACGGCGATGTCTGCAACAAGATCGGCACCTATCTGAAGGCACTCGCCGCCGCCGACAATGATGTGCCGTTCTATGTCGCGCTGCCGTCGCCGACCATCGACTGGACGGTGCATGACGGACTGGCCGAGATCCCGATCGAGCAGCGCTCGGCCGACGAGGTCTCGCTGGTCTGGGGCAAGACCGCTGCCGGCGAGATTGCCCAGGTGCGCATTTCGCCGGAGACGACGCCTGCGGCCAACCCGGCCTTCGACGTGACGCCGGCGCGGCTGGTCACCGGCCTGATCACCGAGCGCGGCGTTGCCAAGGCATCGCGCGAGGGATTGAAGGCGATGTTCCCCGAGCGGGCGTAGCCACGTCCCTAGTACAGAGGCTCGGCCATATGCTTCGGCGTCGGCCATGTCTCGGTAATGCCCGGCTGCACCGGCCGCTCCAGATAGGTCGATAAAACCACATAGCTGCGCGTCGAGGTGACGCCCGGCGTTTCGTACAGGCGCGCCAGAAGGCCTTCGAGTGCTCTGGTGTCTTCCGTGCGGACCTTCAGCAGCATGCAGGTATCGCCGGCGACGGTATGGATCTCCTCGACCTCGGGATATTGCGAGACCGCCATCAGTTCCGGCGTCTTTCCCCAGCCCCTGGTGTCGATATGGACAAAGGCAAGCAAAGGCTTTTTCACCGCCCGGGGATCGATGATGGCGACCGTGTTGCGGATGGCGCCGCTGCGACGGAGCCGTTTGACCCGCTCATGCGCTGCGGGTGGCGACAAGCCGACGCGATCGCCGAGTTCGGCGTAGCTGATCGTGGCGTCATCGACCAGGACGCCTAATATTCTTCGGTCAATCGCGTCGAGGTCGCGGGCCGTAGCCTTGTTCTGCGGAATACCATCTGTTTCTTCATCCATGGCGAAATTCCTGGTTCTCCACTGAATAGAATACGGCCATTATGCTGATATGTCGAACATTGATCAAGTTGCGCCATTGACTGCCCGAGCCCCGATCCCGGCGCTTGCCTATCTCTTGACGGGCTGCATCGCCGTCATCGGTTCGAACTCGCTAGTGCTGGGTCCGATCGCACCGGCTGTCGCCTCGTCGTTCAGAACCAGCGTGCCTGCCGTGATGATTGCGGCGGCCGCGTTCGGCCTCGGCACCTCGGCCAGCGCCCTGTTCCTGGCCCGCTACATCGACCGGCTCGGCGCACGCCGGATGCTGCAGGGCGCACTGTTGCTGCTGGCACTAGCGCTGGTGGCGAGTGCCGCCGCACCCACGGTGATCATGCTGGTCTCCGCACAGCTGCTGGCCGGCATCGCTGCCGGCATCGCCATGCCCGCGATCTATGCCAGCGCGGCGGCCATCGCCCCACCGGGCAGGGAGAGCGGCACGATCGGCGTCGTGCTGACCGGATGGACGCTCAGCATGGTCGCCGGCGTCTCGCTGTCGGCCGTGCTTGCCGATCTTGTGCATTGGCGCGCCGTTTTCGCAGCGGTCGCGGTGCTTGCGACCCTTGCATGGATGGGGCTGACAGTGACGTCGCTTAGCGACATCAGGAAGGCCGGACCGGCGCCCGCCCCGCTGGAAGCGCTCGGCATTCCCGGAATCCTGCCGCTGCTGGTCGCGTGCGCGGCCTTCATGACTTCGTTCTACGGCGTCTATGGCTATCTCGGCGACCATCTTCATGTCGGGCTTGGACAGCCGGTTAGCGCCAATGGGCTGGCGGCGCTTGCCTATGGTGTAGGCTTCGGCACCGCTGCTCTTCTTGACGGCGTCATCGACAGACTGGGTGCGCGGCGCGTCATGCCATTCGCCTATCTTCTGGTCGCCGTCGTCTACGTCGCCATGGCTGCGGCAAGCGGCAGTTTCGGGCTGACCTTGACCATGGTGGCAATCTGGGGACTGGCCAATCATTTCGGCCTGAATGTCCTGGTGATGCGCCTGTCTGCACTCGATCCGTCGCGGCGCGGCACGATCATGGGCCTGAACAGCGCGGTGACCTATCTGGCGGTTTTCGTCGGCACCACCAGCTTCGGGCCGCTTTATTCCAACTTCGGCTTTGCTGCCTGCGCGATGGTTGCAGCGCTGCTCATGCTGATCGCCGCATCGGCGGCGGCGTGGCGCACGCGGTAGTCGACGTGCTTGGCCCAACCTTCCCACGGTTGACAGCAGCGCCCTGCCCTTTCATACAAAGCCGTTAATGTTCTCAGGGCGGGGTGAAAGTCCCCACCGGCGGTAAGGGTTTTACCCAAGCCCGCGAGCGCCCTCCGATGGTCGGAGGGGTCAGCAGATCCGGTGTGATTCCGGAGCCGACGGTTACAGTCCGGATGGAAGAGAACGAAACGCAAAACGGACCGCCCCGGCGGGCCGGATTGCGTATCGTGCGTCCTGATTCTGGTTCGAAACGGAAGGATGGACCCATGAATCAGCATTCCCACAAAGACTATGAAACGACCCGCATCGCCGTTATCAGGGCGCGCTGGCATGCCGATATCGTCGACCAGTGCGTACAGGCCTTCGAGGCGGAACTGGCTAACGTCGGAGGCGAGCGCTTCACCGTCGATGTCTTCGACGTGCCGGGCGCCTATGAGATTCCGCTGCATGCCAAGACCCTGGCCGGAACCGGCCGCTATGCCGCGATCCTCGGTACCGCCTTCGTCGTCAATGGCGGCATCTACCGGCATGAGTTCGTCGCCAGCGCGGTGATCGACGGCATGATGAACGTGCAGCTGTCGACCGGTGTACCGGTGCTGTCGGCGGTTCTCACGCCGCTCAACTACCATGACAGCGCCGAGCACCACCGCTTCTTCTTCGAGCACTTCACGGTCAAGGGCAAGGAAGCGGCGAACGCCTGCGTGCAACTCCTGGCGGCGCGGGAGTTGATCGCGGCTTAAGTCACCAAAACGGCCGGATTTCAACCCTGCAACAAGAATTGCGATCGAGAAGAGCTCTGAAGGTTGCGGTTCCGTTGAAATCCCGCCAGAAGCATCAAGGGCCGACCGGCAACCGGCCGGCCCGCGACGTTGCGCTTGAAACCAGATACGGGAGACTATTGGGTGGCTCGCATAACACTGAGACAATTGCTCGACCACGCTGCCGAATACGGCTACGGCGTGCCCGCTTTCAACATGAACAACATGGAACAGGGCCTTGCCATCATGGAGGCCGCCGAGGAGACCAAGTCACCGGTCATCCTGCAGGCAAGCCGCGGCGCCCGCGCCTATGCCAATGACGTGGTGCTGGCCAAGCTGATCGACGCGCTGGTCGAAATCCACCCCGACATTCCGGTCTGCATGCATCTCGACCATGGCAATAACGAAGCCACCTGCGTCACCGCTATCCAGTACGGCTTCACCTCGGTCATGATGGACGGGTCGCTGAAGGAAGACGGCAAGACGCCGGCCGACTACGCCTACAATTCCGGCATCACCAAGCGCGTCGTCGACATGGCGCATTGGGGCGGCGTGTCCGTGGAAGGCGAGATCGGCGTGCTCGGCTCGCTGGAGAGCGGCGGCGGCGAGCAGGAAGACGGCCACGGCGTCGAAGGCGCGATCAGCCACGACCAGCTTTTGACCGATCCCGAACAAGCGGTCGAGTTCGTCAAGGACACCCATGTCGATGCGCTGGCGGTTGCCATGGGCACCAGCCACGGCGCCTACAAATTCTCGCGCAAGCCTGACGGCGCAGTGCTGGCCATGAACGTCATCGAGGAGATCCACCGCCGGCTGCCGAACATGCATCTGGTCATGCACGGCTCGTCCTCGGTGCCCGAGGACCTGCAGGAAATCATCAACAAATATGGCGGCCAGATGAAGCCGACCTGGGGCGTGCCGGTCGAGGAAATCCAGCGCGGCATCAAGCACGGCGTGCGCAAGATCAACATCGACACCGACAACCGCATGGCGCTGACCGGCGCGATCCGCAAGGTGCTGACCGAGAATCCAAGCGAGTTCGATCCGCGCAAATATTTGACACCGGCCATGGCCGCCATGCGCAAGCTCTGCAAAGAGCGCTTCGAACAGTTCGGCACCGCCGGCAACGCGCAGAAGATCAAGCCGCTGCCGGTCGCCGAAATGGCCAAGCGCTATAAGTCGGGCAGCCTCGACCCGAAGTTCGGCTGAGCTCCAGCGATTTATCCCAGAGCTGCCAGAAGCATCCTGGCAGCTCTGGCGACGGCTGTTTTACTCCGGAGTCTCGGCCTCGGCACGAACCAGCTTGATATCTGCGCCAGCCGCCCATGCGCCGATATCTTCCCGACGCAATGCCGCCGCCATCATGTCTGGAAACAGATCCGGCGTGCAGGCAAAGACCGGAATGCCGAGGGCGGCCACCGAGCCTGCCATCTTCGGGTCATAACCCGGCCTGCCCTGGTCGGTCAGCGCCAGGAGCACCACGACGTTGACGCCGGAGCGAACGAGTGCAGCAAGCCGCTGCAGCAATTCCTGCCCGTTGCCGCCCTCATAAAGGTCAGTGATCAGCACCATATGCGACTTGGTCGGCCGTTCGATGCGGTCCGCGCAATAGGCCACGGCCTGGTTGATGTCGGTGCCGCCGCCCAGCTGCACGCCGAACAGGACTTCGACAGGATCGCTAAGCTCCTCGGTCAGATCGACGATTGCCGTGTCGAAGCAGACAAGCTTGGTCCGCACCACCGGCAGGGAGGCCATCACCGCCGCGAATATCGAGGCGTAGATTACCGAGCTTGCCATAGAGCCCGACTGGTCGACGCACAGCACCACCTCATCCAGGTCGACCAGCCTTCGCTGTTTGCGCATGAAGCCGACCAGCTTCTCCGGCACGATGGTCTTGTGCTCGGGCTGGTAATGGCGAAGGTTGGCTGAGATCGTACGCGGCCAGTCGATGTCGCGCTGGCGTGGGCGGTTGGTGCGCTGCGATCGGTCGACCGCGCCGCGTATCGCCTCGGCTGTCTTCTGTTCCAGCCGCTGCATCAGCTTGGCAACGATATCGGCGATGATCGTGCGCGCAATGTCCTTGGTCTTGGCCGGCATGACCGAGCGGAGCGAAATCAGGTCGGCGACGAGATTGACGTCGGCCTCGATCGCTTTGAGGAATTCCGGCTCCATCAGCATCTGCTTCAGGTTGAGCCGTTCGAAGGCATCTTTCTGGACCATCTGGACGACCTGTGCGGGAAAGAACGACCTGATATCGCCCATCCACTGTGCCACCCTTGGCGCCGAGCGGCCGAGGCCGCCGCGCCGCTTGCGCGGATCGGCAGCCGCATCGCCGGCACCATCGCCGTAAAGCGCATCGAGCGCCGCGGAAAGCCGCTTGTCGGTGTCGGACAGCGCTGACGAGGTTTCCTCATCGGCACCGATCGCCATGCGCCAGCGGCGCTCGCGTCCGTCGCCGGCTTGGATTGGCTCGCTGATTTCGGCCTCGTCATCCATTGCCGGCCTCGCTCATCAGCAGGGGTCCAAGCCGTTCCAGGTGCCGGCGCCACGCTTCGCCGCCATCCGGAGTCGGCGTCAGTCCGGCAGGCAGCCGTGCGGTGCGGCCGAGCACCGCTTCGATCAACCGTCGCCGCTCCATCGAGTCCAGATGCGAAAAGACCCGGCGCAGCAACGGCAGATGGGCAATGAAGGCCTCTTCGTCGAGGGATGCGAGCCAGGCATCCACCGCACCGCGCAGGCCCTGGTCGTAGATCAGCCGTTGGCCGGCAGTGCTGAAGAAACCCTCGAAGAACCCTGCAGCCTCGGTGACCGGCGTTCCTGGAGACAGACGTCGTGCGATCAGACCGGTTGCCGCGTCGGCTGACAAATGGCCGGCTTCGTAGAGCAGATGCGCGGCACAGCCTGCCACCAGCGCCGTCGAGCGCGATCCATCGAGCACCGCAGCCAGTCCATTGCGCCAGATGTCCAGCACGTCCTGTTCAGGCTCGACCAGACTGATCGCTTCGTCGGCCTTGCGCATGGCGCCGACCAGCGTCGTGGATGCCTGGGCATCGAGGTCGCGGGCGGCATAGGCAAGTGCGATCCCGCCTTCGACGATCAGCCGCTCCAGGAGGCCGGACAGACGGGCGGTTTCCGTCTTGCGAGCCTCGCCGTAGCGGATGATGTCGGCGAGCGGCGGCACCGATGTCAGGATTTCCAGGCATTCGCTGCTGCGCGCCGCCCGTTCCTCCAATGCCGCGAGACCGGCCGCCGACGCTTCCGACAGGTTTGCCGTGATGGCGCCCTGGACCAGTGCGGCCATCGCATCAAGAGACGTCGCCGCGCCGATCATCTGGATCAGCCGGCCATTGGCCGCCTTTTCGATGGTTGGTCCGTAGACCAGGTTCTCGACCAGTCGAACGGCATATTCAGGTTCCCACGACAGCATCCAGCGCTCGCGAAAGGTGCCGCGGCTGCGGCCGCTGTCGGTCAGCTTGCCCCAATGCACGCCAAGCACGGACAGCCGGTGCAGCAAGGTCGATCGAAACAGCCCGCTTTCGCTGCGCAGGTCGACCGACAATTCACGCTCCAGCGCTTCGGGCTTCAGCCGCGCCGCCTTCTGGCTGCGCTGCAGGTCCTCGATCAGCGGCGCCAGCGGCGTGTCCGGCGGAATTTCACCGACATCGGCGCCCAGCAGCAATTCGGCTTCGACCAGCGCCCACAGCAGCGCTTCCCCGTTGAACAGGGCGGCGATCGCGGCGTCACGCAATTCCTCGAACCCGGGCTTTGGCCGTTCACGGATCACAGCCAGCGTGCGGGCCAGCCGTTCGGCTTCGATCAGCGAGGCGGTCGAGACCATGTGCCCCTTGGCCCTCAGGACCGCCGCGATCTTCGCCAGCCACAGGACCGAGGAGTCCCCTTGCCCGCGCGTCTGCCACAGATGCTTGCACCAGCCGGGCGCGACAACGCCGGCGCCATAACCGAAGCCCAGCGCCAGGCGCGGCCCCGTCCACGGCGCCCAGGTCATCATGCTTTTGCGGCGGGCGAGCCCCTTGAGTAGCGCCTGGTCCTCCTTCAGCGGTCGCGTCGCCTGCAGTGCCGGCACATGGAAGGCACCGCAAACGATAGCGATCGGCCCATCGAATTCCTTTCGCGCGGCGGCGATTTCAAGTCGCATATGCGCTTCGCGCTTTGCCTCGAATTCGGCAAGCGGACCTTCGCCTTCGCGCAACGTCGTCATCGCGTCGGCTATTGCCGCGAAGATTGGGCCGGGCTCAGGGTTCTGCTCGATGATATCAGCCCACCAGCTTTCGCCATCTTCATAGCCGGCAGCTTGTGCCAGCGTTCCGATCGGGTCCCGCAGATGCGGCGCCAAGTCAGCCTCAACGCTGGCTTCCGTTCCATCGCTATCGGTTTCCCCCACGGCCTCAATCGGCGCAGTGCGGGCTGAAGACGGCAAATCGATGAAGCGCACTGCCGCATTGTTGGTGACGGCCCAGAGCGTCGCCTGGTACTCCGGCGAGAATTCGGCGAAGGGCCAGAAGCTTGTCGAGGCCGGATCGTCTTCGGGATAGCAGAGCAGCGCCACCGGCGGCTGCATTTCGGGGTGGGCCAGCAACGGCAGCAGCGGGCTGGCGTCGGCCGGTCCTTCGATCAGCACGGCGACCGGTTTCAACTCCTGCAACGCCTGCACCAGGCTGCCGGCGGAGCCTGGCCCGTGATGGCGTATGCCGAAATAGGAAACGTCGCTAAGCGCCATGGCGTCAGATCGCCGCGTTCAAGGCCGCGTAGTAGCCGGCATAGTCTGGCCGCTTCTTGAGCACGGTTTCCAGATACTCCTCCAGCACCAGTTTGTCCTGCACCGGATCCTTCACGATCGCACCGACGAGGCTGGCGGCAAGACCTTCGGCGCCGAGCTTGCCGCTGTCGAACCAGGCCGCCTGGCTGAGGCCGCCGACCATGGTGGCAATGGCTTCGGCCGTGGACAGCGAACCGGACGGCGTCTTCAACGTCACCTTGCCGTCGGCTGTAGCGCCGGAGCGCAACTCGCGAAAAATGGTCAGCACGCGCGAGATCTCCTCACCGACATTCTTCGGCACCGGCAGGTCAAGACCGCCGGCCATCTCGCCGACCCGCTTGGAGACGATCGCCACTTCCTCCGCCATGTCTTCGGGCAAGGGCAGTACGACGACGTTAAAGCGGCGCTTCAACGCCGAGGACAGCTCGTTGACGCCCTTGTCGCGGTTGTTGGCGGTGGCGATGATGTTGAAGCCGCGCTGCGCGTAGATCGAGGTGTTGAGTTCCGGGATCGGCATCATCTTTTCGGACAGCACGGTGATCAGCGTGTCCTGCACGTCGGAGCCCATGCGCGTCAGCTCCTCGAGGCGGCAAAGCTTGCCGTCCTGCATGGCGCGGTAGAGCGGCGTCGGCACCAGCGCGTCCTGGCTTGGGCCCTTTGCCAGAAGCTGTGCGTAGTTCCAGCCATAGCGGATCTGGTTCTCGTCGGTACCAGCCGTGCACTGCACGATCAGGGTCGAATCGCCCATGATGGCGGCGGCGAGATGTTCCGACACCCAGGATTTGGCCGTGCCGGGGACACCCAGCAGCAACAGCGCGCGATCGGTGGCGAGCGTCGCCACCGCGGTTTCCATCAGCCGGCGCCGGCCGACATATTTGGGCGTTATCACTGTCCCGTCGTCAGCCTTTCCGCCGAGCAGGTAGGTAAGGACCGCCTTTGGCGAAAGGCTCCATCCGGCAGGCCTTTGCCGGTCGTCATTGCGCGAGAGCGCCTGCAATTCGGCGGCATAGGCCTGCTCGACCGGAAGACGGATGGCTGCGTTCATTGGCTGTTCTCCGGATTGATCATGTGTCGGTTAAGGTTCGGCCAGCGCTGCGTTGAGGCGCAGAAGACCGAGTGAAGGCGCTGCCGGCGCCATACCGGCCGCAACGACGTCTCCGATCAATTTCTCCGCCGTCGCCGCCGTGGCGAGAAAGCCCATAGTTTCCAGGAGCTGGTCGACGCCTCGCTTCACAGCGTCATCGTTTCCTGCAACAGCGGAGCGAAGCGCCGGGAGCGTCTGGCCGTTTGTCAGGTCGGTCCATTCCAGCCAGCTTGCTTCGAGGCCCTCGGCCAGATTGAGCGCGCCGAGATGTTGCGTGTCCTTCAGGATCGACCTGACCAGGACGCGCTTCCTGCGGCTGTCCAGACGCGCCATGAGGTGGAGGACGAAGAGTGCGGGCTTGCCACCTTCGGCGACAAGCATATCCGCCATGTGCGTCACCGCGGCGTCGCCGCCCGACGCGGCGACCATTCGGGCAACAAGGATATCGGCATTGTTCTCAGCGCCGAATTGCCACGCCCCGATAAACTCGGATTCGGTGGTGCCGAAGCGCGTGGCGAGGTCGACCAGGTTGCAGGTCTCGAACAGTTCGGCGCGACGTCTTTCCTGCGCCGGCGATTTGAGTTTTGCCGGCGTGTAGGTGGTGCGGCGGCGGATGAAGCCGGATTTGCCTTCAGCGATGAAGGCAGCGAGTTCGGCCGTCGGATCTTCCGGCCCGCCATCGCCTGGCGAGCCGTGCTCTCCCAATCTTGCCAGCAACCGGCCAGCGAGCTCGCGCAGCTTGCCGGAACGATCGGCGGAGAGGCTCTTCAGGAACGGCACGTCATCGGCGCCCAGACCGAAGCGCAACAGGTCGACGAGTGCAATCCTGATCTCCGCCGGCTCGCCGGATGCCTTGGTTTCGATCAGCTGCCTAGCCGAAGCCGGTGCGGTGCGGCGCATATCGGCGAGCGCGGTGCGGCGTGCGGCGGGATAGAAGTCATCCCAGTTTTCCACCGTCAGATGCTCCTGGCTTGCAGGTTTTTCGCCGTCCGCGCCTGCCTGCCAGTCGATCCAAGGTGCATAGACGTCCGGACTGCTCTGATCCGACGCGGCTGGCATCCAGTCCATCGGATGCAGCACGAAGCCGCGGCTGGCGACGAGCGTGACCACACGCGACTTGCTTCTTGTGTCGGCGGCATGCTTTAGCGCGGCTCGCAATAGCGGCCGCAGCCGTTCCGGCAGCATCTGCAAGGCGAGTTCGGGCAATTGCGGGCGGCGTTTCAGCGTCTTTGGCGCGGCTGGCCGCAAGGCGATGTCGAGAGCTTGTGCGGCGATCGCCAGCAGCCGGCGTTCGCGCTCGTCGGGGCTGGCACCGCCGGCGATCTCCTTCCACGCGCCCGGAGCCAGGTCGAAGGTGATCCCGCCGGTGATCCAGCAGTCACGCATGGCCGCCAGGCCGGTCTGCTCGATCTCGTTCACGACAGGTCAAGCCTACCGAAACCGCTTTGCGCCGCCAGCAGGTCAAGCCGGCTGCCATTCCAAAGTGCTGCCGTTGCCATAAGGTCCAGCCCAAGCAGCGTTGGATTGACGGTGTCGGCAATCGGCAAGGCGATACCATGCGGATCGCCGGCGGCTTGCCACCAGGCGGCGCCCCGATCGTCCAGCAGGATCGCGCCGGGCGGCAGCATGACAGGACAATCGGTGAGCCAAGGGGCTGTGTTCTGGTGAGCAGCATGCGCCGCGAGCGGATCGGCTGTGTGAAAGCCGAAATCGGGCCACTCACCTGTCGGGACGTCGCCCTTGCGGTCCGCCACCAAGGCCCGCAGCGGCTGGCGTGCCGGGTAAAAGACCAACCTGGCATCGAACCGGTCGCCCGGTGTGAAGGCGTTCGACCGGCGACCGGCCGAGGCCGGAAAATAGTCGAGCAAGAGAGCAAATTGCGGGCTCGCGCTCTTCAGGTCGAGGAGCCAGGTCGAATGGCTGACGAGACCGTCACGGCGCGACTCGATCTTCTCGCCAAGCACCTCCCAGACGCTTTCGACCTGTTTGGCATCGGGATTGGCCAGAACCTGCTCACGGCTTTCGGACGTCGATACGAGCCGCCTCAGTTCGGCGTCTCCTGGTGTCGATCGCCAGGCCTTGACCACCAGCACAAGCTTGCCGAGTTCGCGGAGCGCCGCGTCCGGGCGCTCCTCGCTGCGCAGCCCCATCAGCCGTGACGGAATCTCGTCGATGCGGCCGGCAAGCGCTGTCGCCTTCATGTCGACCAGCCGTGCCGCAATCCGGCGGCAACGGTCACTGCTGTTGTCGACAAAACCGGCCAGGCCAAGCCGCAACTGGTCAGCGATCCATTGATCCAGCTCATCCAACGCCGCCGACACCGCGGATTGCGTATCCAGCGTCCGCTTGCGCTGCGCTGCCTCGCGGCGCTCGACCGCAGCGGCGTCCTCGATGTCTGCGCTTTCGTCGTCGCGCGAGGCCTCGCCAATGCTCTTGCCTCCCGCACCGGGCGCTGGCGCCGCCGGCTGTGGCGAGGCCTTCCTGCGGCGGCCGAGCCAATCATTCACCCATTCCGGGGTCGAGCCTGCGGGGGTAAAACTGGCCGGCGTGGTGGCTGCAATCCACATCAGCGCCAAAGTGTGCTTGCAGGGAAATTTCCGCGACGGACAGGTGCATTTGTAGCCATGGTCGCCGGTGTCGACGACCACACGATACGGATTGGAGCCGGAACCCTGGCATTCCCCCCAGAGGAGCCCCAGCTGATCGCTCTTCTCGAGCCGTGGCCAGTTCGATTGCCTGGTCAACCTGGAAGCGGCGCTCAACGACGCCTGATCGGGCGCAAGCGCTTCGATGGTTTTCAAGTCGAATTCCAAGCCGCGCCTCTCGTCGCTCGAACGATACGGGTAGCCAGTATAGATGGCCGTCCATGACGGATTCTTGTAGCAGCAACCGTACAGAGATCGATACAGCTGAACACAATAGTTGCGCCAGTCAATCTGATCCGTCGGCAATGCCATTGCTATCAGCGATGTCTCCCCCGAGAAATTATCTCTTGGCGAGGATAAACGCGCGATATGACTTATTGAAGCGTCCGCGCCGGCTGACCGGCGTGGTCGCGTGCGATGCCGGCTTCGGCATCCTCGGCGCCAAAAGCACGGTCGAGGCCCGTCGCCACGACCGAGACCCTGAAGCGGCCTTCCATGCCCTTGTCGAAGATGGCGCCAACGATGATGTCGGCATCCTCGTAGACCTCTTCGCGGATGCGGGTGGCGGCCTCGTCGACCTCGAACAGGGTCATGTCCCTGCCGCCCGATATCGAGACCAGCACGCCCTTGGCGCCTTTCATCGACACTTCGTCGAGCAGCGGGTTGGCGATCGCGGCTTCGGCCGCCTTCATCGCCCGACCCTCGCCGGAGGCCTCACCGGTGCCCATCATGGCGCGGCCCATGTCGCGCATCACCGATTTGACATCGGCGAAGTCGAGATTGATCAGGCCTTCCTTGACGATGAGGTCGGTGATGCAGCTGACGCCGGCATAGAGCACCCGATCGGCAATGACGAACGCATCGGCGAAGGTGGTCTTGGCATCGGCGATCCGAAACAGGTTCTGGTTCGGGATGACGATCACCGTGTCGGCGCTCTCGCGGAGCCGCTCGATGCCCTCTTCGGCCATCTGCATGCGGCGCCGGCCTTCAAAGGCGAACGGCTTGGTGACGACACCAACCGTCAGGATGCCGGCCTTGCGTGCCGCCTGGGCGATGATTGGAGCCGCACCGGTTCCCGTGCCGCCGCCCATTCCGGCGGTGACGAAACACATATGCGTACCGGCCAGATGGTCCATGATCTCGTCGAGCGATTCCTCGGCCGCGGCGCGGCCGATCTCGGGAAGCGATCCGGCGCCCAATCCTTCGGTGACGTGGGCGCCAAGCTGGATCAGCCTGGACGCCTTCGACATGGTCAGCGCCTGGGCGTCCGTGTTGGCGGCGATGAATTCAGTACCCTGAAGCTGCTCCGCGATCATGTTGTTGACGGCATTGCCACCGCCGCCACCAACGCCGATCACGGTGATCTTGGGTCTCATCTCGGAGATTTCGGGCTTCTTGAACTCGGCCATGCCTGTGTCTCCTTCGCCAATTGCGCGCGCTTCACGACCCACCCGCAGACTGCCTTGAAACCTTGCAATCGAGCGGCATGATGCGAATCACTCCGTTGCGATGGGTAGCCCAAAAAGCCAGACAGCGGCCAGAGGTGCAAGTGCATGCGAGGTCAAGATTTGTGATGACCGTTTTGCACAGCGTGGCAGAGACGCCATATGCCTGACAATCAAGCCGTCGGCCTTGGTGCGACGCGTCGGCTTGCCGCGCAACGATCGAAGCGTCTATCATGTGCTTGATAAGTCGCTGACTTCGGCGTTCTCGCCGGGCTCGGCCACGCAGAATCCCCAGCGGCGAAACCAGCCGGCCGCACAGATTTCTGAACCGATGAAGCAGCGCCCCGCCAATGGCCGACAAAACACAATTCGGGTTGACCGCCGTCGACACCGTTCCCTTGCATGAAAAAGTCTATCTGGAACTTGTGCGAGCGCTGATGTCCGGCCAGTTCACGCCGGGCCAGAAGCTGACGTCGCGAAAACTCGCAAGGGAACTCGGCACCAGCGACATGCCGGTGCGCAGCGCCTTCATGCGGCTGCAGGCGCTGCGGGCGCTCAGCCCGATGCCGAACGGCAGCGTCGAAGTGCCGGCGATATCGGCCGAGCGGTTTTCGCAATTGACCGCGGTGCGGACTATCCTCGAAGGCTCGGCGACCGAACTGGCGACAAAACGCATCAATGGCAACAATCTGCGCACGATCCGACGCCACGCCACCGACCTGACTTTGGCGGCCCGCAAAGGCGATATCGATGATTACCTGCGCAAGAACCACGACTTCAAATTCTCGATCTATCGCCATTGCGGCAACGAGCAGATGATCTTCCTGATCGAAACCGTATGGATGCAGGTCGGCCCTTTCCTCAGGAACCTTGCCATGGGTTTCGAGGATAACCTCGCCTCCATCCTCGACATCGACTTTCACGAGGAAGTCGTCGCTGCGATCGAGGCCCAGGATGGCGAGCGCGCCCGCGCTGCCATCGTGCGCGACATCGACGAAGGGGCCTCGCACATACTGCAGCAGGCGAGATTTCCGAAGGCGAGAAACTGATGCGCGTCGCGTTTGTGCGGATTCGGGCGACGCCACTTGGCTTTCCGGCCTCTTGCCTCTATGTTGCGATCGCAGATCGCGCAATTGGTTTTGAAATGCCTCCCGACATCCCGGCTAGTGACTTGAAAAAATAAGGAAAAGCGCTTGGCGACAGCCAAGTCTGTTTTCCTAAAACTCACAAGCTATTTTTATCAGGGACAGTGCAGCCGGTCAGGTTGCGGCACCTTCGAAAACCAGAGGTCATAAATTGAGCGATGCAATTGCGGACGTTTTGAACTGGCTTGATAGCAGGACCGACATCCAGAGCCTGAGAGCCGCGGTGTGCGACCTCAACGGCATCATGCGCGGCAAGCGCATTCCCGTCGAGCAGGCAAGAAAGGCGCTGGAAGGCAAGCTGCGCATGCCTTTTTCGCTGATCGGGCTCGATGTCTGGGGCGAGGACATCGAAGGCAACACACTGGTATTCTCGACCGGCGATGCCGACGGACTGTGCCAGTGGACGGGGCGCGGCATTCTGCCGGTGGCCTGGACGGCGCATCCGACGGCGCTTGTCCCCCTCTGGCTCGCCGACGAAAGCGGCGCGCCTTATCTCGGCGACCCGCGACGGGCGCTGGCCCGCATCCTCGATCGCTACAAGGCCTTGGGCCTGACTCCGGTCGCGGCAACGGAACTCGAATTCTACCTCGTCGATCCGCAGTCGCAGCGGCCGGTCGGACCGGTCTCGCCGGTGACCGGACGCCGCCTCGATTCCGACGCGGCGCTGTCGATCGACGAGATTGACGACTTCGAATCCTTCATCCATGACGTCTACGAGGCCTGCCGGACGCAAGGCATTCCCGTCGACACGGCCATCGCCGAGAACGGCGTCGGCCAGTTCGAAATCAATCTGAACCATGTCGCGGACGCCTTGCGGGCGGCTGACGATGCGGTGCTGTTCAAGCGCACCGTGAAGGGCATTGCCCGCAAGCACGGCTTTGCCGCCTGTTTCATGGCCAAGCCCTATGGCGACCGGGCCGGCAACGGCTTTCACGTTCATTTCAGCCTGATCGACGGCGAAGGGCGCAACGTCTTCGATGACGGCACCGACCAGGGTTCTGAGACCATGCGCCATGCGGTCGGCGGCCTGCTTGCGGCAATGGCCGAAAGCACGCTGGTGTTCGCGCCGCACTTCAACTCCTACCGCAGGCTGCGCCCGAGATCCTATGCGCCGACCGCAGTCGCCTGGGGTTATGAGAACCGTATGGTCGCGATCCGCATTCCCGGCGGGCCAACCGGTGCGCGCCGCATCGAGCATCGCGTTTCGGGAGCCGACGCCAATCCCTATCTGGTGCTAGCGGCCATATTGGGCGCCGCACTGACGGGCATTGAAAGACAAATATCGCCAGGCGATCCGATCGGCACCGACGGCCAGGGACTTCCGCCGGCAAAGCTGCCGCCGGACTGGGCGTCGGCGATCGCCGCCTTCGAGAGCGGGACGCATGTGGCGGAGATTTTTCCAGCCATCCTGCGCGACTCCTTCGTTGCCTGCAAACGCCAGGAATTGAACACGTTCGCGCTCAATGTCAGCGATTTCGAGATCGAGACATACCTCGAAAGTGTTTGAGGCCCGATTGCCCCAGCGGCATTGGTTCCGGCCGATTTTCGAGCAGCCGCAAAGCACTTGCGGTGGGGTCGTTAACCGGGCATAAACATGATGGTTTTTATCATGTATTATGGCTGGGATCACAAGACTTGACCTTCGTTGCGCGCATGGAAAGCCGGATTGAGGGCTTTTCAGTCATTGGCGACCTGAAATGGCATGTCTGGGACGGCGTGGTCGCCGACCTCTGGGATGTCTCATGCGGTGACAAGGCCGAAGGCTATTACGTCTCTCCCGACCCCCGGCTGTTCGTCGCGCTCGATGTGGATGGCGATGGCGCTTTCTTCGTCGAAGACGCCAAGGGCGAATTGCGCCGCCACGACCAGGCTTTTTCCATGGCCTACATACCGGCCGGCGTGCCGATCCGCGGCCGGGTCGAGGGGCTGCGGCGGATCCGGCATCTCGACCTGCATTTCGACGCCGCAGTGCTGACGCGCCGCTTCGGCCGCAGCCTTGACCACGAGGCCTTGCGGATGTCGCGCTTCCAGTTTCGCGACGACCGGATCGCCATGCTTGCCGGCCTGATCGCCGCCGAATGCGGCAGCGACCGGCCCCTGCATGATCTCTATGGCGAGGGTCTGCTCAATGCCTTGTTCGCAAGCCTGTTCCAGATCGACCGGCCTGATACCCTTAGGCGGCGGTCGCCGCTGTCGCGCCGCAAGCTGCGCCTCGTCACCGACTACATCGACGCGCATTGCCTGGAAAGGATCCGGCTTGCCGACCTCGCCGCGCTGACCGGCCTGTCCGAAACCGCGATGAGTCACGCCTTCAAGGCGGCGACGGGCGTGCCGCCGCATCGTTGGCAGATGCAGGCGCGGGTCGACAGGGCCAAGGCCATGATGGCGCGTGGCACCGCTTCACTTGGCGACATCGCCGAGGCAACGGGTTTTTTCGACCAGGCGCATCTGACGCGTGTGTTCAAGTCGATTGTCGGCGTGACACCCGGCGCCTGGATGAGGAGCACCAGTCGCCAGTGACATTTCCGCAACATCACACCGCGATGTCCCTCGTTTGGACAAGAATGGACAAACCGCCCAATTCCGTCCAATGACCAGCAGATAAGTTGAGATAAATAATCAGGTATCTCAATATCGACAGGCGGGGACTTTCCTGATGAGCAGAACTTACCTGATGAAGGCGCTTCTGGCGGCCAGCGTCGCCGCAGCCGCGATGATCCCGCCAATGGCCGCGTTGGCGCAGTCGGTGCAAACCAGCACCCAGCTTGAACCGGTGGTGGTCGAGGGCGAGGCCGGCGATGGCGCGACCGGACCGGTTAAAGGCGTCGTCGCCAAAAAAAGCAGGACCGGCTCCAAGACGGCGACCGACATCAAGGATATCCCACAATCCGTGTCGGTGGTCGGACGTCAAGAGATCGACGACCAGGGCGCACAGAAAGTCGACGAGGCCTTGCGCTACACGGCCGGGGTGTTCGCACAGCCCTTCGGCCCGGACAGCGACACCAACTGGCTGTTCATCCGCGGTTTCCAAGCCACGGCTGATGGCACCTACATGGATGGGCTGCAACTGTTCAGCTACGCCTTTGGCGGCTTCTACGTCGACAGCTTCGGCCTCGAGCGAGTCGAAGTGCTGAAAGGGCCGGCCTCCGTACTCTATGGCGGCAGCAATCCCGGCGGCCTCGTCAACTATGTCAGCAAGCGACCGGATGGCAGGCAGCGCTATATCGAGACCGGCGTCAACGATGCCGGCAATGTCTATCTGGGCTTCGACATCGGCGACGTCGACGGCAATGGTGTTGTCAGCTACCGGGTAACGGGCAAAGTCGCCGGCGGCGACACCTACAGCGATTTGCAGAATGGCTGGCGCGGCTTCATTTCGCCCAGCATCACCTGGCAGCCCGACGAGCAGACCAAGCTGACGGTACTGGCCAACTACAGCCACATCGACGAGAACCACAATGGCGGCAGCTTCCTGCCTTACATCGGCACTGTAACGGATCGGATTATCGGCGGCGTGAATTACGGTCGAATCGACCCAGATGCCAATTTTACCGAGCCGAGTGTCGATCTCTACAAGCGCGAGCAAGGTTCGATCGGCTACGAGTTCGAGCACACTTTCGACAACCAATGGACGGTGCGTTCCAACATGCGCCTCAGTGCGGCCTCGATTAATGAAGTCAACGTCTACGCCAACGGGTGGGCGAGCGCGACGCAGCTCAATCGCATCAATTTCGGTCACGATACCGACGCCACGACATTCCTGTCGGACCTGCAGATCGAGGGCAAGGTGGAGACAGGCGCTGTGGAACACACGCTGCTGGCCGGCATCGACTACAAATATTACAACATCGACCAGGTGCAATCGTCGGCGCTCTTCGGCACAACCCCTCCCATTGATGCTTTCGACCCAATCTACGGCGCGCCACTGACGCCACGAGTCAGCTACCTCAATCAGGACTTGACCCAGAAGCAGCTCGGCTTCTACGCGCAGGACCAGTTGCGCTTCGGCGACGGCTGGCTGGTGACGCTGAACGGCCGTTACGACCGTGGCTGGCTCGACGCCGACAATCGGCCGACATATTACTCGGCGAGTTCCAGCACGCAGAACCAGACTGTCGGCGACTTCTCCGGTCGCGCGGGCCTCGCCTATGAGTTTGCCAATGGCGTAACCCCCTATGCCAGCATTGCCACCTTCTTCAACCCGCTCATCGGCACCGACGCCAACGGTAATCTGTTCAAGCCGGAAGAGGGCGTGCAGTACGAAGTCGGCGTCAAATATGTGCCGACCTTTGTCGATGGCCTGTTCACCCTGTCGCTTTTTGACCTGACCCGTCAGAATGTACCGTCGAACGTTACTTTCTTCACGCAGTTGCAAACCGGCGAAGTGCGCTCACGCGGTATAGAACTGGAAGGCAAGGTCAACGTCACCGAGGATTTCCGGCTCACCGGCGCTTTCACCGCCTATGACATCGATATCACCAAGGACGCCAACCCGGCGCTGATTGGCAAGACGCCGTTCATCGTGCCAGAGGTGATGGCCTCCGCCTCAGTCGACTATACTTTTCGTGGCGGCTGGTACGACGGCATCTCGATCGGCGGCGGCCTGCGCTACGTCGGCTCCTCATGGGCAGACAACGCAAACAACAACAAGGTTCCAGCTGTCACGCTGGCCGACTTGAAGCTTGGCTACGACAAGGAGACCTGGGGTGTCGATCTGAACATCACCAATCTGTTCGACAAAACCTATGTCTCCAGTTGTCAGACCACCACTGTCGAAGCCTGTTCTTATGGCGAAGGCCGCTCATTCAAGCTGAAGGCGCATACGACTTGGTAGCCATGTGCCGAATCCGCCAGTGATGATCCATCTGCCCAACAGACGGCAGGTGCTTGCGCTGGCGGCCGCGGCATTGCTGCCACCGGTCGCCGCCAGGGCGGCGGCGATGCGCGTTGCCGCGATCGACTGGGGCATGCTGGAGACGTTGCTGGCGCTCGGCATCGAGCCGGTGGCGGCGACCGAACTGATCCAGTTCCGCAAGATCGCGGTCGAGCCGGCGGTTCCTCAATCGGCAACCGATCTCGGGCTGCGCGGCGCGCCCAATTACGAGCTGCTGCGCATCGTCGCGCCTGATCTCATCGTGATCTCCAATTTCTACGAATACCAGCGCCCGATGCTCGAACGCATCGCGCCGGTGTTTGCGCAAACGGTCTACGAGGCCGGCGTGCCACCTTATGCGCTCGCCGAGGCGGCGACACTGGCCCTGGGCGAAAAGCTGGGACGGCAGGCCGAGGCGAAGCGCTACGTCGATGAGACGGCGGTCGAGATCACGCAGCTTGGCGCCACCTTGCCCCCCTCCCCCGCGCGGGTCTTCGTCATCAGTCTCGGCGATAGCAGGCATTTTCGAGCCTTTGGCCGCGATTCCATGTTCGGCGATGTGCTGACGCGTCTCGGCCTGGTCAATGCATGGACCAACGAGACGAGCTACAGCGCGGCGGCACCCGTCGGACTGGAGGCGCTAGCGCGCGTGCCCGAGGCGTCGATCCTGATCGTTTCGCCACTGCCGGCAGATGTCGGGCGTTCGCTTCCTACAAATGCCTTGTGGAACGCGCTACCCGCTGTCCGCCAGGGGCGTGTTGCTGTGCTGGATCCGGTCAACCATTTCGGTTGCCTGCCATCGGCACGCCGCTTCGCGCGTCTGGCGACGGCCGCCCTTGCCGGGCAGAGCCATGGCTGAGCGCACCATAAGCGATCGCACCGCGACGAGTGCCGCGCTGTCGCCAATCGCCCTGTGGAGCTTCCTGGCGGCGCTGGCCGCCCTCCTCTTCGCATGGCGCGTCGGCATGCAATGGCCGGCCGCACCGCCGGGCGACGGCATTGATCTCGACAGCGTCATCCTGGTCTACAGCACGCTGCCGCGCGCCGCCGTGGCGGTGCTGGCCGGCGCGGTGCTCGGCCTGTCCGGCCTGCTGTTGCAGCATGTGCTGCGCAACCCGCTGGCCGAACCGTCGACGCTCGGTATTTCGGCCGGCGCGCAACTGGCCATGACGATCGCCTCGCTTTACGCACCGCTGCTGATGGAGCGGTCGCAGGGCCTGGTCGCCTTCGCCGGTGGCATCGCCGCGGTGCTGCTGGTGCTGGCATTGACCTGGCGGCGCGGGCTGGAACCGGTCTCCATCGTGCTCGCCGGGATGATGGTGGCGCTGACCGCCAGTTCCGTCAGCGCAGCACTGATCCTCGCCAATGGCGAGTACCTGTTTTCGCTGTTCATCTGGGGCGGCGGATCGCTGGTCCAGCAGGACTGGGAGCCGACCATCGCGCTGACGATCAGGCTGGCGGCCGGTGTGGTTGCCGCATTGATGCTGCTGCGGCCGCTGACCATTCTTGGTCTCGACGATGCCTCGGCACGCGGCCTGGGCGTCGCCCGTCACTCAAGCCGCTTTCTCATCATCGCGCTTGCCGTGTGGATGGCGACGTCGGTCGCGGCAGAGGTTGGCGTCATCGGGTTCGTCGGTCTTGCAGCGCCGGCGCTGGCCACGCTTTCGGGCGCCCGCACACTGCGCCAAAAACTGATCGCCGCGCCGCTGATCGGCGCCGTGCTGCTGTGGCTGACGGACGGGCTGGTACAGCTGGCCGCCGGTTCCGGTGGCGAACGCATTCCGACCGGTGCCGGCACCGCCCTGCTCGGCGGTCCGCTGCTGCTGTGGCTGTTGCCGCGGCTGCGCCTTTTCGAGTGGCCGCATCTCGGTTCGAATGGTACCGCACCGCGCAAGGCCAGCCGGCCCTGGCTCATCATCCTGCTTCTGCTTGCGCTGGCGCTTGTCGCTGCCATCGTGGCGCTTGTCGTCGGGCGTGGCCCGGACGGCTGGTCTATTGCTGGGGGAGACCTGTTAACCGATCTCGCCGCGTGGCGTGCGCCGCGGATCGGCGTGGCGGCCGCCGCCGGCGCCATGCTCGCGGCCGCCGGCGTCGTCATCCAGCGGGTCACCGGCAACCCACTGGCAAGCCCCGAAGTGCGGGGAGGCGGCACCGGCGCCGGTGCCGGCCTGACAGCCGTGCTGATGGTCAGCGCCACGGCCAGTCTCGGCTGGCAGCTCGCCGGCTCAGCCCTGGGCTCACTGGCGGCCTTGATTGCCATGCTGGCCCTTGCCGCACAAGCAAAGTTCGGTGCCGAGCGGCTGCTGCTTGCCGGTATCGCCATGAGCGCGCTGTGCAGCGCTGCGATCACCGCAACGATCGCGATGGGCCACGCGCAGTCCTACATTCTGTTGCGCTGGCTGAGCGGCTCGACCGGCCAGGCGTCGGCGCTCGATGCAGGGCTAGCACTCGCCTGTCTGTTGCCGCTGACGTTGCCGCTGTTCCTTGCCGCCCGCTGGCTGGATATCCTGCCGCTCGGGTCCGACAGCGCACGCGGGCTGGGCGTGCCGGTTGCCGGCGGACGGCTGATGCTGATCATCGTTGCCGCGCTGCTGACTGCGCTGGCCGCCATGGTCGTCGGGCCATTGAGCTTCGTCGGCCTGATCGCGCCACACCTTGCCCGTCTGGTGGGCTTTTCCCACGCCCGCGTCCATCTCGCCGGAGCGATGCTTCTGGGCGCCCTGCTGATGATCGTCTCGGACTGGCTGTCGCGCATGGCGGCCTTTCCCTACGAACTGCCCGCCGGCCTGTTCGCTTCGCTGCTTGGCGGGCCGTACCTCGTCTACCTGCTTGCCAAGGGCGTGCCGCGCCAAGGCTGACGGGTTCCGAAATGCTATGAGGTTCTATCCATAGGGCTAGACCAGTGCGGCCAAGCTGGCGCGCATCGATCGGTCATGTTCCGGCAGCCGCGATACGGTCGGCAGGCCGCGGGCTTCCTGGGCACCGAAGCCCAATCGTGTCAGACAGGCTCGCGCCAAGGCCGCATTGCTGTCGATGACGACCAATCCATTGATATCGTTGAGGCTGGCGGCCACCACCGACAGTTCGGTGCAGCCGAGCAGGGCTGCATCGGCGCCGGCCGCTTGCGCGATGTCGAGCGCGCGCTCGGTTTCAACCGCCGCATCCGCGATCGAACCCGCCTTGACGAGGCTGATCGCGCTGTCGACGCAGGCCTGAAACTCGGTGTTCGCGGGAAGGCAGAGCTCAAATCCCGCTGCCGACATCCTGTCCTGGTAGAAGCCGGAGACCAGCGTGCCTTGGGTGGCGAGAACAGCAACCCGGCCCTGATCCAGGCTGCGACGCGTCTCCGTCACCACAGCATCTCCGATATGGATGATTTCCGCGCGCGAATTCGCCGCCAGTTGGCCGTACCAATGGTGGGCGGTGTTGCACGGCATCGCGATGCGGGCGACGCCGAGCGCATTGAGCGTCGCGACCGCGGCTTTCAAAGGCGCCAGCGGCCCGTCATGGCCGGCAAGGATCGCTTCGGTCCTGTCGGGCAGCTGCGGGACACTGAGGATCACGGCAGGCACATGTTCGTTGTCTCTGAGCGCCTGGGTCATCCGGGTCAGCTTGAAGTAGAAATCAGCCGAAGCAAGCGGCCCAAGACCGCCGATAATGCCGAGCTGGGGACGGATGCTGTCGTCGATCATCTGGCAGGCTCGGCTTCGAGCTGTTCCGAGACGGTTTCAGGCTGTGCCGCCTCCCTGTGGCTGGGAGCGATCATTGCCGTGCTCGCCGCGACGGTGCAGACGCTGGCCAGCGTCATGAACGTGTCGACGGCTGCATCCACCGCGACGAACAGGACGAACGCCGCCTCGAAGGGAAGCTTCAGGTAGCCGCAGACGATGGACATCTGCGACAGGATGAGCAGGCTGCCCATGCCGCCGGTGGTGAGCGCGAGAAGCGCTGAGATGATACCGACGAGCACGAGGTCCGGGACTGCAAGCTGGTGGCCGTAGAGCTGAGCGATGAACAGCGCACCCGAGGTATAGAGCAGTGCCGGGCCTGTCCGCAGCAGTGCCGCCTGTAACGGCACGAGCAGTTCGACGACCACCAGGCTGAACCGCAGGCGCTCGCCCAACAGGTTGATGACCCATGGGAGCGAGGCGACCGAGGAGCGTGTGGTGATGGCCACCATGAGAAGCGGCTGGCAGGTCTTGATCGTCGTCCAGTAGCTGCGTCGCGACCGGATCGCGATAATGGCAAATGCCCCGGCAACGAATGTAAGGCAGGAAAGACCCATCACCAGCAGGTAACCGCCCATCAGCATGAGCGGCTTGGTTCCGGTCGACGCTGTCTGGTCCGCGATCAGGATGAAGGTTGCAAAGGGCAACCCCCAGATGAACCAGTTGGTGAGCACCGTGCAGGCCCGGTAGACCGCGTTGAGCGCCTGGGTCAGGCTCATGGACGAGGGCTGGGGAATCTTCCCCATCGCGAGCCCGAAAAGCAGGCAGAACAGCAGGACCTGAATGGTCTGGCCCGAGGCCAGGGCATTGAAGACGTTGTTCGGCACCAGGTCGAGCAGGATCGAGTGCCCGCCATTGGGATCCCCATTGGAGGCTGGCGGCTGGAACGGGAAGGCGAGATCGGTGGATACGCTGCCTTGCGAATTGATGAACTCGCCAAGCTCGATGCGCGACTGGGGATTCTCGATCTGGCCCGGCTGCAGGATCAGCGACAAGGTGCCACTCACCAGCACGCTCAGGAACGACACGACCAGCACGGCCATACCCACCTTGCCGAGGTAGCGGACCGATTTCGGGTCCTGGACCATCGCCGTGATGGAGAAGATGACCGACGAGACCAAATAGGGCAGGACGACCATCTTGAGGAAATTCAGGTAGAGCTGTGCGACAGGGCTGATCGCATGGGCAAAATCTGGATAGTAGAGGCCGCACAGGATCCCTGCAGCAATCATCGCGATCGTCGTCACGGGTGATCGCAGTATGCGCCTGGCCATCAGGCGCCAATCGAAAGGCAGGGGTCCGGCTAACTCGGAGATTGCCATGTCAGGCTTTGCTCCCCTGGCGATAGCGGGCGATGATCTCGTCCGTGCTGAGAACCTGCTGACCCCGCGCGAGATCGAGATACAGATCGACAAAGGCTGCGAGATGCGGATTGTCCGGCCGCACGCCGACTGCGATCGTATCGACCTTGTCGGTCAGCGTGATGGAGCGCGCTACGACCGTCATCGACGGATCGTCGACCATCAGCTTCTTGATCTCGAAATCATCGCGATAGGCCATGTCGATCGTCCCGTTTCGGATCGCATCGATGATCAGATCCCAGCTTGCCAAGCGGTGGATTTGCGCATGCGGGAAAGTCGTGGCCGCATAAGTGGCGAATGAAGAGCCCTCGATCACGCCAAGATCGCCTGAGAAATCACGGACGATCCCTTCGGGCGGCTTGCCTTGCGCGATACGCGCCAGGTTGAGGCGGTTGGCGATCAGCCCTTGCCGCAGCATGGCGTAGGGGCGCGAATAGATGATCGACCGGCCGCGCTGAAGCGTCCGGCTGAGCTTGCCAATCGCCAGGTCGGCCTGTCCGGAACTGACCTGTTTCACAATATCGTCGAACGTTGCGGCGGATCGGTCGAACACCGGCTCGACGCCAAGCGCCGCGGCGATGCCGTGGGCCAGTTCCATGTCTATACCATCGTCCCCCGATCCGTCGGCCGGGAAGAACGGATTGGAAGCGAAGGCCGGCATTGCGATGCGCAATGCATCGCCGCTCGCGATAGGTTGAGGGGCGCTCTCCGCCTGCTGTCCCAGAGTGCTGGCTGCCCGGGCTTGTGAAATCAGCAACCCGCCGCTCCCGGCCGCAAGCAGTGTACGACGTGTAACCGACATGCGCGTTCTCAATTAACCCGGGAAAGCTGCAACATGCACAACCGGCGTTAAACAAACGTATATATTACCCTATGTCTTTTTATGTATTGGATAAGCAGCTTAGCGCCACAAAATATCAGCATTGCCTAATATGCAAGGAACGGCGGAAGGATCGCATTACTTCCCGCCCGCCGGTCAGCTGGATTGTCAAAACGTCTCGACCCAGGGCCGCAACTCAAGCTCCGAGCTCCAGGCGCTGCGATGCTGGCGATGGGTTGTGAGATAGGCCTCGGCGATGGCATCCGGCGACAGGCGGCGGTCCGGCCGGTCGGGATCGGCTGCCTGTCCGGGCGGCTCGATCTGGCCGTCGATGATGAAGTGGGCGACATGGATGTTCTTCGGGGCGAGTTCGCGGGCCATGGACTGCGCCAGGCCGCGCAGGCCGAATTTCGGCATGGCAAAGCCGCCCGAGCCGGGAAAGCCCTTCACACTGGCGGTGGCGCCGGTGAACAGGATCGAACCGGATCCCCGGACAAGCAGCCGGCGCGCCGCCTGCTGGCCGACCAGGAAGCCGCCATAGGCGCCGACCAGCAATGCCTGTTTGACCGCTTCCGCATCGAGCTCGGCGATCGGGCCGCGTGTGCGTGCGCTGGCGTTGAACACCACGAGCGCCAGCGGGCCGGCCTTGTCGGCGGTGTCGAACAGCCTGGCGACGGACGCAGCGTCGGCGACATCCGTCTCAACGGCCAGCGCACCGGTCTCATCGACCAGAGCGCCCAGCTTCTCGACGTTGCGGGCGGCCAGAACCACGCGAAAGCCTTCCCGGGTGAGAAGGCGCGCAAGCGAGGCGCTCACACCAGCGCCCGCGCCTGCAATGACGGCCACATCGGATGATGTCATGATTTTCTCTCCCTTGCGGATTTCGGCGGAAGCGTTTGCCAGATCGAGCAAGGTCGCGCCTTCGCGCATGATAGGCAAGAGGTGGCATTGCCGCTGTGTTGAGCCCAAACGACCGCAGAACCGGCGTTGCGCAGTCCAGTGTCGCCCGTGGCGCTACGAGGATAGGTCCGCCTCGGCACCGCGACCCCCGCCTCGACAGGGGCAAGGCTTGGACCTTGCTCACCAACCGGATCCATCCGACACGTCATTTCGACAGTGGAATCGTTTTGCTTCGTCAAGCGGTCGGCGGCCTCATTAATGGGGACTGGAGCATGGCCCCGAAAAGTGGGAAACCGTTTTCGGAAAAGATCATGTTCGATAAGGAAACGATTATGGAACCAATCTGGGCCGTCGGCCTGATGACCGGCACGGTGCTGGACGGCAACATCGACGTCGCGCTGATCAAGACCGATGGCGAGCAGATCGAGGATTTCGGCACCTATCGGCTGATGCCCTATCCCCCATCTATCCGCTCCCTGCTGGAAGAGACGCTGACGGAGGCGCGGGCGTGGAACTTTGTCGGGCCGGAGCCGGCGATCTTCCGCACCGCGGAGGAAGCCCTGACGCGTGCCCAGTCGGCAGCCGTCAAGGAATTGGTCGAAGGCTATGGCATGACGATGGCCGATATCGGCGTCGTCGGTTTTCACGGCCAGACCGTTCTGCATCGCGCGCCGCAGGTTGGACGGCTGGGCCAGACAAGGCAGCTCGGCGATGGCGAGCTGATGCATGCCATCTTGGGCACCAAGGTCGCATACGATTTCCGCTCGGCCGACATACGCGCCGGCGGGCAAGGCGCGCCGCTGGCCGCGGTCTATCACACCGCGCTGATGCGCAGCGCCGGCGCCAATGGCGAGGTCGCCGTACTCAATCTCGGCGGCGTCGCCAACATCACCTGGTGGGATGGCGCCGACAATGTCGTCGCCTTCGACACCGGACCCGCCAACGCGCCGCTGAACGATTTCATCAAGTCGAAGGGGCTCGGCGAGATGGACCGCGACGGCGCGCTTGGCCGTGCAGGTAAGGTGGACGAGGCCCGGCTGGCCAAGCTGTTGCAGCACCCTTATCTGAGCAAAGCCTACCCGAAATCGCTGGACCGTTTCGACTTCGGTGCCGCGATGGCGGACGGCCTGGATGCCGAGGATGGTGCCGCCTTGCTCACCGCCTTCACCGCCGGCGCCGTCGGCAAGGCACTCGACCTCTTACCAAGCCGGCCTAAAAAGCTGGTGGTCAGCGGCGGTGGTCGCCATAACCCGACCATGATGGCAATGCTGGCCAGCCGCGCCGGCGTCGAGGTGGTGCTGGCGGAAAGCCTCGGTTGGAGCGGCGATGCGGTCGAGGCGGAGTGTTTTGCCTTCCTCGCGGTTCGCGTGTTGCGCGGCTTGCCGATCAGTTTCCCGAGCACCACCGGCGCGCCGCAGCCGATGCGTGGCGGAAAACTCGCCGGCTAGACTCTTGCTTTGACGCAATTCCGGACGCAAAACCGCTTCACACTTTTCCTGGAATTGCTCAACCGCCAACCAGTTCCTTCTGCAGGAAGATGCGGCTGCGGCCGACAGGGAAATCGGCCAGCGAGCCGAAGGGCCGATAGCCCTGGCGCTGATAGACCTTGGCGGCGTTCGGATTGAAGGTATCGATCCAGGCATTGTTGCAGCCGCGCGCCACCGCTTCCTGTTCGGCCGCGTCCAGCATTGTGCCGGCCATGTGCTGGCCGCGCAGCCGCTCATCGACCCAGAGCCATTGCACATAGAGCCAGCCCCAGGCCGTGTAACCGGAAATGCCGGCGACGACCGCGCCATCCTCGTCGCGCACAAACACCACAAGCGCCTTCCTTTCGGATGCGCCGACATCGCCGTCGTTGAACGCCGTCAACCTTTCGCCGAGAAAGGCGAGTTCTTCCGGCGAGGGATTTGCCGTCGTTTCAATGGTCGTATTCATCGCTTTTCCGAGATGGGTTGCGTATCGGTATCGCCGCCATTGCGAAATTCGGATGCGGCAATGCCGTGGCGCTTGAGCTTGTCGTAAAAGGTCTTGCGCGGCACGCCGAGGGCGTCGATGGCGCCGCGCACGTCGCCGCCATGGTCGCGCAGCGCGTCACGGATGAGCTGCGCTTCGTATTGGCCGACCCGTTCGGGCAATGCTGCCGCAGGCTCCGGCGCGTGCGCGGAGACCGTCCTCACCTCATCGTCCGGACCGAGACCGAGCGCGACGCGATCGGCGAAATGGGCGAGCTCGCGGACATTGCCCGGCCAGTCATGCGACTGGAGATGATCGCTGACGGCTGCATTCATCTTGGCGACCGGCCGGCCGAACCGTTCCGCCGCCTTGCCGAGAAAATGCCCGAACAGCATCGGGACGTCGCCGCGCCGTTCGCGCAGCGGCGGGATGCGCAGCGTCACCACGTTGAGGCGAAAATACAGATCCTCGCGAAAATCGCCGCGCTGGTCCGGCCGGCCGAGATCGACCTTGGTCGCCGCAACGACCCTCAGATCGATGCGCCTGATATCGTTCGAGCCAAGCGGGGTGAGGCTGCGCGTTTCGAGCACCCGCAGCAGCTTGACCTGGAGCGCCGGGGGCATGGATTCGATCTCGTCGAGAAACAGCGTACCGCCGCTGGAATGCTCGATGCTGCCGATCCGCCGCCGCTGCGCGCCGGTGAACGCGCCCGCCTCATGGCCAAACAACTCGCTCTCGATGACCGTCTCCGGTAGGGCGCCGCAGTTCAGTGCCACGAAGGGTTTTGAGCGCCGCCGCCCCCACCTGTGCAGCAGGTCAGCCACCACTTCCTTGCCGGTTCCCGTTTCTCCCTCGACCAGCACGTCGACATCCATGTCGGCGATCTGGCGCAAGGTCTCGCGCAGCCGCTTGATGGCAGGAGCCTCGCCGATCAGCGGCAGGCCGTCAGTGGCGAGCGCCGCGGCTTCGCGCAGCCGCCGGTTCTCCATCACCAGTCGTCGCTTCTCCGATGCCCGTTTCAGCGCCTCGACAAGGCGGTCGCCGGCAAAGGGTTTCGGGATGAAATCGTAGACACCATCCTTGAGCGCGGCCACTGCGAGATCGACGTCGCCATGGCCGGTGACCAGGATCACGGGTATGTCCGGGTCGATCGCCTTGATGCGATCGAACAGCTGCAGCCCGTTCATGCCCGGCATGCGGATGTCGCTGACCACCACGCCTTCAAAGGTCCTGTCGACAACGGCAAGCGCTGCCTCGGCGGCGTCGCGCGCGACCACAGTGAAGCCGGCAAGCTCGAGCAATTGCGTTGTGGCGTGAAGGAGGTCCGCATCGTCGTCGACGAGCGCCACCAACCCTGATCCCTCAATCATTCAATTCGCCTCAAGTCGACGGTAAAAGATGCGCCGGTGCCATTGCTGGGATCGAGCCGCAGCGTGCCGCCCAATTCCTGGGCAATCTCCTGCGAGATCACCAGCCCGAGACCAAGCCCCTTCTCCTTGGTGGTCTGGAACGGCATAAACAGATTGCCGGCTGCTTCCGGGCCGAGACCTGGGCCATTGTCGCGCACCGAAATCAGCACCCTGTCGTCGTGCTCGGCGAGTTGGATCTCGATGCGGGGATCAGACTGGTCCTTCATCGCGTCGAGCGCATTCTGCAAAAGGTTGACGAGTATCTGCTCCAGCCGGATGCGGCTGGCCAGGACCACCGGCGAGGCATTGCCGCGCGGCTTGACGATGGTCACGCCGGAATCACGGATGCGGCCCGACAGCAGCGACAGCGCGCCATCAATTGCCTCGCGCACCGGCAGCGGCGAAGCGGCAACCCCGGGTCGACGGGCGAAAGTGCGCAAGGTGCCGGTGATCGCGCCGATGCGCTCGGTCATCGAGACGATCGACGTCAGATTGCCGCTGGCCGGTTCGGTTTTGCCGGTTTCGAGAAAGCGGCCCGCATTCTCGGCATAGGTGCGGATAGCGGCGACCGGCTGGTTGATCTCGTGCGCCACGCCGGCGGCGATTTGGCCGAGGATGGAAAGCCGGTTGGCCTGGGCGAGGTCGTCGCGCAGCCGGCGCACCTTGGCTTCGGCATTCTCGCGCTCGGCGATTTCACCGGCAAGTGCGGTGTTGGAGCGGGTCAGCTCGGCCGTTCGCGTGCTGACTCGGCTCTCCAGCTCGGCATTCATACGCGCCAGCGCCTCCTGCCTCAGCCTGCGCGTTCGCCGGCGCCGGGTCAGCACGTAGGCAAGCAAGCCCATCAGCAGAAGCCCAAGCAGCGTGGTCAGGCGCGCCGTGTTGGCGGCCGATGAAAGAGCAGCGTCGGCGGGAGTGAGCAGCCAGAGACGCCAGCCAGGAACAGCACCAGGCAAATCCTGCACCACCTCGACGAACTGGCGCGGTTTTCCCGCGTTGTCGATCGTCGCCAGGCCGTCACCCGCGCCGCGCCGGATCGGCAGCGGCTCGAAGCCTGCATCGGCCAACTGGAGCTGCTCGTGGGCTGCGGCGGTGTCCTCGGCCGACAGTGGTGCCAGCGCACGGAACCGCCAGTCGGGCTGGCTGGTAGCCAGCACCACGCCGCGTTCATCAGTGATGAACACAAGGAAACCGCTGGAACGCCAATTGGCTTCGACGCCGTCGAGTTCGACCTTCAGCACCGCAACGCCAAGCGGCTTGCCGCCATCGTCGACGCGGCTGGCAAGGTACAGCCCCGGTCTGCCGCTGATTGTGCCGAGGCCATATTGGCTGGCAGCACCCTTGCTCATCGCTTCCTGGAAATAGTGCCGAAAATTGTAATCGATGCCGACAAAGCTCGCCGGTTCGTCGGCATTGCTGGCTGATATGGCGATGCCTGCCGTATCGATGATGTAGATGGCGGATGCCGAGGCATCGCCGGCAATCGACTTGAGCTTGTCGTTGAGGGCCTTTTCTTTCATTTTTCCGGCCCGGCGCAGAGCGCCGCGCACCGCATCGTCTCTGGCCAACACCAGTGGAACCAGGCGCTGCTTTTCGATTTCGCCGGTCAGGGTTCCCGCCGCCAGCGGCAGTGCGGCGAGTGCCGTCTCGCGCAGATTATCGGCCGCCTGGCCGGAGGCGATGCGCCCGGCAATGGCGATCGCGCCGGCCAGAAAGGCAAGAGCGACGACCACGGCAACCCAGCGGCCATCGCGCAGCCGCGCCACCGCCTCGCGCAGCAATTCACGGCCGGCAAATCCAGGGAATCCGCTATCGGTGCCTGCTTGCGGCGTCTGCCCTCTCCCCTTTGCTCGCGGCTTTCGGCCAGTGTAATGCGAAAACCCGCCCAGGCAAACACTGCCTGTGCGGAAATCCGCACAGGCTTTGCCCGCATGACGTCAGACAAAGGCGGAAATCCCGTGGTTCCGGCCTTTCCGCGAACTGGCACAACGCTTGCAAAACTCCCTGGCAGCGGCGTGCGACCGGAGCGCCGCGATGGGAGAAGTCACGCAGGGCGCTCCGCCCCATCCGGCCAGGGAGAGTTCGATGCACATCGCAGACCAATCAGGCGCGCTTGCCGCGCAGCGCAAGCCTTTCTATGCCCAACTCTACGTGCAAGTGCTCGTCGCGATCACCGTCGGCATCCTGCTCGGCCATTTCTATCCGTCGGTCGGCGAGAGCATGAAGCCGCTCGGCGACGCCTTCATCAAGCTGGTCAAGATGATCATCGCCCCGGTCATTTTCCTGACCGTGACGACGGGCATTGCCGGCATGAGCGACCTGCAGAAGGTCGGACGTGTCGCCGGCAAGGCGATGCTCTATTTTCTCACCTTTTCGACGCTGGCTCTGATCATCGGCCTTGTCGTCGCCAATGTCGTGCAGCCGGGCGCCGGCTTCAACATCGACCCGGCGACGCTCGACGCCTCGACCATCAGCACTTACGCCGCCAAGGCGCACGACCAGTCGGTCACCGGCTTCCTGATGAACATCATCCCGTCGACCATCGTCGGCGCCTTCGCCGATGGCGACATCCTGCAGGTGCTGTTCTTCTCGGTGCTGTTCGGCATCGCGCTGGCGTTGGTCGGCGACAAGGGCACGCCCGTGCTCAATTTCCTGCAGGCGCTGACGACACCGATCTTCAAGCTGGTCAGCGTGCTGATGAAGGCCGCCCCCATCGGTGCCTTCGGCGCCATGGCCTTCACCATCGGCAAATACGGCATCGGCGCGGTCATCAACCTCGCCATGCTGGTCGGCACCTTCTACGTGACGTCGTTCCTGTTCGTGTTCGTCGTGCTTGGCGCGGTCTGCCGCTACAACGGGTTCTCCATCCTGTCGCTGATCCGCTACATCAAGGAAGAGCTGCTTTTGGTGCTGGGCACCTCCTCGTCGGAGGCCGCCCTGCCCTCGCTGATGGAAAAGATGGAGAAGGCCGGCGCCAAGCGCTCGGTCGTCGGCCTGGTCATCCCAACCGGCTATTCCTTCAACCTTGATGGCACCAACATCTACATGACCTTGGCGGCGCTGTTCATCGCACAGGCGACCAACATCCACCTGTCGATGGGTGACCAGATCCTGCTGCTGCTGGTGGCCATGCTTTCCTCCAAGGGTGCCGCCGGCATCACCGGGGCCGGCTTCATCACCCTTGCGGCGACGCTTTCGGTGGTTCCGGCGGTGCCGGTCGCTGGCATGGCGCTGATCCTCGGCGTCGACCGCTTCATGTCTGAATGCCGGGCGTTGACCAACTTCGTCGGCAATGCTGTCGCCACGCTGGTGGTGGCGCGCTGGGAAGGCGAACTCGACGAGGCCAAGCTGGCGAGGGCGCTGGCGGGCACGGCCGACGATAGCCTGCCGGCGGACGTTGTTCCCGCCGAGTAATGACGCGCGGTCAATGCGTAAAAGGCCGGAGGCGTGCTGCCTCTGGCCTTTGTCATGCAGGTCGCAACGTCAGACCGTGCCGGTCTTGCTCAGCGGTGTCCGGAAACGTGCTTGGGCCAACAGGCATGCGGGCTGCCAAAGTGCCGCCGTCGTCGAACAGCACAAGGCTGGCGGCGCCGACGAGCCCGGCATGGCGGCCGAGCTGGGCCTGAACGACCGGCACGTCGCGATAGGCGCGCATGGCCCGTTGCCTGATGGTCGCCTCGATGGTCGGCAGCATCAGGTCGAGCCCATTGGCGATGCCGCCGCCAACGACCAGCACATCGGGCGAATAGAGATGCAGGAGATTGGTGAAGCCAACACCCAGCCAGCGCGCTTCCTCCTCCAGCAAGGCCGAGGCAAGAGCGTCCTGCAGCCGTGCCGCCTCGACGACATGGCGGCCGGTTACCTCCGCGTCCGCTGACAAGCGTCGCAAGGTAGAGCCGTCTCCGGCTGCCGTGGCGGCGCTGGCGCGGCGGCCAAGTGCCGTTCCCGAGGCGATGGCCTCGAAGCAGCCAACGACACCGCATACGCAGCGCTCGCCTTCATTGGTGATGGTCATGTGACCGATCTCGGCGGCAAGGCCACGGCGGCCATGCAGGATGCGGCCGTCGACGACGACACCACCGCCAATGCCGGTGGAAACCGTGACGAAGACCAGCGAGCCCGCACCATGGCCGGCACCGAAACGCCATTCGCCGAGCGCCGCGGCATTGGCGTCGTTCTCCAGCCGCACCGGCAGGCCGAGCCGCCGCTCGAGGATGTCGGCAAGCGGCACGTCCAGCCAGCCGGCGAGTGTCGGCGGGCCGACGGCGATGCCGGCCAGCGGATCGAGCGGTCCCGGCGCACCGACGCCGACGCCGACGATCGAGAGTGCCGGCGCCTCGGCGTGGACTGTCGCCGCCAACGCCTCGATCTGGCCGATCACCACATCGGGACCGGCCTGCGCCTGCGTCGGCACCGCCGCGAATGCCAGGATCTTGCCGTCGCGGTCGACCAGGGCGACACGAAGCTCCGTCCCGCCAAGATCGATCGCAAGGGCGGCTTCTGATGTCATGCCGCGACCTTCAAGCCGTGCAGCCAGCCGATGCGGCCGGCGAGGTCCTTGTCACCGAAGGCGAGCGAACCGAGAACCACGGTTTCAGCCCCGGCGGCACGCAGCGACGGCACGGTCTCGTGGCGGATGCCGCCATCGGCCGCCAGAACCACCTGTGCCTCACGGCCGGCCTTTCTCAGGATGGCGCGGGCAGCGCCCAGCCTGTCGCAGGCCTTGTCCGACAGGCTCTGTCCCTTGACGCCGATTGCGGTTCCAAGAAGCGTCACGAAGGCGACTTCCGGGGCAAAGGCCGTCACCGCTTCCACAGGCGTCTCCAGCCTGAGTACGACGCCGGCCTCGGCGCCGAGCTCCCGCGCCAGCCGCACGGCGCGCAATCCGGCCTCGCCATTCTCGGCATGGACGCTGATCATGTCGGCGCCGGCCTCGATGAACTGGCGCGTCTGCGCCTCGACGATTGCTTCATCGACCATCAGATGGACGTGGATGGGTTTCGCCGTCAGCCCGGCGATGCGGGCGACAAGATCGGGAAAGAACAGGAAGGACGGGGCGAAGTGGCCGTCCGCCACATCGATATGATGAAGATCGACATAGGGCTCGATGCGCTTCAAGTCGTTTTCGAAATTGGCGAGGTTGGCCGACCACAGCGAGAATTCGGCGATCATCCGATCGCGTGGCAATGCGGCGATGGCGGCCGGGCCTGAGAGAGGTTTCGAGATCATGACTGGTCCTGGTTGTTGAAATTTATGTCGAGAAAGTCCGCGATGGCGGCGCGAATTTCGGCGAAATGGCGCTCCTTGTCGGTGGCCTTCGGCCTCACCTCGGCAAAGGTCGCATTGGGGATGGCGTCGGCGAGGCTGCGGGCGGCGGCCAGCGGATGGACCAGATCGATGCCGCTGCCGATGACGAGCGTAGGGAACGCAAGGCTAGCGGCCGCTGCCCGCGTCACGCCAGGTCCATCCTCTGCGATCGCCTGCATCACCTCGGCGAAGACGGGCGCGTCTTCGCGCGCGAAGAAGCCGAGCAGGGAAGCAAGATTGTCCGGCGCTTCGGTTCGAAAGCGTGCGGTCGTCGCGGACGCCGCGAAGATATCTCGCGCCTCCGATAAAGGACGGCTGAGGATGAGCTCCGCCACTTCCACGTAAGGGCGCATGTTTTGCGGTGCCGCGTCGAAAGCCCAGGCAGGGCGAACAAGCACCAAACCCAGGACGCGGTCAGGGTGGCGGGCGGCAAGCTGCAAGGCAATGGCCGCACCCATCGAAATGCCGCCGGCGACGAAACGGTCGAGGCCGGCCGCATCTGCGGCGGCCAGCACATCATCGGCGAACATCGCGATCGAAAACGGGCGCTTGCTACCGGCGCCGGAACCGCCCTGCGCGCGGCATTCGACGGTCAGCCGGCGGTATGACGGGCTGTCGGGATAGTTCTGCGCGACCTGCGCTGCGTCACCGCCGAGGCCATGCTGGAAGACGACGGGAAGTCTGCCCTGCCCCGTGTCGAAGACACGAAGCGCTGCATCGTCGCGGAGCAGGATCGTCGGGGCGGCGCCCATCAGAGGAGCCTTCGTAGAAAGGCGGCGACATCGGGGGCTTCGTCGGCGGACAGCCCGTGGGTGACGAGCGATCCCTCGAAGCCGACTGCCTTCAGCCGCGCGCCGAAATCCGGGAAATCGACGATGCCTTGCCCTGATGGGGCAAAGCGGCCGTCACTATAGCGGTCCTTGGCGTGCGCCATGGCGATGTGGCCGGCGGCCTCGTCGATCGCGGCGGCAACGATGGCGCGCGCCTCGCCGGGCGTGGCGTGTTCGAACAGGTTTGCCGGATCGAGCACGATCTTCAGATGCTTCGATCCCATCTCGGCGATCAGCCGGGTCGCATCCCTGGCCGAGGTGACGATGTTGGCCTGCTCAGGCTCGATGCCGAGATCGACATTGGCACCTTCGGCCAACGCCAGCGCCTTCGCCATCTCGGCGGCCATGTCGGACCAGGCGGCCGGATCGGCATTGTCGGGATGATAGGCCCACTGATCGGCGGCGTTGCGCGAGCCGGTGCAGAGCGTGACCAGCGGGATGTCGAGGGCAGCAGCAGCCTCGATGACGACGGCGAGACGCCGAAGGCCATCGTCGCGCACGGCTTTGTCGGGATGCGCCATGTTGTAGGTGCCCGAAAGTGCTGCAAGTGAGACACCGCTCGATTGCGCTGCGGTGCGGATGGAGGCGATGGCGTCCGCCGGCACAGCATCCGGCATCGACGGCAGGCCGGCACAGGCCAGATTGAGCTGCGTCGTCTCGTATCCCGACTGCTTCACCGCAGCCAGCACGGCGGCCGGGTCGGTGCCGGCAAAGGTCTTGGCGAAAATGCCGAGACGCATCACACCGCCCCCGAAACCGAGGCGAGTTCGACTCGCTCGCCTGATACCACCGAACGCGCGATGGCGACCATGGCGCGGATCGAGCCGATGCCGTCCTCGACATTGGCGCCGCGCATCGGCGCGCCGTTCAGCACCGTGTCGGCAAGACCTTCCAGCTGGCGGCGGAAGAAATGGCCATCGGCGCCGAGCGGCCGGCGCGATGTCGCGTCCTTCTCATGAAAAATGTCGACCTCGCTGGCGCGGAAATACCAAGGGTTGAATGTCCTGGCGATAACGGAGCCGTTCTCGCCATAGAGCTGAAAACCTTCGTGCCAGTCCATGCGCACGGCAACCGTCAGGTCGAGATGGCCGAGCGCGCCGCTGGCGAACTCGGTCTCGACGAACCAGCAATAGGCGCCGAAACGCTCGTTGAGGCGCGCGCGGACCGCAAGGATTTCGCCACACAGGAAACGCGCCGTGTCGACGAGATGCGAGCCATGCGCCAGCATGAAATATTGCCTGAGATCAGCCTTGGGATTTCCCGCTGGCTTCCTGGCTAGCCTGCTGGTGACGGGCAGCGGCTGCACGGCATCGGTGTTGGTGTAGCGATGGGTGGAATCGCAGTACCAGGCCTTCAGCGCCAGCACTTCGCCGATCTCGTCTCGAACGAAGTCGCGCGCCGCCTCCAGTGCCGGATCGAAGCGCTTCATGTGCCCGACCTGCAGGATCTTGCCCGAGCGCCTGACCGCTTCGGCCAGCGCCTCGCCTTCCTCAACCGAGGTGCCGATCGGCTTTTCACAGAGAACATGCTTGCCGGCGTTGAGCGCCCTGATCGACATCGGCACGTGATAGGCGTCCGATGTGGCGACGATCACCGCTTCCAGCTCAGGATCGGCGAGCATTGCCTCATAGTCGGAATACATCTTCTGCGGCTCGTAGGTCGCGCCCATGCGCGCAAGCAGATCGGGTGCCGCGTCGCAGATGGCGTAGAGGTCGGCATTGCCGGCCTTGGCGCAGGATTCCAGATGCGCGAACTGCGCGATGGGGCCGCAGCCGAGCACGCCGACCCTGAGGCGTCTGTCCTGTTTCTTGATCATCGTCTCGTTCTTCAGGCGCCGTAGGAGCGCATCGTCTGGCGGTTGGTCTTGACCGCGCCGGCGGGATCGGCGGCGGCCGTTTCGGATTCTTCCTCCAGCACCAGCCAGCCATTGAAGCGCGGTGCGGTGCCGGCGATCTCGATGACCGCAGGCGTGTCGCAGACGCCCTTGCCAAGCATGGCCCAGGTACCGTTGGCATCGACGTCCTTGAGGTGGATGTAGCGGATGCGGTCGCGGTGGGTGCGCAGCGTGTCGGCCATGTCCTTGTGGCCGCGCAGGATATGGCCGGTATCCGGCACCCAACCGACCAGATCGGGATCGAGCAAGGCAAAGATCGTGTCGTAGTCGGCCCGGTCGAACAGCAGCGTGTTGTGGTGCGAGCTTGGATGCACCGCGACCTGGACGCCGGTCTTGCGGCCAAGCTCGCCAGCCTCGTTGTAGACCTCTGCGGCGATGGCGAATTTGTCGTCGCGCGGACCGTCGGAGACCACCGTCGCAGAGCCCATCGACACGAGCGCGCCAGGGAAGGCGGCGGCGAAGTCGATCCAGCGTTTGGCGGTCTCGAGATCGGCGCCGATCTCCTCCTTCAGCGTAAAACCACTGTTCGAGCCAAAGGCGAAGGAAACCAGCGTCAGCCCCGACGCCTTCAGCGCGGCGGCGAACTCCTCCGGCTTGTCGCCATAATGTCCGATCATGGTGTCGGTGATCTCGATGCCGGCATAGCCACCGTCAGAGATCGCCTTCAGCAGATCGTCGGGGCCGCCGGTGAACCGGTCTCCCAGCATTTCCCAGGTGAAGGTCTGGCAGCCGACTTTGAGGTCTTTCACGTTCATCCTTTCATTCCTTGGTATCGCCTATTGCTTGATGCCACCCTGCGTCGCCGTCGGATGGACGTCCTACTTGACCGAGCCCGCGGTCATGCCGGCGAGGAAGTACCTCTGGGCAACGAGGTAGATGAGCAAGAGCGGTAGCGAGCCGAGCACACTCATTGCCATCATCTGGTTCCATTCGAAGGCGTGCTGCCCCATCAACAGCTGGATGCCGATCGGGACGGTGCGCATGGACGTTGACTTCGTCAGTGTCAGCGCAAAGAGAAATTCGTTCCAGCACAACAGGAAGGTGTAGACTGACGTCGCCACGATGCCAGGCAGTGAAATCGGGACTATCACCCGCCAAAGCGCTGTCCAACTGGTGCCGCCATCGACGGCTACAGCTTCATCGAGATCGCGGGGCAAGGTGTTCAGATACCCCGTCATTAGCAGGATCGCGTAGGGCAGCGTAAACACCAGATAAGTCAGGATCAGTGCGACATAGGTGTCGAAGATGCCGTATGAGACGACGAGCCCGAAGAAGGGGATCAAAAGTGTGATCGGCGGAATCGTCTGCGTGCTGATGATGATTGTGTTGAGGCTGCCCTTGCCGCGGAAGTTGAAGCGGCTGAACCCGTAGGCCGCCAGCAGGGCGATCAGCACCGTCAGCACAGTCACCGCTCCCGCCACGAAATAGCTGTTGAAGAAGAAGCGCAGCTTTACCGGGTCGCCAAGGATGGCTGCATACGCTTCCAGCGTAAACGCCTTTGGCAGGATGGTTGGTGGCAGGGCAAAGATTTCGGTATTCGATTTGAACGAGCTGCTCAGCATCCAGTAGATCGGAAATGCCGCGAAAAAGAGCCCCGCTGCAAGCGCTACATGGAGCGCGACGGTGATCAGCCTGTCTTTCGGCGTATGCCTTTTCCTCATGATGACTACCGAGCCTTTTGATAGCGAATATAGAACAGCGTCAGGCCGAGAGAGATCAACAAGATGACCACAGCGCTCGCCGAAGCCTGCGACAGGTTGTAGCTCGAAAACGCCAGCTTGTACGTGTAGGTGCTGAGGACCTCGGTCGAGTAGATCGGGCCACCGCCCGTCGTTATCCAGATTAATGGGAAGACCTGCATGGTCCAGATGAAGTCAAGCAGCGAGATGCTGATGATGATCGGCATCAGCTGCGGAATGGTGATGAAGATCAGCTTCTGGTAGGCTTTCGCCCCGTCGATATCGGCGGCCTCGTAGAAATCCTTGGGAATGCCCTGCAAACCCGCGAGCAGGCTGACCATGAAGAGCGGATAGCCCGCCCAGATATTGGCGAAGGTGACGGCGTGCAGCGCGGTCTCAGGCGAGGAAAACCATTCGACCTTGGAACCGATGATGCCGATTTGCATGAGTATGCTGTTCACGACACCGTTCGGCTCAAGCAGCAGGCGCCAGATCACGGCGATAATCACCGCGGTGAACAGCCAAGGCAATATGTAGAGCACGCGCAGAATATTGCGCAGCGTCGGATTGATGCGGTCGCTGTTCAGCATGAGCGCGAAGGCCATGCCAATGGTCATGTGGAAAATGACACTCATGCATGTGAAGTAGAGCGTGTGCCACAGCGAAGCCCAGAACACGGGGTCGTCGAAGATCGCCTGGTAGTGTTTCAGTCCGGCAAAGGATGGGTCACGACGCAGCACCGCGCTGTTCTGGAACGAGTAGCCAATCACCGTCACCATCGGCAGCAGCATCAGAAGCCCGATTATGAGCAGCGAGGGCGACAGATAGAGGTAGGGTGCGACCGCTCGTTTAAGCTTATGGTGGGAGCGCTTTTGCCGGGTCATGTGCCAACCTTGGGATACGCCTTCAAGAGAAGGTAAGCTTCAAAAACAGGTCCACTCAAATTGCCGATCCGTTGTTGCCGGGTGGCCTGCCCGAAGTCAGGCCACCCGGTCAAAGATAGCAAACGGGAACAGGCCGATCAGAATTTCGCCATCCAGCCCTTCTGAGCGGCGGCTGCGGCTTGTTCCGGAGATTGCTCGCCGGCGAGCATCTTTTGAGCTTGCACGTCGAACTGGGTCATCAGGTCTTCTGCCACCGGCAGGCCCGTGAACTCATTGGCGAGATAACCGGTCTTGAAGATTTCAAAAGCCTTGCCGAAAGCCTTGTCCGAGGTCACGAAATCGGGCTGGGCGTTGACGTTGCCCGGGAAGGCGTTTGCAAGCGATACGAGCTTGGCGTTCACCTTTTCACTCATCACATATTGGACGAGTTTCCAGGCCTCTTCCTGATGTTTCGAGGCAGCAGAGATGCCGATGCCCCAGGAGGCATAGGGAAGGCCGCGCTTGCCGGTATAGTTTTCCACGACCGGGACCGGGATGAGGTCGAAGTTCAGCTTGGGATTGCGCTTACGGATGAGGTTCACATGCGCGAGCGAGTCGATCATCATCCCGACGCGGTTGTTGACGAACTCCTCGACCTTTTCCTGCTCGGTCTTGGTGGCGATGCCGGGCGAGATGGTTCCGGCGTCGTTGAGAGATTTGACGAAGGTGAGCATATCCACCACCGGTTTGCCCTCAAGGTCCGGCTTGCCGTCCGCCATCATCGACTGACCCGAAGCCCAAACCCACGACATCATGTCGTTCTGGACGCCGGATGGCGTTTGCAGCGAGAGGGGCAGCACCCAGCCATACTGGTTCTTGTCGGCGATCGTCATCTTCTTGGCGGCTTCGAGAAACTCCGCACGGGTCGACGGCAGCTTGGTCACGCCTGCCTGGGCGGCGAGGTCCAAATTCACGAAGACCGGATAGACGAAAGAAGCCACGGGAAACATCACCGCCTTGCCGTCCACCTTGACGATGTCCGCGACCTGGCTCTTGTCGAAACCGCTCGCATCCATCATCGGATTCATGTCGGCGAGTGCGCTCTGCGCATTCAGATTGTTCACCCAGGCACCGTCGAGACCGACGACGTCGCTGAGCGTTCCGGTTGCAGCACCAACCGAGATCTGGTCGCGCGTGGTCGCGTAGGGGCCGCTGACCAGCGTCACTTTGATTCCTGGATTTGCGGCCTCGAAGTCATCCATGATTGCCCTGAGCGAGCCAGCCGGCAATTCGGGCTCCCACCATTGGGTGAATTCCAGCGTCGTATCCGCCATGGCGCCGGTTGCGCCAAGCAACCATGCGGCTGCGGCTATTTTCAGCATCGCGGGTTTTATACGAAACGTCATCTTCTCCTCCTTCTTTATATTCGACCGCACAATGCGGCCGATCGTCTGGTTATTCACAAGTCTTCTTATGCAGGTGCCTCACCCTCACCCGCGGGTCTTATCGCTGATATTCAGATTGCCAGATGCGTCTCGGGATCGAAGAAATGGAGCTTGGTATCATCCAGGGCCAAGCTGATTTCCGAGCCGGAGCGGACTGTGCTGACCGGTTCGAATTTCGCCACCGCATTCGACGCCAGGCCGAAATCCTGCACCGCGTCGGGGTCGCCGGAGTCCACCCGGACCGCGTCGATGTCGAGATGGACGATTTGTTCGGATCCAAGTTCTTCGATCGAGGTCACCTTTGCCGGTATCGTCTGATACTTGCGGCCGGATTCGAGGCTGCTGTCATAGAGATCCTCCGGTCGTATCCCGAACACGACCTTGCGCCCCGCATACGACCTCAAGCCCGGCCTGCGCACGAAGGCTGCATCCTGCAGCCGGATGGTTAAGGCACCGGACATCAGTTCGTCGCCTGTCAGGGTCGCCTCGAAAAGGTTCATCGAAGGAGACCCGATGAAGCCGGCAACGAAGGCGTTCACCGGCGATTCATAGAGCCTCTTGGGTGTATCGACCTGCTGCAACACGCCGCCTTTCAACACCGCGACCCTGTCGCCCATCGTCATAGCTTCGGTTTGGTCGTGGGTCACATATATGGTGGTTACGCCGAGCTGCTTTTGCAGACGGGTAATTTCGGCGCGCATTTGAACACGCAATTTCGCGTCCAGATTGGAAAGGGGTTCGTCCATGAGAAAGGCTGCCGGCTCGCGCACCATGGCGCGGCCCATGGCAACCCTTTGACGCTGTCCGCCTGAAAGGTTCGCGGGTTTGCTGTCCAGCAGAGACGTCAGTTGAAGGGTTTTGGCGATCTCGTCCACGCGCTTTTTGCGCTCGGCCTTCGGCTTGCCTGCCAGCCGCATCGAAAAGCCGATGTTTTCGAACACCGTCATATGCGGGTAGAGGGCGTAGCTCTGGAAGACCATCGCGATGTCCCGGTCCTTGGGCGGCATGTCGACGACGTCGACACCGGCGATCCGAAGGCTGCCGCTGGTGACGTCCTCCAACCCCGCGATCATCCGCAGCGCGGTGGATTTGCCACAGCCGGACGGCCCGACGAGAATCAAGAACTCACCGTCCTTGACCGACAGGTTCAATTGGTCGATTGCGTGAAAATTGTTCCCGTATGTCTTGCAGATATTTTCAAGAACGACTTCTGCCATATTCCTCCCTCCACAAGTCTAAGCCACTGATTTTTATGATTGTCCTCGGCTTACGTTCACCTGCGAATTTTTCCTCGGATAGTTCGGCTATGTTCCGGTATCAAGCCGCGCATATTTCAGTTCGACTGCCGACGGCGCGTTCGTCGATGCCAGGAGTTCCGTGACCTGGGCGTCGGTCGGAAGCGCCTCGCGCCCGCCACGCCCCGTTATCGAAAGGGCCGCCGCCGCGGCCGCGAACGCGACCCGGCCTGCGGTATCGGCCCCGCGCGTCAATGCAAGGGCATAGGCGCCATGAAAGCAGTCACCGGCGCCGGTCGAGTCGACGACGGCAACCCGGTGCGGAGGCAGGTGCCAGAGCCCTGTCTCGTTGCGTCCGCGATAGAAGACGCCCCTGCCGCCATCCGTCAGGACCACGGCGGACCGCGACGGCAACCACAACGCATCGAGTATCTCGGCCGGCGACCGGCGGCCCGTGGCGGTCCGCGCAAAGCCGAGTGGAAGAATGAGATGGTCGCAGAGCCCGATCAGTCTCTCGGTGGCCGGGCCGTGGCTCCATTCGACATCGCCGAGGATCGCAAGGCCGAGATCGCGAGCCCGAGCCACGACATCCAGCGACCCGATCCCGTAACTGTCGACGATCAGGACGGTCGCGCGGCTGAGAACCTCGTCCGGAAAATCGGGCGCGGTGCCCAGCATCGCTTCGTCGTCATACGCGATGAATCGCTCGCCATCCGAACCGACGGTGATCCGCGAGCGCACCGGGCGCGCGTGCGGGTGGCGCGGCGCGAACGCGGTTTCAACGCCGCTCGCAACGAGATCGCACAACACGGCGTCGTCGGCGGCACTGCCCAGCCATCCGACGAACCCGGCGCTTCCGCCGAGCCGCGCGACGGCGGCAAGTGCCGTCGCGACATTTCCTCCGAAAGCTCGGGCACTTTGCAGAACCTTCCCCTTGCCCGCCGACAACGGCTGATCGACATAGACGATGTCGTCGATCGCAATAGCTCCGAAGCCGAGGATTGAAGGGACGGTAGGCATCGTTCAGGCACCTGCCTTCGCCAAGGCGTCTTGCGCCGAAAGGCCGTCATGGATGACGCCCCGAAAGGCGATCGCTGCCTTTTCCGGATCGCCGTGCCCCCAGAGATTGCGGCCCACCACGGCACCACGTGCGCCGGCACGGATGGCGTCCGCCGTCTGCTGAAGGGCGCCGAGCAGCGTGTCGGTCTTCGGACCGCCGGCGATCACAACCGGCACCGGGCAGGTCCGAACGGTCTCTCGAAACGACTCGAAATCGCCAGTGTAACCGATCTTGATCACGTCGACGCCGGACTCGTAGCCGATGCGTGCCGCATAGGCGATCTCGTCGGGGGTGAAGACGATTTTTGCCCCGTCGGTGAAATCGCGAGGGTAGATATGCGCCACCACCGGCATGCCATAACGGGCCGCCGCATTCACCGAATCGGTCAGCCAGCGTATGTATTTGCCCTCGGTCGCGCCGCGCACCGGAATGGCCACGGCCAACGCATCGGCGCCAGCGCGCACCGCATCCTCGGGCGTTGCAATCAGTTCACTGATGCGATCGTCCGGGGTGAAGCAGCCGGCCTGGATCACCAGGCAAGCCTTGCCCGCGTATTGCGGCCACAGATGGCGCGCGGTCCCAGGCTGGATGCTGACGTAGTCGGGTTTGCCTACCATGACGCGTGCAAGCGCGCCCGGCAGGTCGGCAAGACCTCCTTTGCGCACGTCGCCATAGCCGACAAAGTGGTCGACCGCGCCGCCAAAAAGATTTCCCGATGGATGTGAGAAGAGGCGCGCCAGGCGCACCTTGGTTCCGAGGCTCATGAGTCCAAAACTCTCCAATCGATTGATTTCAAAATCCTGGACCCAGTGTTTGCGAAAGAAAAGACAAATGCAATCTTTCGAAAGCTTTCGAATTCGCATATTTTTGGTAGAGTGAACCGAGGCCAGGGGGATTGCTTGGCGGATGGAGGCAAGGACAGGGCAATGTTATCAGAGCAGAGACGCCAATCGATCCTGGGTGAAGTGCAACGCAGCGGACAGGTTCGCATCAAGGACCTGTCAGACGATTTTGGCGTGTCGGAAGTCACTGTGCGCTCCGACCTCGAGATACTGGACCGTAAGGGACTGCTGACCAAGACCCGCGGAGGCGCGGTAACCCGAACCACGGATTCGACCACGGCCGCGTTCGCCCGGCGGATGCAAACGAACCTCGATGCAAAGAAACGCATCGCCCGGGCAGCGGTAGAACTGTTCGAGGACAACCAATCGGTCATCTTCGACGGCGGCTCGACATTGATGCAGGTTGCCATGCTGTTACCGCCGCTCAGCAATGTCGTGGTCGCGGCCACGGCGATGAATATCGTGCAGCATCTGATGCATCGGCCCGGGCTCGACGTTCACATGATCGGCGGCCGGGTCTATCCAGACACGGTGAGCACACTGATCACCGATGCCGACACGGCTCTCGGCGGCTTGGTAGCGCATCAGGTCTTTGTTGGAGCGCATGCGATTGACTCGTCACTGGATGTGGTCGACGTGAACGAAGACATGGCGCGAACGAAGCGAAACCTCGTGCGCATGGCCCGGCGCGTTGTCCTCCTTGCGGATTCGAGCAAATGGGGCGTCAGCGGGACCTCAAAGGCCTTTTCGCTGTCGAGCGTCGATGTCGTGATCACGGACGATGGCCTGTCCGGCGCGATACGCAGCCAGCTTGATAGGACCGGGGCCAAGGTGATCTATGCCTGACTCCCTCGCGGTCCCTGGCCACGACGGAAATACCCAATGCGCGCATGACCCACCGGATTCGCATCGGCGGTCGGCCGTTTTTTCATGTCGGTCATTTTCTCCTCCCAGGGCTGGCAGCCTCCCGATATCGCGCCAGCATTTTCGCATGTTGTATAAAAATTTTACGCGCGTCAATATTTAAAATGTTGTATAGCCCTTTGCGAAAGCGATCCGTTGCCGGCTGGGCGAATCCGGCGGAGCATGGCGCATCGGGAGGTACGATCGAAAATGCACGGGATACCAATGACGAAACTCGGGATCGGCGTCATCGGATGCGGCAATATCTCGATGACCTATCTGCGCAATGCCGCCCTCTTCGGCGGCATCGAATTGCGCGCCTGCGCCGATATTTCCGCCGACATGGCGGCAGTGCGGGCGAAGGAATATGGCATACGGGCACTCGGCGTCGATGCACTGCTGGCCGACCCCGAGATCGATCTTGTCCTCAACCTGACCATTCCGGCGGCGCATTTCGATATTTCGTTTGCCGCGCTTTCGGCCGGCAAGCACGTCTTCACCGAAAAGCCGCTCGCCACCTCGGCCGCCGATGGACAGCGCCTGGTCAATGAGGCGCGGTCGCGCGGCCTGCTGCTCGGCTCGGCGCCCGACACGTTCCTCGGTGCTGCCGGGCGCCGTGCGCGCCGGTTGATGGACCAGGGCGCCATTGGCCGTCCGGTCACCGGCACCGCCTTCATGATGGGCCGCGGCATGGAGCACTGGCACCCCAACCCGCAATTCTACTACCAGCCAGGCGGTGGCCCGGTGTTCGACATGGGTCCGTACTATCTGACCATGCTGGTCAATCTGCTCGGCCCGGTCGAGCGCGTCATGGCAATGGCGACACGCGGCCAGGAAGAAAGGCTGATCACCGCCGAAGGGCCATTCAAGAACACCACATTCAAGGTCGGCACGCCGACCAATGTGCTGTCGCTGCTCGAGTTCCGCTCCGGCGCGACCGTCACCTTCGGCGCCTCGTGGGACGTCTTTCGCCACTCCAACCATCCGATCGAACTGCACGGCACGGAGGGCTCGCTGCGCCTGCCCGACCCCGACACGTTCGGCGGCACGGTGTCGCTGTCGGAACGCGGCACCGACTGGCAGGATTTCGCCAGCGAGGGCGAGCTCTACGGCGCCCGCAACTGGCCTTACGCGGCACCCGATCGCGCCAATTACCGCATGCTCGGCGTCGCCGATCTGGTGCGCTCGCTTCAAACCGGCAACACCCCACGGGCCTGCGGCAGCCTTGCGCTGCATGTACTGGAGGTCATGGAGGCTATCCTGCGCTCCGGTGAAACACAGGGCTCGGTCGCCATCGCGGGCGATGTCGTGCAGCCGGCTCTGCTGACCGAGGAAGAGGCGAGCAGCCTGCTGGCCTGAGGGTATGATCATGACGCTCGATCCGGATGCGCTGCGCGTCCTCGAAATTGGTCGTGCAGCCGGCGGCGAGCCATTCGAGACCGGCAGCGTGGCGGCGGCGCGAACTGCCTACAACGCCTCGTTCCCGGCGCTACAGGGTGAGCACGAGCCGGTCGCTGCGACCCAGGAACGGCAGATCGACGGGCCGAATGGGCCTATTGCGCTCCGCATCCATCGCGGCATCGGCGCACCGCAAAGCGGGGCGCCGGCGCTGCTCTATTTGCATGGCGGCGGCTGGGTCATCGGCAACCTCGATTCGCATGACGAGATCTGTCGCCTGATGGCCAATCTCGGCAACGCCGTCATTGTCTGTCCTGACTATCGCCTGGCACCGGACCATAAATTTCCCGCCGGGCTCGAGGATTGTCTGGCAACTCTTCGTTTCCTGGCCGAGAACGCCGCCGATCTCGGCATCGACATCAGACGCATCGGTGTGGCCGGCGACAGCGCCGGCGGCAATCTCGCCGCCGTGCTGGCGCTGCTCGCCCGCGATGGGCTGGCGCCGTCCCTTGCCGCGCAGATCCTGATCTATCCCAACACCGACGCGCGGCAGACATCCGACAGCTACCGGCGTTTCGGCGACGGCTTCGGGCTCACCGCAACCACCATGGCCTGGTTCCGCGACCATTATTTGCGAACGCCCGACGATATCACGGACTGGCGCGTCTCGCCCTTGCTGGCGCCTGCCCTCGCCGGCGCGGCGCCGGCTTTTGTGGCGCTTGCCGGCTGCGACATCCTCGCCGACGAAGGGGCAGCCTATGCGGCGCGCCTGCAAGCCGCGGGCGTTCCGCTCATCCTGCGGCAATGGCCGGGCCAGATCCACGGCTTCGTCTCGATGGGACGCCATATCCCCGCTGCCCGGCAAGCGGTGGCCGAGGCGGTGGCCGCCTGGCGCCAGTTCGAGAAAAGCTGATGCCGGTCGCTCAGGCTGACTGACGCATCACCAGGGTGGCGCCGAGCTTGACGGTGCGCGCCATGCCCTGCTTCGGCGGATCGGCCTCGTCCAGCAAGGCCAGCAGGATCTCGACGCTGCGCCCGGCCATGGCGGCGAAATCCTGCGCCATGGTGGTCAGCGCCGGGCAGGTGTAGCGGCTCAGCGGATGATCGTCATGCGCGGCAACGCGCAGATCGCAATCGGGCCTGCGGCCGACCTTCAGGCCGCGCGAGAACGCAGCCGCCATCACGCCAAAGGCGAGACGATCGTTGGCACACAGGATTGTGCGGCCGGGCAAGGCGCCGGCCTCCAGCATTTTTTCCGTCTGCTCGTAGCCGATGCGTTCGAAGTCCCAGGTGTAATCGCGGGCGGCCTCGATGACGACCGGCTTGAACCCGGCGGTCTCCATCGCGACGATGTAGCTTTCCTGGCGTTCGCCGGAGTTGTGGTTGACGTGTGGGATGTCAAGATAGACCGGCGGCTCACCCGAACGGCAGAGATAGTCGACGATGGTCGAGACGCTCTGCCGGTTGTCGTTGCCAACGAACGGCGTATCGCCCTCGATATAGGTGTCGAAATAGACGATCGGAATGTCCTGCCCGAGCTTGTCGAAGACGCCGCGGTCAGAAGCCAGGCCCAGTGGGGCGATGATCGCGCCGGCGACCTTCAGGGACAGCAGCGTCCTGACCGACTCCGCCTCCAGCTTCGGCGAACCATGCGAGGAGATGACGATCGGCCAGTAGCCTTCGTCGCGGCAGCGAAATTCGATGCGGCTGACCATCTCGGCGTAGAACGGATCGGTGATCGTCGGCACGACGATGCCGATGTTGCGGGTGCGCTTGCGGTTGAGGTTGCGGGCGAAAAGGTTGGGCTGATAGTCCGAGGAGCGCAGGGCGGCTTCGATGCGCGCCCGCGTCGCCGGCTTCACGCTCGCCGGATCGTCGAAATATTTGGACAGCGTCGGCCGGGACACGCCGCATGCCTGGGCGAAGTCGTCCATCGTGCGGTGTGTCTTCTCCGCCATCGATATATTCCTGATCCCCTGCCATGATCGGCCCCGCCACCAGTCATGCGGCCGTTGACCGGATGCGACAATGCTCGACAGAACTTATTCAGTCAATTTTCACGGTTACCAATAGAGCGCAAAAAAATTGCATGCGTCAAATTATTTGTTAACGTTTAAAGCTGACGTGGCTCGCCGCCGTTTTCCCGCCAAACGCTTTCGGACAGCGCTGTTTCGTCGACTTGATCGTCAGTTCGACTATCAAGGGATAGGCTGCAGAAGCTTGCCGCTCGCTCTCGGCTACGGGCCTGCTTGCCAAATGTCGCCATGCCGCCCATACACGGCTTGGGCAATCGCCTCGCCCGTTCGCCACCTGCCAGGGATACTGTCCGATGTCTGCGACGCCGTGGTCAAAGCCGTGACGGATTCTTCCATGCCATCTCTCGCCAGCCTGGGCTGGACGGATTTTTTCGCTGATCAGCTCGAGCCCGACGACGCCGATCTCGTGCCGACGCGGATCGCCACCGTCCACCGCGATCGCCTGACCGGCCTGTCGCAGGCAGGGCCGGTCGATCTGACGCTGCCGGCGCAGGCGAACACCGGTGACTATGCGGTCGGCGACTGGGTGCTGGTCGATGGGCATGAACACCTTGTCCAGCGCCGCCTGTCCCGCAAGACGGTGTTGGAACGCCGCACCCAGGGCGGCAGGGTGCCGCAGCTTGCCGCGGCCAATGTCGACACGCTGTTCATCGTCACCTCGTGCAATGCCGACTTCAATCCCGCCAGGCTCGAGCGCTACCTGGCGCTGGCCAATGAAGCCGGAACGACGCCGGTGATCCTGCTGACCAAGGCCGATACCGCTGAAGACGCCGAGACCTATGAAAGGCAGGCTGCCGCGTTGCAGCGCGGATTGCCGGTCGTGATGCTGAACCCCCGCACATCGGATGCGGCAACCGCCCTGGCTGCCTGGTGCGGTGTCGGCCAGACGGTGGCGCTGATCGGCTCCTCCGGCGTCGGCAAATCGACGCTGGTCAACACGCTGGCCGGATCGGCGCAGCAATCGCCGCAACAGACCGGAGGCATTCGCGAGCACGATTCCAAGGGACGCCACACCACCACGTCGCGATCGCTGCACGCCATTGCCGGCGGCGGCTGGGTGATCGATACGCCGGGCATGCGGACTTTGCAGGTCAGCGACGTCGCCTCCGGCATCGACACGCTGTTTGCCGAAATCACCGAGCTCGCGCCGCTCTGCAAGTTCCGCGACTGCACGCATGTGCATGAGCCGGGCTGCGCTGTGCAGGCTGCCTTAAAGGCCGGGACGCTCGATCCGGAGCGCCTTGCCCGCTGGCGAAAACTGTCCGACGAGAACCAGAACAACACGCCGGTTCAGAGCGGCCCCCGCGGAGCCAAGTCTCCCGGCGGTCGCGGGAAGAGGCGTTGAACGGTTGGGGTTGGTCTGGCCTCGGACTAGAGCCGCGCCGTCCCGAAAACCCGATCCCAGAATATCGACGTCACGCCGAAATTGGCGTTTTCGTCGACATGATGATGCACGGCGTGTCGGCGCTTGAGCGTGTAGAGATAGCTCGGATGGGCGGGGTGCCAGTGATGGATCATGTGGTGGATGCTGATGTACCAGAGGTACCCCAGCATCAGCCCGCAGCTTACCGCGCTCGCGGTTGCGAAGTCCGAGACCACCCAAACGGGCACAAACGCGATCAGCGCATGCACCCCGAGGCTGAGCCAGGTCGGGGTGCCCACCGAACTGCGCTCCTCGACATGGTGACGATCATGCAGGTCCTTGATGTAGGGAATATGGTGAAGAACGAACCTGTGCAGCACATACTCGATCAGCGTCCAGAGGCCTAGACAGGCGAGGACCGTGCCGATCCAGCCTGGTGCACTCTCTTCGCCGGCCTCGAGCAGCCCGGCCACTGCCAGCACGGCGATTACCAGCGGATACACGACGAAGTCGCTATAGTAGCCAATAAGACCGAGTTGCATCGTCACCTAGCCTTCGAGCCGCCAAATAAGCGATGGTATCAGATTGCCGGACTCGCGGGTGAGGTGCAATGCAGACGAACCTGACATAGCGTCGCAATCCCTAGGTGCAAGGTTCGCGTCAACGATTCAAGGACCATCGGCAGGCTGCCGGCTTCGCAAACGGACGTATCACAATGGCAAAACGCAGTGCGGGATTGCTGATCTATCGCCGCGGCGACGGCGATCTCAGGGTGTTGCTGGTTCATCCGGGCGGACCGTTTTGGGCGAAGAAGGACGACGGTGCGTGGTCGATACCGAAGGGCCTCATCGGCGAGAACGAGGACGAGTTGGCGGCAGCGCAGCGCGAGACCGAGGAAGAGCTCGGCATCAGGGTCGATGGGTCCTTCACGCGTCTCGGCGACTACAGGCAACCAGGCGGAAAGATCGTCATGGCCTGGTCTGTCGAGGCGACCGCCGACATTGATGTCGCTGCCATCACGAGCAACATTTTTACCATGGAATGGCCGCCAAGGTCGGGATTCCTGAAGGAGTTCCCGGAGGTGGACAGAGCGGGCTGGTTCACCTTGGCCGAGGCCGAGGTGAAGATCCTCAAAGGGCAGCGCCCGATGCTGTCGGACTTTGCCAGGCAGCAAGGCGCCGGATGATCCGCGGCCCTCAGTACGGCAGGCCGACATAGTTCTCGGCGAGCGCGGTCGATGCGGCACGTGACTGCACGAGGTAGTCGAGTTCGGCCTCCTGGATGCGCTGGCCGAACTCGCCGGTGTCTGGAAAGCGGTGCAGCATCGTCGTCATCCACCAGGAGAAACGCACCGCTTTCCAGACCCGTGCCAGAGCCTTGCCTGAATAGGCGTCGATGCCGGCCGTTGACTTGTCGCGATAGAAATCGTGCAGGCCGGCAAAGAGATAGCGCACGTCGCTGGCGGCGAGGTTGAGGCCCTTGGCGCCGGTCGGCGGCACGATGTGGGCGGCATCACCGACCAGGAAGAGCCGGCCGAAGCGCAGCGGCTCGGCAACGAAGGAGCGCAGCGGCGCGATCGATTTCTCGAAGGACGGTCCAGTGACGACATTTGCCGCCGTCTGCTCCGGCAAGCGGCGGCGCAACTCGTCCCAGAAGCGCTCATCCGACCACGCCTCCACGCGATCGTCCTGCGGGCACTGCACATAGTAGCGGCTGCGATGCGTCGAGCGCATCGAGCACAGCGCAAAACCCCGCTCGTGATTGGCGTAGACCAGTTCGCGGTCGGCTGGCGGCACCTCGGCCAGCACGCCGAGCCAGCCGAACGGATACCGCCGCTCGAAGATTTTTAGCGCACGCTCGGGCACCGATTTGCGGCTGACGCCATGATAGCCGTCGCAGCCGGCAACGAAGTCGCAGTCGATGCGATGCGTGACGCCGTCCTTGTCATAGGTGGCGAAAGGCGCGGTGCCGTCGAAATCGTGCAGAGCGACATTTGCCGCCTCGTAGATCGTGGTCAGCCCTGCCGCGTCGCGCTTGTCCATCAAATCGTGCGTCACCTCGGTCTGGCCATAGACGGTGACATGCCTGCCGCCGGTCAGCGCCTCGAGGTCGATGCGATGCAAGCGTCCGTCGAAGGCGAGCGAGATGCCAGTGTGCGGCAGCCCTTCGGCATGCAGCCTTGCCGCCGCGCCGGCCTGTTCCAGCAATTCGACGGTGCCCTGTTCGAGCACCCCTGCCCGCACGCGGCCAAGCACGTGCTCGCGGCTCGCACGTTCCAGAATGACCGTCTCTACGCCGATGCCGGCCAGCAGTTGCCCAAGCAGCAGCCCGGACGGCCCGGACCCGATGACGACGATTTGCGTGCGCATCAGTGGCCGAGACTTTCGACCTGTGCGGCCAGTTCGGCGGCAAGGCGCAGCGACGCGGCCGTTGCGACGACCATCTGCGGCAGCAATAGCCACTCCAGCGTCCAGGCAGCACCCGACCGCTCCTGCTCATGCACGAGCGCGTGATGCATGCCGGCAAGCTGCGTGGCGTTGAAGCGGGCAAGCGCCACCAGCGCTTCGGCCTTCACCGGGTTCTTCTTGTGCGGCATGGCCGACGAGCCGCCGCCACTGGAAAGCTCGATCTCGGTTCCACCTTGCGCCAGCAGCGCGATGTCCTGGCCGAACTTGCCGAGGCTGCCTGATACCAATGACATCAGGCCGGCAAAGTCGGCGAGCGCGTCACGCTGGCTGTGCCACTGCGGTGCGTCGCCAAGACCAAGCCTGGCGGCAAGTGCCGCGCGCACCGCCGGCCCCTTGTCATCAAGCTTTTCCAGCGTGCCGGCGGCACCGCCGAATTGCACCACCAGCAGACGCCTGGACTGCTCGGATAGCCTCTCCTGATGCCGTTGCAGCGGCGCCCGCCACACCCTGACGCGATCGGCCACTTTGATCGGAAGCGCCTTCTGCATGCGCGTCATCCCGGTCAGCGCCCTGCCGCCAAAACGCTCTTTGAGCGAAGCGAGGCGTATGACGGTTTCGGTCAACAGCAGATCGAGATGCTCGACGACGGATTTCAGCCGAAGCATCAGGCCGGTGTCGATCACATCCTGGCTGGTCGCACCGAAATGCACTTTCCGGCCATGCGGTTCGCCGACCGCAGCCCTGATCTGGCGCACCAGCTCCGGCACCATGACGCCGTCCTTGGCGACCCCGGCTCGCAGCAGAGCCGTGTCCGGCCGGAAGGTGCCAAGCGCCGCCACGATCGCTGCCCCGGCATCCTTGGGGATTATCCCGTTATCGGCCTCCGCTTGCGACAGCGCCTGTTCAAAGGCCAGCATGGCCTCGATTTCCGCCTCAACGGAAAAATGCCTCGCCGCTTCTTCGTCGCCGAGAAGAGCGGAGAGCAGCGGATGGTCGAAAGGCGATACAGTCATGTCACAGGCCTCCTGAGCATCAGCTATCGAAGAAGACCGTTTCCTTCTCCCCCTGGAGATGGACATCGAAGATGTAGGTATCGCCCTTGCGCTCGGCGATTAGCGTCGGCACGCGGACGCGGTGCTCGATGCGTGCCAGGATCGCATCCCCGGCATTGGCCTTTTCCTCGTCGGAAAAATACAGCCTTGTGTGCAGGCCGAGATTGATGCCGCGGGCGACGATCCAGAGCGTGATATGCGGCGCCATCAGGCGACCATCGTTGAACGGGACGCGGCCAGGCTTGACCGTCTCGAACGTGCAGAGGCCGGTGTCCATATCGGTCGGGCAACGGCCCCAGCCGAAGAAATTCGGATCGGCAGCACCACGCAGTTCGGCCGGCGAATTGTAGAGCCCATCCGCATCCGCTTGCCAGATCTCGATCAGCGCGTCCTTGAGCGGCGTGCCGGTGCCATCGAGCACCCGGATGCGCAGGCCGATGCGCTCGCCCTTGGTCTTGTCGTTGACCATGGTGGCGCCGAGATCACTGGGATAGACGCCGCCGATGCCGCAGAAATTGGGTGTCAGCCCGATATGAACGTAGGGTCCGGCGGTCTGCGAAGGGCTTTCCCTGAGCCGGTCGAGCGACTGGGCCATCAATTGCCCTCCAGCCTGTTTTCGAACAGCGACGCGCGGCGCCCGCGCAGCACGATGTCGAACTTGTAGGCGCGCGCGTCGAAGGGGATCGTCGCTTGCATGTCGAGCGCGGCGATCAGCGTCTCAACGGCTGCCTTGTCGGGAATGCCGCGCGCGATCGGGCACTGCCAGATCAGCGGGTCGCCCTCGAAATACATCTGCGTGATCAGCCGCTGGGCAAAGCCGTGGCCGAACACCGAGAAATGAATGTGCGAGGGGCGCCAGTCGTTCGGCCCATTCGGCCAGGGATAGGGTCCAGGCTTGACGGTGCGAAACGCATAGCCGCCGTCCTCGGTGGTGAGGGCTCGGCCGCAGCCGCCAAAATTCGGGTCGAGCGGCGCCAGATAGCCATCCTTCTTGTGGCGATAGCGGCCGCCGGCATTGGCCTGCCAGAATTCGAGCAGCGCGCCGGGCACGCCAACGCCTCGCTCGTCGAGCACTCGGCCATGGACGATAATCCGCTCGCCGAGCGCGCTCTCGCCGGGCCTGGCGAAATTGTGGATCAGGTCGGCGTCAAGTTCGCCCAATATTGCGTGGCCGAAAACGGGGCCTGCAATCTCCGACAGCGTGTTGTCGAAGACGAGGGGGGCTTTTTGCGGCGAGCGCAGCATCGAGGTCTTATAATTCGGCGTCAGAGCCGGCGGATGCCAGGTCCGATCGCGCCGGAAGAAGGCGCCGGTCTCGGGCCTCGTCGAGCCGGACTCAGCGGGCATTCCTGGCTCCGTCCATTTCCGAAAACACGTCCTTGGCTATTCTGAAGGCACGGTTGGCGGCCGGCACGCCGGCATAGATGGCGACATGCAGGAACGCCTCGCAGACGTCGTCGCGCGAAGCACCGGTGTTGACGGTGGCGCGCACATGCATGGCGACCTCCTCATCATGGCCGAGTGCGGCGAGCAGCGCCAGCGTGACGATCGAACGCTCGCGCTTGGTGAAGCCCGGCCGCGCCCACACGGTACCCCAGGCGGCCTCGGTGATCAGTTCCTGGAAAGGCTGGTCGAAATCGGTGGCGGCGACCTCGGCCCGGTCGACATGCCGGTCGCCAAGCACGGAGCGCCGCACCGCGAGGCCGGTGCGATATCTGGCTTCGTTGCCGGGGACTTCATCCATGGGTTTCGGCTCCAGGGGCAAGCGATGCGATAAAATCGCGGATCAGGGCGACCAGCGCCTCTGGCTGTTCGACGCAAGGAATGTGCCCGGCGTCGCGGATGATTTCGAAGCGCGCGCCGGGGATCAGCTCGGCCAGGGAGCGGACAAGATCGGGAGGCGTCGAGCCATCCTGATCGCCGGCGACGCAGAGCGTCGGCACCGCTATGTGGCGTGCGGCATCGGTGAAATCCGCATCGCGAACGGCCATGCAAGTCCCGACGTAACCGGCAAGCGCTTGCCTGGTCATCATGTTCCAATAACCGTCCAGCTCGGCCAGACGCGCCGCGTGGAAGGCGGGGGTGAACCACACTTTGAGCACGCCATCCGCAACGGCCTGGATGCCCTTGCTTTCGACCGTCGCGATGCGTGTGTTCCAGCTGTCTGTCGTGCCGATCTTGTGGGCCGTGTCGCAAAGGATCAGGCCTTCGACCATTTCTGGGCGCCGGCGATAGAAGCCTTGTGCGATCAGGCCGCCGACCGACAGGCCGCACAGCACGACCTTGCTCAACCCGAAATGATCGACGAGCGCCGAGAGATCGTCGACATGATCGTCGATCGATCTGATGTCGCCGATATCGGACAGCCCATGGCCGCGCTTGTCATAGACCAGCAGCGGCATTTCACCATCGAGCGCCGAGACAATTTCGTCCCAGACCCGGAAGTCGGTGCCCAGCGAATTGATGAATATGATCGGGCGTGCATTGCCGGCCGCCTTGGTGTGGCGATGGTGCAGCGTGATGCCGCCGATGGTGACGAATGGCACGGTTTTGGTCCTCCGCCTCCACATTGCACAAGGCGTTTGGTTCGGTAAAATGATATTTTGCGTCGTTTCATTAACTCATGGGTTATCAATCCATGTCCCATAGCCGCATCCGGTTCCGTCACCTGCAGGCATTCCTGGAAGTTGCGCGGCAAGGAAGCGTGGCGCGAGCGGCCGACTTGCTGCATGTCAGCCCGCCGGCGGTGACCAAGACATTGCGCGAACTGGAAGAGGCGCTGGGGGTGGCGGTGGTGGAGCGCGACGGCCGCGGCATCCGACTGACGCGCATCGGCGAAATCTTCCTTCGCCATGCCGGCACGGCGATCACGGCGCTCAAGCAAGGCGTCGATTCCGTCCGGCAGGACGGAGCGGTCAACCGGCACCCGATCCGCATCGGCGCGCTGCCGACGGTCTCGGCGCGGGTGATGCCGCTCGCCATGACCTTGTTCCTCAAGGAGAGCGCCGGTGCGGCGATCAAGATCGTCACCGGCGAGAATGCGGTGCTGCTCGAACAGTTGCGAACCGGCGCACTGGATCTCGTCGTCGGACGGCTGGCGGCGCCGGAGAACATGACCGGCTTCTTCTTCGAGCACCTCTATTCCGAACCGGTGCTGTTCGTGGTGCGGGCGGGACATCCGCTGCTCGATCCAGGACAGGATGTGTTCGCACGGCTCGACGAATTCCCGATGCTGATGCCGACGCGGGAATCGGTCATCCGCCCCTTCGTCGACCGCCTGTTCATCACCAACGGCATGACGGCGCCGGCAACCGAGATCGAAACCGTCTCGGACTCCTTCGGCCGAGCCTTCCTGCGGCAGAGCAATGCCGTCTGGATCATTTCGGCTGGCGTCGTTGCCAACGAACTCGGCAGCGGCGCCTTCGTCGCCTTGCCGGTCAACACCGAGGAAACCAAGGGACCGGTCGGTCTGACCATGCGCACCGACACGGCGCCCTCGCCGGCCTTCTCCATCCTGCTGCAGACCATCCGCGAAGCAGCAAAGCAAAGCAGTTGATGCGGCTCAGATTGGCGATCAGGCCGCCTGCGAAGGCGTGAAGCGAACGCTTGCGGATCGCATCTGCCCAGGCGCCAGCACGATGCAACCGGTGTCGATGCCTGCTTCACCCGTGCGGTTGAAGGCGTCGGTGATGTTGCTGACCGGCTCGGCGCAAAAGAATGGCTCGCCGGGCGGCGTGTAGAGGACGAGGAAATCGAGCGGCGCCTCGGCCTCGATGTCCAGTTGCCGCCCACGCTCCGGCCAGGAGATCCGGGCACGGCGCGTCCATCCGGTGAAGACCGTGTCGAAGTCCGTCTCCGACACGTCGAAGCCGGTGGTAGGATTGGAGCCAGCGGGCGGCAGGACGTGCCGGGTGGGCAGGATTTCCGCATCGGTCTCCCACATGCCGGATACCTGCGCCTGGACATGTGTCCACGGTGTCGACGGGAAATAGGGATGGAGGCCGAAGCCTGCCGGCATCGGCATGTCCGAGAGATTGCGCAGCGAAAGGGCAATGATCAGCCCGCCATCGACCAGCGAGATCGCTTGCCTTGCCTCATAGCTCCACGGCCAGGAATCGGCGGCATGGCGATAAGATAGGAGGGTGGTGCTGGCTTCGTGCCGGACGACTGTCCATGGCCGACGCCAGCCATGGCCATGCTCATGATGCGGATCTTCCGGGCTGGTCGGCAGTTCGACGGTGCGGCCCGCGAATGCGAAGCGCCCGCCCCTTATGCGATTGGAATAGGGAACCAGCGGGAAGCAGGCCATGGCGCCGGCATCGCGGCTGTCGATCGCCGCCTGATCCGCAGGACGCAGCCAATCCACGACGGATCCGTTTTGCCGCCAGCGATACGACGCCAGCGCGCCGCCGGCGGCCGGGGCAATCTCTACAGTCGCAATGCCATCGCTGATCGAGACCAGCTCTTGATGCCGCTCGGCAACGGCAGCGGAATTCTTTGTCACCGGCATTCCCCCTCCCTTGACTCCAGTCGCAATGCCGATAAGACATATCATATGAATAGTATGAAGAATAAGAAATCTTTCAGCACGGCGCGCACGTCGAGGGTTGCGGTCGCGGTCTCCAGCGGCTCGACGGCGCTGCATGCGACTGTCGTCGAGCAGATCGGATTGCGCATCGTGCAAGGCGATTTCCTGCCCGGCGAGGCACTGCCCAATGCCGACGATTCCAGCGAGATGCTGGGGGTCAGCCGCACGGTGCTGCGCGAGGCGATCAAGGTGCTGGCCGGCAAGGGACTGGTCGAATCGCGGCCGAAGACCGGCACAAGGGTGCGTCCCCGTGCCGACTGGAATTTCCTCGACCCGGACGTCCTGTCATGGCGCTACGCAGGCGGCGTCAGCGCCGACGATGTCCGGGCGCTGTTCGAGCTGCGCCGAGCCATCGAGCCGATGTCGGCCGCACTTGCCGCGCAACGCGCCACGCCGGCGCAGATTGCCGAGATCAATGCCGCGCTGGCCGAAATGGAAGCGGTGGTTGACGACGGCGACCGCTTCGCCAAGCCCGATCTTTTGTTCCATCAGACCATCCTGCGCATGACCGGCAATGAGCTGATCGGCTCGCTGGCGGCACTGGTCGAAACCGCATTGGTGATGAGCTTTCGCCTCTCCAACGACAATCCGGACGGGCAGCGTCATTCTTTGCCGCTGCATCGGGAAGTGGCCGAAAAGATCGCATCCGGCGACGCCACTGGTGCGCAAAACGCGCTGCTGGTGCTCATCGACAATGCCGAGGAAGACGTGCGCCGCAGCGTCGAAAGCCGCAACAAGCGCCGCCAGGATCGGGAACAGACATCGTGACCGACACCAAACGCAAGCTGCGGTCCGAGGCCTGGTTCGGCGGTGAGGGCAAGAACGCCTTCATGCACCGCAGTTGGATGAAGAACCAGGGCATCCCCGCCGACGCTTTCGATGGCCGCCCGGTGATCGGCATCTGCAACACCTGGTCGGAACTGACCCCATGCAATGCCCATCTGCGGGCGCTGGCCGATCACGTCAAACGCGGCGTCTATGAAGCGGGCGGCCTGCCGCTCGAATTCCCGGTGATGTCGCTCGGCGAGAGCAACATGCGCCCGACCGCCATGCTGTTTCGCAATCTGGTCAGCATGGATGTCGAAGAGTCCATCCGCGGCAACCCCATCGATGGCGTCATCCTGCTGGTCGGCTGCGACAAGACCACGCCGGCACTCTTGATGGGTGCCGCGTCGTGCAACCTGCCGACCATCGCCGTTTCCGGCGGGCCGATGCTCAACGGCAAGTTCCGCGGACAGGATATCGGCTCGGGCACCCATGTCTGGAAATTCGCCGAGGAAGTTAAGGCCGGCCGGATGCCGGTCGCCGACTTTCTCGCCGCCGAGCAGGGCCAAAGCCGATCTGCGGGCAGCTGCATGACAATGGGCACGGCCTCGACCATGGCCAGCATGGTCGAGGCGCTCGGCATCGGCATGCCGGACAACGCCGCGATCCCCGCGGTGGATTCGCGCCGTGGCGTGCTCGCCCAGATGGCCGGACGCCAGATCGTCGACCTCGTCCGCAGGGACGTGACAATCGCGCAGATCCTCACCCGGGAAGCATTCGAGAACGCCATTCGAGTCAACGGCGCGATCGGTGGCTCGACCAATGCGGTGCTGCATCTGATCGCCATCGCCAACCGGATCGGTGTCGATCTCAGCCTCGATGACTGGGACCGCCTTGGCCGGGACATTCCAACTATTGTCGATTTGATGCCGTCGGGCCGGTTCCTGATGGAAGATTTCTACTACGCCGGGGGGCTAGCTGCGGTCATGGCGTCGCTTGATGAAGTGGGGCTTCTTCATCGCGACGCCATGACCGTCAGCGCCAAGACCATCGGTGAACTGATCGACGGCGCGCCCAACTACAACAGCGAGGTGATCCGGCCGCTGAGCCAGCCGCTGACCAAGGAAGGCGGCATCTCCATCCTGCGCGGCAATCTGGCGCCTGACGGGGCAGTCATCAAACCGTCCGCGGCAACGCCCGCGCTGATGCAACATCGCGGCAAGGCGGTGGTGTTCGAGAACATCGAGCACTACTACGCCCGCATCGACGATCCGGAGCTGGACATCGACGCCTCCTCGGTGATGGTACTAAAGAATTGCGGACCGCGCGGTTATCCCGGAATGGCCGAGGTCGGCAACATGCCGCTGCCGGCGAAACTGCTGAAGCAAGGCGTCTCCGACATGGTGCGCATTTCGGACGCGCGCATGAGCGGCACCGCCTACGGCACCGTGGTTCTGCACGTGGCACCCGAAGCAGCCGCAGGCGGCGCGCTGGCGCTGGTGCGCGACGGCGATCTTATCGAGCTCGATGTCGCCGGCCGCCGGCTGGAGCTTTTGGTATCGGACGAAGAGCTCGCAATCCGCCGGCGTGACTGGAAGCCGCCGGCGCCGCCGGAAGGCGGCTATCAGAGCCTTTATGTCGAGCGCGTGCTGCAGGCCGACAAGGGCTGCGATTTCGACTTTCTCGTCGGTCGGCGCGATGCCGGCATTCCTCGGCATTCGCACTAGAGAGGCGCGCGATGACGGATGAAATCGGCTATGCGATCTATCCAAGCCTCAAGGGCCGCAGCGTCTTCATAACCGGCGGCGGCAGTGGCATCGGCGAAAGCCTGGTGCGCCATTTCTGCGCGCAAGGCAGCCGCGTCGCCTTCGTCGACATGGCCGAGGAGCCTTCCCGGCGTCTGGTCGACGCGATCTCGGCCGAGGGACATGCCGCGCCGCTGTTCATTTCCTGCGACCTGCGCAACGTCGAAGAGTTGCAGGCGGCAACCGTTCAGGCGATGCAGCACAACGGCCCTATCCAGGCGCTGTGCAACAATGCCGGCAATGACGACCGCCACCAGACCAAGGACGTGACGGTTGCCTACTGGGACGACCGCATGGCGGTCAATTTGCGCCATCAGTTCTTCGCGGCGCAGGCGGTGCGTCCACAGATGAATGCGCTGGGCGGCGGCTCGATCATCAATTTCGGCTCCATCACCTGGATGGTCGGCGATCCGGATTGCCCAGCCTATGTCACCGCGAAAGCGGCTGTTTACGGCATGACGCGGGCGCTGGCTCGCGAACTCGGCCCCGAACGCATCCGCGTCAACTGCATGGTGCCGGGATGGGTCATGACAGAGCGCCAGATGCGGCTGTGGCTGAACTCGGCCGGCGAACGCCAGATCGCGGAAAGGCAGTGCCTGCCCGACCGGCTGCAACCCTCCGATATCGCGCGCATGGCGCTGTTTCTCGCCGCAGACGACAGCCGCATGTGCACGAGCCAGCAGTTCATCGTCGATGCGGGCTGGGTGTGACCCGTACGGCTCCAAGGGAAGAAGGTTAGTATTCATGCGTCTTGTTCAGTTCAGAATGGCCGACGGCAGCAGAGGGGTTGGCCGTGTCTCGGATGACGGCAATCATCTGCACCCGCTCGAAAAGACCGGCAGCGTGCTGGAGCTGGCCGAAGCGGCAATTGCCCAGGGCACGTCGATCGCAGCGCTGGTCGAGAAGCAGACGGGCACAGCGAAAATCGACTACGACCAACTGTTACGCGATGGCCAGGTGCTCGCTCCGGTCGACCATCCGGAACCGGCGCGCTTCCTGGTCACCGGGACCGGCCTGACCCACACGGGAAGCGCCGCCGCGCGCAACCAGATGCATGTTCTGACCCATGGCGAAGGTACCGAGGAATCGGATTCGCTGAAGATTTTCCGTATGGGCCTGGAAGGCGGCAAGCCTGCCGCCGGGCAGATCGGCATCCAGCCCGAATGGTTCTTCAAGGGCGTCGGCACCTGTGTCGTGCCGCCCGGCGCGCCGCTACCGATGCCGGCCTTCGCGCGCGCCGGCGCCGAAGAGGCCGAGATCGTCGGCCTCTATCTCAACGGTCCGGACGGCCGCCCCTATCGGATCGGCTATGCGCTCGGCAACGAATATTCCGACCATGTGACGGAGGGCGAGAACTACCTCTACCTCGCCCACTCCAAGCTTCGCTCGTGCTCCATCGGACCCGAGCTGCTGATCGGTGACCTGCCCGAAGAAGTGCGCGGCCATTCGCGCATCCTGCGCGACGGCACTGTCATCTGGGAGCAGGAGTTCCTGTCGGGCGAAGCGCACATGTCGCACTCGATCGCCAATCTCGAACACTTCCATTTCCGCTACCCGATGCACCGCAAGGCGGGCGACCTGCATGCCCATTTCTTCGGCGCGGCGGTGATGAGCTACGCCTCCGGCGTCAAGACGGCTTCCGGCGACGAGTATGAAATCCAGGCACAGACATTCGGCAAGCCACTGCGCAACCGGATGGTGTCGGTGCCGGACGAGGGACTGGTCGCTGTTACCCAGCTGTGACGGCGCAGGCCCGGAAATTACGGTCCACCAGAACGACAATGGGAGATTAAAAATGGGACTGAAGAAAGCGTTTCTAAGACTAGCGACAATCGGGCTCGGCATCGGCCTGATGACATCGGCGGCGCTCGCCGCGAACCTGCGGGTACTGGCCTGGGACGGCTACGCCGATGCCGACTGGGTCAAGGACTTCACCGCCGCGACCGGCATCGGCGTCGATGTCGTCTTCATCGGCAGCGACGACGAGATCTGGGCCAAGATCAAGGGAAGCGAAGGCCAGGACTTCGACGTCTTCGCCGTCAACACCGCCCAGTTGCAGCGCTACATCAAGGCCGACCTGGTGTCGCCGATCGACGTCACGAAGCTCGCCAACCAGAAAGAAGTGCTGCCGCGCTTCCGCGACCTGACGGCGGTCAGCGGCGTGACCAAGGACGGCAAGGTCTACGGCATTCCGTTCTGCTTCGACTCCATCGGCCTGATCTACGACACGGACAAGGTCAAGCCGGCGCCGACCTCGATGTCGGTTCTGTGGGACCCGGCCTACAAGGGCAAGGTTCTGGCCTATGACAATGGCGAGCACAATTTCTCGTTCACCGCACTGACGCTCGGCTACAAGGATCCGTTCAACCTCAACGAAGAGCAGATGGCGGCGGTCAAGGCCAAGCTGGTCGAACTCAAGCGCAACGTGCTGAGCTTCTACACCACCGCCGACGAGGCGCAGCAGATCTACCAGAACAATGACGTGGCCCTGATCTGGGCCAATTACGGCCAGCAGCAGGTCAAGGCGCTGCAGAAGATCGGCGCCCATGTCGCCTACGTCAACCCAAGCGAGGGCGCGCTCGCCTGGCTCGACAACTGGGTCATTTCCAAGGGTGTCCGTGACAATGCGGCAGCCGAGAAATGGATCGACTTCATGCTGAGCAAGAAGGTCGGCGGCGAGCTTTCCGAGCGCACCGGCTTCGGCAACACGGTGACGGAAACCGGCAGCGCCGGCGGCAACGACAAGCTGGTCTGGCTCAACAATGTCGAGGACCCGCTCAAGCGTTCGGACATGTGGAACGAGGTCAAGGCTACGCCCTGATCTTTCCGCTCTATGCCTTCGAAGGACCCGGCGGTCCGGAGGTTCCGGACCGCCGAAGCGTATGCGAGAGTATTTCATGAACCAGAACACCGACCTCTTGACGCTGCGGTCCGTCTCGAAATCCTACGGCACGGTCCCCGTGCTGCACGACATCGACCTGTCGATCCGGGATGGTGAGTTCCTCACCGTGCTCGGGCCTTCGGGCTCCGGCAAGACCACGGTGCTGCGGCTGATCGGCGGACTGGAACCGCTGACGTCAGGCGAGATCCGCCTGGATGGGCAAGACATCAGCCGCATGCCGATCAACCGACGGCCGTTCAACACGGTATTCCAGGACTATGCGCTGTTTCCGCACCTGACCGTTTCCGGCAATGTTGGCTACGGGCTTTCGGTTCGCCATATCCAGCGCAAGGAAATCGCGCGCCGTGTCGCGGAGGCGCTGGACCTGGTCCAGCTCGGACGTTTCGCCGACCGCTTTCCGGCGCAGCTCTCCGGCGGCCAGCGCCAGCGTGTCGCGCTCGCCCGTGCACTGATCTGCCAGCCGCGCCTGATCCTGCTCGATGAGCCGCTGGCGGCGCTCGACCTCGAACTGCGCAGGCAGATGCAGGCCTTCCTGAAATCCATCCAGCGCGAAATCAAGACCACCTTCCTGTTCGTCACCCATGACCAGGAGGAAGCCATCGGCATGGCCGATCGGATCTGCGTCATGGAGGCCGGCCATATCCGCCAGCACGGCACGCCGCACGACCTTTACTACAGGCCGAATTGCGAGTTCGTCGCGCGCTTCTTCGGCGAGAACAATCTGATGTCCGGAAAACTTGGGCCGGTGCAGGGCGAGCTGCGATCGATCGAGACGGCGCTCGGCCGCCTGGTCTGCTCGATCAGTGACCAGCCGCATTTGAAGGCCGCAGCAGATGGCGCCAGCGCCTACGCTGCGTTCCGTCCCGAGGCCTTGCATCTTGCAGACGCAAAGGACACCGACAACCGTTTTTCCGGCACGATCTCCGACATGGCCTTTGCCGGCTCATCGAGCGTCGCCACCATCGCGGCAGGCCCAGACAATGCTGCGCAACGCTTGCGGCTGCGCGTGCCGAGCCGCATCGACGGCAGCGCGCTCAAATCCGGCGAGGCTGTATCGCTTTCGTTTGCGCCGCATGAAGGCCATCTGGTGCTGGCATGAGCGAAGCCGGCTCGACACTCACTGCGGAAAGACGACTGTCGCTGCTGGTCACGGTGCTGGCGTTTGCCTTGCCGGTTGTCTTCGTCCTGGTGCCGCTGGCGATCTTCCTCGGCTACAGCTTCTTCAGTGTCGACCAGGGCACCATCGTCTACGGGTTGTCCCTGGGCAACTATATCAGGTTCTTCACCGATCCGGTCTTTCTGCCGGTGTTCTGGAACACCATCGTGCTGTGCGTGTCGGTGGCCATCATCTGCATCCTACTTGCCTATCCCGCCGCCTACTTCCTGACGACGCTGAAAGGCCGTTGGCGCTATGCCTTGCTGATGCTGCTGCTGGTGCCGCTGCTGATGAGCTACGTCATCAAGATCTATGCGATCCGCAGCATCCTCGGCCTCAACGGCTTCCTCAACAAGGCGCTGGTGGCGCTCGGCATCCTGCAGGAACCGTCGACGCTTTTCGTGTTCAACATGAACGCCATCCTGCTGACGCTGACGCTACTTTTGATTCCCTTCGCCATCCTGCCGATCTTCCTGTCGCTGGAGCGGATTCCGCAGGTGCTGCTGCGTGCCTCGGACGATCTGGGGGCCAGCAGCTTGCAGACCTTCCTGCGCATCACCTTGCCGCTCAGCCTGCCCGGCGTCGCTTCGGCGGCGAGCTTCGTCTTCGTGCTGGCGATCGGCGATTTCCTGACGCCGCAAATGGTCGGCGGCATCAGCGGCTTCACCTTCGGCCGCATCCTCTACAGCCAGTTCGGCACGGCCTATAACTGGCCGTTCGGCGCGGCGCTGTCGGTGGCGCTGGCCGTCGTGGTGATCGCCGCAATCCTCGTCGGCGAACGCTTTGGCCGCAACCGGGGGACTTCGGTATGAGCGCCCTGCCCCGACTGTCCACGATCTTTCTGGCCGCGATCACGACACTGGTTGCGGTGCTGCTCTACAGCCCGCTGTTCGTGCCGATCGTGTCGTCGTTCTTCACCATTTCGCATGGCTCCGTCGACTGGTCGGCGCCGACCCTGTCGACCTATGTGGCGCTGGCTGAAAACCACGACATACTGGTCGCCTTGCGCACCACGCTGATCGTCGGCGTCTGCACCGTCATCCTGTCGGTGGTCAGCGGAACGCTGCTGGCGCTCTATTATCATGGGCGCCGCTCCGGACGCTCGCTGCTGCAGTTCATCATCTTCCTGCCGTTCCTGATGCCTCCGATCATCAGCGGCCTGGCGCTGCTGATCTTCTTTCGCGAAATCGGTCTCGAACGCTCGCTGCTGACGGTCGTCATCGGCCATACGGTTTTCGTGCTGGCGATCGTCTACCGCACGGTGCTGATGCGGCTGCAGTCGATGAGCCGCACGCTGGTCGAAGCGTCCTACGATCTCGGTGCCACGGGCTGGCAGACCTTTTGGCGCATCATCCTGCCGAACCTGTCGAGCGCCATGGTCGGCGGCGCCATCCTGGCCTTCGCCCTGTCGTTCGACGAGACCATGATCACCATCCTGGTCACCGGCACGCAAAGCACGCTGCCGGTCAGGTTGTGGGCGATGATGCGGCTTGGCTTCTCACCCGACATCAATGCGCTGGTGGCGCTGATCCTGATGTTCACCGTGCTGCTCTGCGTGCTTGCCGCCCGCTTTCTCATCCCCAGACAGCTCGCAACGGAACGGACTTGAGATAGCGGGCAATCGTCATCGGGAGAAGGCGGTCGGGTTGAGGTCGAAGACCCGTCCCCGATTGAGGATGTTTCTGGGGTCAAGGGCTGTCTTCAGCCGCCGCATCGTGGCGATCTCGGCGTCGCTGCGGACCAGATGCAGCCACTTCTTCTTGTCGAGGCCGATGCCGTGTTCGGCCGAAACGCCGCCGCCGGCCGCCGCCACGCCGCGATAGACGATGTCATATGCCGCCGCCGCATCGACCGTGCGGACCTGGTAATGCAGATTGCCGTCGCCGAGATGGCCGAAGAAATAGATGTCGGCGCCGGGATCGACGGCGTGGATGGCTGCGTCCGCCTCTTGCAGGAACGCTCCCATGCGGGCCAACGGGATGCTGATGTCGACGCCGATCAAACCCTTGATCGAAAACAGGACGCGATTGGCGTCCTCCCGCACGTCCCACAGAGCGCGAAACTCGCGCGGCGATTGCGAGACCACCACATCGTCGATGACACCGTCTTCGACCAACTGCATCAACACCTCGGCGAAGCGCTCGCCGTCGCGTTCCGGCTGACTGCCCTGGATCTCGGCCAGCAGATAGACGGGCGAGCCTGCCGGCAGCGGCGCCGGCATAGCCATGCTGGCGACCATGAGGTCATAGAGCGGTGCGAAGTTGACCTCATAGGCGGACAGGAGCGGGCCGAGCTTTTGCCGCAGCAGCCCAAGCAGGGCGATTGCCGCATCGAGCGAAGAGAGCGCGCAGAAAGCGTTCACCTCGGACGCCGGCTTGGGATGCAGCCTGAGCGCGGCGCGGGTGACCACGCCGAGCGTTCCTTCCGTGCCGATAAAGAGCTGACTGAGGTCGTAGCCGGAATTGTCCTTGGGCAAGCCCTTGAGCGAGGTCATCACGCTGCCATCGGCAAGCACGGCTTCCAGTCCCAGAACCTGAGCGCGGTACATGCCGTAACGCAGCACGCGGATGCCGCCGGCATTGGTGGCGATGTTGCCGCCGACCGTCGCGGAGCCGCGTGCGCCGATATCGACGCCGAACATCAGCCCGGCGCTGTCGGCCGCCTCCTGCACCGCCTGCAGCGTCGCGCCCGCTTCGGCGACGATGCTAGCAGCCTGGCGATCCGGAACGGCGAGGTCGGTCATGCGCTCCAACGACAGCACCACCTCGCCCGGCTGCACACGGGCGGCGCCTGCCAGGCTGGTGCGTCCTCCCTGGACGACAACCGGCTGGCTGAGATCGTTGCAAACCGCCAGCGCTGCCGCGACACCTTGTGTGTCGCGCGGGCGCAGCACCGCTTCGGGAAGCGCCCCCAGCTTGCCGTCGGGATCGTCACGATAGCGCTGATCCACCTCCGGACCGGCGAGCACGCCGCCCGCGCCCAGCCGGTCGCCGAGCGCAGAGAGGAGCTGTTGGATTTCAGGCGACATCGGCCGATCCTATCCATGATCGCCTGCCGGTCAAACGCTCGTCCACGCAAAGCGACGTCGTCCGTGCCCGTGGTAATGCAAAACAGGACAATCGTCCGGTATCGACCACGATGGGATCGTGATCGATACCGGAGAATAGGTAGTCTTACTGAAGTTTCGCTTGCAGGGCGTTGACGTCGTCGGTGGTCATTTCACCGTCGGTCGCCACCTTGCCATCGACGATCTTCCACAGCCGGAACGGGCCGGTGATGTCGCCATATTTGTCGAAGGCGACAGGGCCGATGACGCCTTCATAGCGGATCGGCTTGCCGTCCTTGATCAGGCCAAGCGCCTTGGCGAACTCTTCCTTGCCGGCAAAGATCGGCGTGCCGGCCGGATCGACCGCCTTGTACATCGCGTCCTTGATCTTGGCCGGATCCTCCGAACCGGCAATGGCGATGGCGAGGCCAACAATCGCGCCGGCGTCATAGGAACGGTCGGCTGCCGGATTGGTCGGTTCGATGCCGGAGAATTCCTTGTAGTTCTTGGTGAAGTACTCTGTCGAAGCGGTCGGGCTGGTGCCGGACGAGGTGCCGTAGGCTTCCTTCAGATAGTCGGCGCCGACGGACTCGATGAAATCAGGGCTGTTCATGCCGTCATTGAGGAGGAATTTCTGCACGCCGCCCTGCGAGATCCAGGTACGGGCGACCGTTGCACCGTCGACCGGCGTGCTGACGAGATAGAGCCCGTCCGGTTCGCCGGCCATCGCCGCCGTGACTTCGGAGGCATAGCTCGACTGCTTCTCGTTATAGGGCGTGTCGGAGACGATGGTGCCGCCGAGCGCTTTATAGGCACGCGAGAATTCGGCCACCATGTTGACGCCGAAATCGTTGTTGACGTGGATGATCGACAGTTTCTTGAAACCCTTGTCGACGGCGTATTTGGCGGCGGCGACGCCCTGCAGCGCATCCGAGGTGATGGTGCGGAAGAAGATGCCGTTGGTCTTGCCGTCGCGGCCGAGCGCGGTCAGCGTCGGCGAGGACGAAGCCGGCGAGACCTGGACGATCTTGGCTGGCGCGGTGACGGAGGTCAGGATCGGGATCGACACAGACGAGATGATGCCGCCGATGATGACCGGCACCTTCTTGACCTGAACCAGCTGGGTGGCTGCGTCGACCGCTATGTTGCCCTGGCTCTGGCTGTCGCGCGTATCGGTGACGAGATCGCAGCCGCGCACACCGCCGGCTCCGTTGATGTCGCGGAAGGCCATCTCGACCGACTTGGCCCCGGCCTGACCGTATTCGCCGGCCGGGCCGGTCAGTTCCATGACGAGGCCGACGGTGATCTTGCAATCGGCTGCCTGCGCGGCACCCGCCATCGTGACGAGGGCGAGCGCGGTGGTGAGTTGGAGTATCGTCTTTGTCATTGTTGTTCCCCTTTCGTTACTCGACTGTATTTGAATTCTGGAGCCTGTTCAGCGTTCCGGCACCTGCAGCCAGGTCTCATGCAGATGTCGCCATTCGACGCCGTTGGGCGCCGATGAACTGGTGGTGAAGACGGCGCTCGACTGGCGGCGGCTGTGCTTGCCTGCGCGCAGCTGCGCTTCGACATAAAGGACGACGATGGTATCGGCGTCCTGCCAGCCGGGCCGGATGTCCTCGATCGAAATGGCAAAACCGTCGTCGCAAGAGGCGCGGCTTGAGCGGACATGGTCGACGACCGCTTCGCGATCGAGGACCTGCCCGTCCGGCGCCACCATGCTGAGGTCTTTACCCATGGCGCGTTCGAAGCGGCCGAAGTCCACCGTGTTGGCGCGCGCGGCGACGAACCAGTCGACGAAGAAGCGGTGCAGGTCGATGATTTCGGCGCTGGCGCGTGAAAACAGGGAGGGTTCGCCGCTCATTTCTTCCCCGCATTGAGGTTGTAGTGCATGATCGAACCGTGGCGTCCGTGGCGGTCGCGCTCCAGCGTGTAGACGTCGCCCTCCAGGCCCGTGCCTTGCGCGATGACGGCCGCAATCCGCGCCCGGTCCTCGGCGTCAAGCGCCACGTCCATGATTTTCGCATTGGCAATGGCGTGCGCCTGGTTGCGGGCACCGACGATGACAGCCGCCACTTGCGGCTGTTCCAGCACCCAGGCGCTGGCGATGGTGGCAATGTCGACGCCGTGGCGGTCGCCAATGGCTTTCAGTGCCTGAAGCAGGTGCTGGAACAGATCCCAGCCGCCGAAATCATCGATGATCAGCTTGTATTTGACCAGCGAGCGGTTTTCGAGCGGCGTGGCGGGTTCGGCCGCACCGAGCCATTTGTCGCTGAGGAAGCCGCCGGCAACCGAGCCGTAACAGAGGAAGCCGACGCCGTTCTGTTTTGCGAGTGCCGCCAGGCTGTTGCCCGGCCGCTGGTCGAGCACGGAATACTGCAGCTGTTGACTGACAAGCGGGATGCCGGCGGCGAGGATTTCGGTGAGCCGCGGCGTATCGAAATTGGTGGTGCCGAGATTGCGCACCTTGCCTTCCAGCCGAAGCTCGTTGAGCCAGCCCATCGCCTCGACATAGCGAGGCTGCGCATAGTCCCACCAGTGGAACTGGACGAGATCGAGCCGCTCGGCCTTCAGCCGCCGCAATGACTGGTCGACGATGCCCCTGATGTAGTCGCGGCTGATGCTGGCCAGCCGTTCCAGGTCGGGCACCAGCTTGGTGTGCACCTTCATCCGGGCGGCGACGTCGAGGCCGCGCTCGCTGGCCAGCCGCAGGCGCGCCGCGCCGATGAGCTCCTCGACACCGGTGTAGATGTCGGCGCAATCATAGGTCCAGATGCCGGCATCGAAGGTGGCGATCAGATCGGCAACCGCTTGGCTGCGGTCGATGGCGCCGTGGCCGCCGGCCAGCTGCCAGCCGCCGCGAATGACGCGCGAGATGGTGTAGCCGGGGCCGAGTTCGAAGGTCTTGGCGGTCATGTCAGGTCATCCTCCTTCGGCAGCGGCACCGCTGTGGTCTCGGCGTGGCTGAACCGTCGCTTGGCCACCCTGACAATCCGGAGGCGGCTGGCGCAATTGGGATCGGGACAAGCGATCTCGGCGTCCGATGTCATCCAGTCGTTCGGGTGGGTCGGGCGCTGCTTGGCCGCCAGCAGCGGCAAGACGGCGGCGAGCGAATAAATCGAAAAGCCCTGCCCTGCCGGCATCGACAGCATCTCGCCCTTGAGCTCGAAATAGTCACCGGCCCTGGCGCCGCAATAGATCGGCTTGCCCTCCGGGATGACCACCTCGACGCGAAGATCGAACAGCTCGAAACTGTCGTCGGCCATGTCAAGCCTCCACCAGACTGAAGGTGACATCGCAGGCGCCGTTGCGCCGGATGCCGCCGCAAGCGGCGGCGAACTGATCGCGCTCCCCGGCACGCACCTGCGCCACCACGCTGCCGGCCAGCCAGCCGATCGGGAACAGGAGCCGCGCACCCTGGCCGTAATAGAGGCCGATGTCGAAGATCGCATTGGGATTGCCGCCCCACATGCGTGGCGGCACATAGGACAGCACGATGTCGCCCGGCTGCGGGTTCAGCGTTGCGTTCTCGGCCGGCAGCGGTTTTGCATAGGCCTGGCCCTCGAGGTCGGCTGGTGGAACCGGACAGGAAATCTCCGGCCCCGTCCACATCGCGTGGATGCCCGGAACAACGCGTGGCGTGCCGAGATAGGCCAAGAGGAAGGCAGCGTTTTCCGGTGCCTTTTCGGGCAGCAACAATGCCGTGACGGAAAGCTGCGAGCGCGGCTCGGTGATCCTGATGGCGGTCATGTCTGGTCTTTCGCGGCGGCAGCCTGCAGCTTGCTGCGCAGAAAGGTGAAGGGGCGGCTGATGTCGGCGACCAGCGACTCGCGCGCCGCCTGCGCATCCTGCGTGGACAGCGCCGTGACGATGCGGCGGTGATACTGGGCGGTGTCGACCTCGCCGGCTTCCGAGAAGGCGTAGATGGCGACACGGATGCAGGGGCCCGATTGCAGCCACAGGCTCTCGATCATCGGGATCAGCACGGCCGAACCGCAGGAGCGGTAGATCTCGAAGTGAAAGCTCTGGTTGAGCGTCACTTCGCGATCGACGTCCTTCTTGTGTTTCAGCGCCCGCATCTCGTCCCATTCGCCGAGAATGGTCTCTATGGTGGCGATCTGGCGCGGACCCATGCGGGCGGCGGCAAGCGCGATCGCCTCGCCCTCGATCAGGATGCGGGCCCGCAAGAGATCGTCGAGGCGTTCCAGCGTGATCGGCGGCACGCGCACCGAACGGTTGGGCAACGCCTCCAGCGCCTTTTCGGTGATCAGCCGGCCCAGCGCCTCGCGCACCGGCATAGTCGAGGTGACCAGCGCATCGGCCAAGCCACGGATGGTCAGCACCTGGCTTGGTTCGAACAGCCCGCCGATCAGGGCACGGCGCAGTTCGGAGTAGACGCGGTCCTGTACCGTTTCGCGGCCGACCGGCGCAAGTTGGGCCGCGATCGCCTCGTTGTTCTTTTCGATGGCAGCCTTTTGCATGGAATTCCGTTCTTGGCCGGTTTTCGGCTTGCGGATCAAATTAAAGCCGAATAGCGTGATCAAAGCAAGTGTGATCACAAATCAATAATCAGAAGGCGGCAACGATCGTCTTCGGCCAGAGGGTTTGATGAGCGAGGCAACCAAACGGCAAGGGGAAACCCGCGCGCCGGTTCTGACGGCAAGAAATGTCGTCAGGCGGTTCGGCGGCCTTGTCGCGGTCAACGATGTCTCGTTTGAAGTCAAAGCGGGAGAAATCCTCGGCCTGATCGGCCCCAACGGCGCCGGCAAGACGACGATGTTCGACCTGCTTGCCGGAAGCATCCTGCCGACCAGCGGTGAAATCCTTCTCAACGGTACGCCAGTCTCGGGCGAAGCCGCACATCTGCGCATCGGACGCGGTCTCGGCCGCACCTTCCAGATACCGCGCCCGCTGCCCAATCTGACGCTGATCGAAAACATCATGCTGGCGGCACAACGTCAGGCCGGCGAAAAGCTGCTCGCCAATTTCGTCACGCCATGGCGCGTCGCCGCGCAGGAAAGAGCCGCCAGGACAAAGGCGCTCGAACTGCTGGAACTGGTCACCCTCACCCGCCTCGCACACGAGCCGGCGCGCGTGCTTTCCGGCGGCCAGCGCAAGCTCCTCGAACTCGCCCGCGTCATGATGGCCGACCCGGCGATCATCCTGCTCGACGAACCGGCCGCCGGAGTCAACGCGACGCTGCTCGAAGTCATCATAGACCGCATCCGCGATATCAACGCGCGCGGCATCACCTTCCTGCTCATCGAGCACAATATCGACATGGTGACGCGGCTTTGCCATCGCGTCCTCGTCATGGCGAGCGGCCAGCTGCTCAGCGAAGGCACGGCAGAGGAAGTCGCCCGCGACCCACGTGTCATCGAGGCCTATCTCGGAGGCGCGGCATGAGCGAGATCGTCCTCGATGTCCGCGACCTCGAGGCCGGCTACGAGCCCGGCGTGCCGATCGTGCGCGGCGCCTCGATCATCGTCGCCAAGGGTGAGATCGTCGTCGTGCTGGGCGCCAACGGCGCCGGCAAGTCGAGCTTCATCAAGGCAATCGCCGGCCTCGTCCCGATCACCGGCGGCACGGTGTTTCTGGACGGCAAGGACATCACGGCCGCGCCTGCCCACACCATGGTTCGGCTCGGGCTTGCCTTCGTGCCGCAGACCGAAAACATCTTTCCGCTGATGTCGGTCGAGGACAATCTCAAAGTCGCCTGCGGCATCCTCGAACGGCGCGAGATCCCTGGCCGCATCGAGGAGATGTATTCGGCCTTCCCCGATCTCGTGCGCCAGCGTCGCACCGCCGCCGGCAATTTGTCGGGCGGGCAGCGGCAGATGCTGGCCGTAGCGCGCGCGCTGATCGTCCACCCCAAAGTGCTGGTTCTGGACGAGCCGTCGGCCGGCCTGTCGCCGAAATTCGTCTCGATGGTGTTCGAGATGCTGGCCGGCATCCGCAAGTCCGGCGTCACCATCCTTTTGGTCGAGCAGAATGCCAAGGCGGCACTCGCCATCGGCGACCGCGCCTATGTGCTGGTCGAAGGCAAGGACCGGCACGAGGGCATCGCCTCCGAACTATGGAACGATCCGGTGGTCGCCGAACTCTATCTTGGCCAGCGCCCCCGTAAGGCCGACACGGGAGGTGCGGCATGAGCCTGCAATTTGTCGTCGACGGATTGCTGACGGGTTCGATGATCGGCCTCGGCGCCATCGGCGTGACGCTCACCTATTCGATCCTGCGCTTCTCGAACTTTGCCCATGGCGACTTCATGGCCTGGGGAACCTATGCGACGCTGGCCGTCGTCAGCGCCATCGGCGCGACAGTCGGCAAGGTGGCGCCGATCGCACCGTTGTCCTTCGGCTGGCCGCTCATTGTTGCGCTCGCTATCGGCATGGCCTTCACCGCGCTCTTGGCGCTGCTGCTCGACAAGGTGCTGTTTTCGCGGCTTCGCTCGCAAGGCCAGGCGATCATCGTGGTGATGGCGAGCTTCGGCGCCTCGATGGCGCTGAGAAGCTTGCTCGAATTCACTTTCACCTCGCGGCCGACCTATTTCAGCCGGGCAATCCAGATCGCCATGCCGGTCGGCTTCGGCATCCGCATCACGCCCGACCAGATCGCCCTGCTGCTACTGACCGCGGTGCTGGTGCTCGGCGTGCATCTGTTGATGACGCGCACGCAAACCGGCCGCTCGATGCAGGCCCTGAGCCAGAACGCGGCACTGGCCCGCATCGTCGGCATCGATGTCGCCAGCGTGGTGCGCGTCACCTGGGTCATCGGCGGGGCGCTGGCCTGCGTGGCCGGCGTGATGATCGGCATTCTGGTGCAGATCCGCCCGTTCATGGGTTTCGACATGCTGCTGCCGATGTTCGCTGCCGCCATTCTCGGCGGCATCGGCAGCATTCCTGGCGCGGTGCTCGGTGGCTTGATCATCGGGTTCGCCGAAGCCGGTGCAGTACAGCTGATCGGAGCCGAGTGGCGCGCCGCCGTCTCCTTCATCATCCTGATGGCGGTGCTGTTCGTGCGGCCTATCGGCCTGTTTGGTGTGAGGGAACGCTGATGGACCTGCTCGGCTACGGCGCCTTCTTCCTGACCACCGCGCTGATCTTTTCGCTGGTCACGCTGGGGCTCAATCTGCAATGGGGGCTGACCGGCCTGTTCAATGTCGGCCTCGCCGGCTTCGTCGCCATCGGCGCCTATACATCGGCGCTGCTGACCACACCGGACGATGCCGCGCGGCTGGGCGGCTTCGGCCTGCCGATCCTTGTCGGCTGGCTCGGCGCCATGGTTGTCGGCGGCATCGCCGCGGCGCTTACCGGCATGGCGACGCTGCGGCTGAGATCCGACTATCTTGCGATCACCACCTTCGGCGTCGCCGTGGTGGTGCAACTGGTCGCGCTCAACGCGCAGAAGCTGACCGGCGGCCCGTTCGGCATCGGTTTCATCCCGCGCCCCTTCGGCAGCCTTGCCGAGACGCCGCTGCTGTTCAACCTGTCCAACCTCGCGGTCGTATCGGTGGTGACGCTGATCGCCTATCTCGCTTTGGAGCACCTGTCGCGCAGCCCATGGGGGCGGGTTTTGAAGGCGTTGCGCGAGGATGAGCGGGCGGCGATCTCGCTTGGCAAGAGCGCGCGTTTCTACCGCGTCCAGGCCTTTGCCGTCGGCGGCGCCATCATGGCGCTGGCCGGCGCGCTGCAGGCGCACTTCACCGGCTTCATCGCGCCGGACAATTATTTGCCGATCCTGACCTTCCAGGTCTGGGTGATGCTGATCGTCGGCGGCTCGGGCAGTAATCTTGGCGCCGTCATCGGCAGCATCCTGGTGTGGGCGATATGGGCCGGATCGGGCACGCTGACCAGCATCCTGTTCCCGCCGGAACAGCAGGCTCGCGCCGCCGCGCTGCAGATCGCCGCCATCGGCGTCATGCTCTGCGTCATCCTGCTGATCCGGCCGAACGGCCTGTTCGGCGACAGGCCGCGGCGGCGCCGCTTCAGCAAGCGGGCGAAGATCGCTGCGGGCGAGAGCAGTTCCGGCTCATGAATGCCGTGATCCGGCAGGAGGCACAAGGCGCTTCGCTCTGGCATGCCGTCAGCGGTAGCCGCCGCGAGCGGCCGGCGCTGCAAGGTGGGCTCAATGTCGACCTGGCCATTGTCGGCGGCGGCTTTTCCGGCCTTTCAACCGCGCTGCACGCCGCCGGGAAAGGCCTTTCCGTCGCCGTTCTCGAAGCCGAATTCATCGCCTGGGGCGCGACCGGCAGGAATGCGGGATTTGTCGTGCCGAACTTCGCCAAGATGGACCCGGCCGACATACTGGCCCATCTCGGACCGTCGCGCGGCGAAAGGCTGATCGATTTCGCCGCCGGCAGCGCCGACCTGGTCTTCCGCCTGATCCGGCAGCACGGCATCGACTGCGACGCCGTGCAGAACGGATGGATCCAGCCAGCGCATTCGCCTGCCGCCTTCGAGAAGGTCAAGTCACGTGCCGGGCAATGGGCACAGCGTGGCCGGCCGGCTGTCACATTGGATCGGCAGGATGTCGAAGCCCTGACGGGAGTGCCAGGTTATGTCGGTGGCTGGATGGATCGTTGCGGCGGCGTGCTCAATCCGGTCGCCTATGCGCGCGGGCTCGCCGATGCGGCGGAGAAGGCCGGCGCGAAGATCTTCGAGCAGACGCGCGTCACCTCGGTTGATCGCATAGCCGATGGCTGGGTGCTGAAAACGCCGGTGGGATCGGTACGCGCCGCAAAGGTGCTGATCGCCACCAACGCCTATGGCTGGTCCCTCAACCCGTCATTGCAGCGAACCTATTTCCCGCTCAAGGTTTTCCAAATCGCCACGGCGCCGCTGCCGCCCGAAATCCGCGCGCGCCTGTTACCCGGTGGGCAAGGTGTCGGCGACACCAGGCGCAATCTGTTCACATTCCGCTTCGACGCCGAAAACCGGCTGATCAGCGGCGGCATGCATATCCTTGGCGCCGGTGCGGATACGCGCGTACCGCAGACGATCTGGCGAAGGCTTGGCCGGCATCTCGGTCTGCCCGATCTCCCGCCGCTTGCCTACAGCTGGTCGGGAATGGCGGCGGTCGAACCGGATTTCCTGCCGCACCTGATCGACCTCGGTCCGGGCCTGATCGCCGGACGCGCCTGCAACGGCCGCGGCATCGCCATGACCACAGCGATGGGCAAGGTGCTGGCCGACTGGGCCGCTGGAGCCGAGGCCCGCGACCTGCCGCTGCCCTTCGCGCCACCGGCGCCTATCCCGTTCCATGCCTTGCTGCGGCATGCGCCCAACATGCTGCTCGGCTGGAGCATGCTGCGCGACCGGCTGGACGGGACGAGCTAGGCCGACGGCTACCTGGCAGCGTCAAGGTTTGCAGATAATACGGCGGCCGCCACGGCGATGTCCTCTTCTATGAAAGTCCGCACAGTGGGACCGCTGCGCCGCTCCAGCGCGGCGACGATCTTGCGATGCGCGTCGTTGGACTGCGGGATGTAGCGATCGGCCTGCATCAGCAGCTTGAGATAAGGCCCAACCCGCCCCCAGAGGTCGCGGATCATGTTGAGCAGGATCGGCGCGCCGGCATGCTGGTAGATGGCGAAGTGGAACGCCTCGTTCAACGAGAGATAGGCCCTGGCGTCGCCGGCCTCGATGGCACGCTGCATGCCGGCGAGCGTCGCCTGTATGTCAGCCAGTCCGCTTTCGCTCATCCTGGTCGCCGCCATCTCGCCCGCCAGTCCCTCGACGGCGATACGGATGCGCGTCAGTTCCTCGAAGGCGGGCGCGGACAGCAACGGCACGATGACCGAGCGGTTGTTCTGCATCTCGAGCAGTCGCTCGGCGACAAGCCGCTGCAGCGCCTCGCGGATTGGCGTCGTCGAGATGCCGAACGTTTCGGCGAGCTTGCGGATGACCAGCGTCTGCCCCGGGCTGAAGCCGCCTGAAATCAACTCCTGCTTGAGCGCGCCATAGGCGCGGTCATTCAGGGTTTGATGTTCGAGCTTCAGCATGCGTTCGGCCCGATCACCAGTTCGACAGCGCGCGATCGAGCGTCTCGGCCAGTTGCTCGGCATTGTCCCTGGCAAACGGCAGTGGCGGCCTCATCTTCAGCACATTGCCGCGCGGACCGCAGGACGAGATCAGCACGCCGTCCTCGCGCATGGCTTCGACGACCGCCGATGTCTTGGTGGCGGCCAGCGCCTCGTCACCGTCCGCCGTCAGCTCGACACCGAAATAGAGGCCGTTATGCCTGATATCGGCGACCGCGCCATGCCGGCTCTGCAGGGTGCGCAGCAGTTCACTCGTATACGCGCCGACATTGCGCGCATTCTCGATCAGCCCCTCGCCCTCGATCACCGCCAGCACGGCGAGACCGACGGCGGCAGCAACCGGATTGCCGCCGAAAGTGTTGAAATAACCGGTGTTCGAGCCGAACGAAGCGACTAGCTGCGGCCGCACGAGCACGGCGCCCATCGGGTGTCCATCGCCGATCGGCTTGCCCATTGTGACGATGTCGGGCTCGATGCCATAATTGGCGAAACCCCACATGCCTTGGCCAAGCCGGCCGAAGCCGGACTGGACCTCATCGGCGATGACGATGCCGCCGGCCTTTCTGACGTGATCCACCGCCTCGCGCATCACCGCCGCATCGGGAAAGAAGATGCCGTCGCTGGAAAAGGCCGAGTCGAGAAGGAGTGCGGCCGGCTTGATATCTTTTACGCGCATGTCCTCGATGGCGGCGGCGACATTTTTTGCGAAAACATTCGCGGCCCGGCCATGGTCGCGGAACGTGTCCGGCGCCGACACGGTGCGGTGCTGCGCGCGCACGCCCTTTGCTCCGACCGCCGCCGGCGACAGTTGCGCCGTCGCGATGGTGGCGCCGTGATAAGCGAAGTCGGTGATGATCACGCCGGTGCCGCCGCTGGAATGCTGGGCGATGCGGATGGCGAGGTCGTTGGCCTCGCTTCCGGTGCAGGTGAACATGGCGTGGCCAAGATGGGCCGGAACGGTGCCGAGCAGTTTTTCCGCGTAATCGAGGATGATCTCGCTGAGATAGCGCGTGTGGGTGTTGAGCGTGGCGGCCTGTCCGGACAGCGCCTCGACAACGCGCGGGTGGCAGTGGCCGACCGAGGCGACGTTGTTATAGGCGTCGAGGAATTTACGGCCCTGGGCATCGTAGAGCCACACACCGCTGCCGCGCACCAGATGAATAGGGTTGCGGTAGAAGGCGCGATAGGTCGGCCCAAGCAGCCTGGCGCGGCGTTCAAGCAGCGCGCGCTCCGATGCAGCCGCGTCGGCATTTGAAGGATATGGCGAGGACTGGGACACGAGCATTTACTCCGGATTGGAATGGTCGAGAAAATAGCGGCGGGCATCGGTGGATGACAGACCATCCAGCTTTTCGAGCGAGGCCCAGACCTCGGTGGCGAGGCGCAGCACATAGTCGCGCTTGGCCGGGAAGCGCTCGGCCTGCCAACTGGCGATGTTGACGATGAGCGCAAGCCGGGCACGGATCAGATCGAAGAGAATGCCGATCTCTTCCTCCTCCAGCAGCTGAACCGATTGATAGCCGGCGACGAAGCGCGCGGCCGGCGCCAACGGATGGCCTTGCGCCGGCCAGCGATAGACGGCGCCGATGGCGAGGTCGCAGATCAGCGGCGAATGGATCATGTCGCCGAAATCGAGGATGCCGCTGACGACCTCCGGCCGCGACGCGTCCATCACCACATTGTAGGAGTTCATGTCGTTGTGGACGATCTGGGCGCGCAGGGTCGGAATGATTGGCGCCGCATGCTGCTCGAAGGAGTCGATCGCGCGCTCGACCATCGCCCTCCGGCCCGGATCAGTGATGTGCACCGTCATCGGTCGTATCTTGGCGACCTTGCGGATATCCCAGAGCAGGTCGCTGCCGGCGGCCGGGTGGAAGAAACCGCGCAGCGCCCGGCCAAGGCGGGCGAGGAAGATCCCGAGATTGCGATCCTGCGCATCGGAAGTCGGCGAGCGCGACAGCAGCTGACCGGGCAGATAAGTCACCAGCCGGACGATGCGCGGTGCCGATCCACCAACACTGGCCGTAAATTGCGCTTCGCCCTCAAGGCTTTTGCGCACCGAGGGAACCGGCAAGGTGGGGTCGACTGCAAGGATGTGGTCGAGCGCCTTGTTCTGGAAGTCGGTGAAGCCGGCCTCTTCCGCCGGATGGGAAACCTTGAGGACGAACTCGCCCTCGCCGTCGGTCTGGATGTGGAAGTTATGGTCGCGTTCGCCAGGCAATGGACGCGCGGTGCCGGTCAGCCCGTAGTGCCGGCGCACGATGGCAAGCGCGTCGGTCGTCGAGACATGGGGCGCGTCCTCGGCGAGCGTTTCGCCGAAAGCATCGGGGACGGCTGCATTCATGGCTTGGCCTCGATAGGTTCGAGGCCGCACCAGTCGGCGATGAACAGCGCGATCGTCTGGGTGACCTTGCGCACCGAGTCGAGATCGACGGCCTCGTCATAGCCGTGCGGCATGCGGCAGATCGGGCCGTAGACGATCGCCGGCGTTTCAGCATAGAGGCCGAAGAAGCGCGCATCAGTGGTCGCCGAGGTGACGTGCTCCGTCAGCGGCTCGCCCCACACGGCGGTGTGGCTGCGGCGCAGCACCGCTTCCATCTCGTCGGCGCCTTCCAGCACATAGCCCTCGGCCATGAAGCCGTTGTAGGTCATCATCGGTGGGCGATTGGCCAGGAACGGATCGGCACGCGCCGCTTCGGCGATACAGGCCTCAAGCTCGGCCCTGGCGTCTTCGAGCCTCTGGCCGGGATAGGTGGCGACGCGCATCTCGAAGACACAGCGCGCCGGAACGCTCGATGTCCATTCGCCCCCTTCGATCTTGCCGAGATTGAAGCGGATCGGGTGCGGGTGATCATGGAAATGCTTGTCGTCGACCTTGCGCGCGTTCCAGACGATTTCGAGCTGCTTCAGCGCCTGGATGATGACAAATGCCTTTTCGATGGCATTGGCCCCGGCAGAAAATGCACCCGACGCATGCTGGGGATCGCCGTCGACCTCGACCCGGAACCAGATCGGCCCGACCTGCGCCCGCATCAGCCTCGGCTCCAGCGGTTCGGGAATGAAGGCGGCGTCGGCGCGGTAGCCGCGCTGCAGACAGGCAAGCGCGCCATTGCCGGTGCATTCTTCCTCGACCACCGACTGGAGATACAAGTTCGCGGCCGGCTGATAGCCAAGGCTGCGCAATGCGGCCAGCGCATAGAGGCAGGCGGACAGGCCGGCCTTCATGTCGCCGGCGCCGCGGCCATGCATCCAGCCGTCCTCGATCACCGGATCGTAGGGATCGCGCACCCAGCGGTCGAGTGGCCCTGTCGGCACGACATCGATATGGCCGTTGAGGATCAGCGAGCGGCCGGTCGCGTTTCGCGGCGTATGCGTGGCAACGACATTGAAGGCGTCGTCATAAGAAACTGCCACGGGTGAAAAACCCGGCAGGTCGCGAATCGCATCGACATCGACGCGCCACATGTCGACGGCATAGCCGTCAGCCTCAAAGGCAGCCGCCATGAACGATTGTGCGGCATGTTCCTCACCACGCTGCGAAGGAAAACGCACGAGGTCTTGCAGAAACGCTACCTGCCGCGCGAAGCCGCCATCGACCGCGCTGAGAATGGCCTCGTCCGCAATCCGCTCAGGCATTATGTTTCACTTTCATCTGAATGGTGTATCATATCTCATATGCCATTTCTGTGAAATGCAAGAGGCATACGCGCCAAACTTTCAGTCCAGGACTTGCCGTTCAATGCTGCCATGGTCTGGGGAGTTGGCATCGGATGCAGCAAGCCGATACTGCTATCTCTGGAAGACATGACGAGGAATGCGTTGATCACCGAAGACACGATGCCGGCCGAAATCACCGATCTCGCCATTGGCTACCATCGCCTGCCGGCGGGCAAGCTTGCCAATGCGGTGACGTGGATGGAGGCGCGCTCGCCGCAGCCCGATCTCGCGCACCCCTTGGCCATGACACGGATCACGCCCCCCGACTGCGCTTCCTACCGGGCGATTTTCCTAGAGATCGGCGCGCCCTGGCTTTGGGACCGTGTTTCCGAAATGTCCGATGCCGAAATCACCGAGCATTTCGCCGACCCGCGCCAGCATCTCTACTACGGCCATGACGAGACCGGCGCGCATCTCGGTATGGTCGAATTCTTCGTCGCCGACAGCAGCGAGATCGAGATCACCTATTTTGGCCTGTTCCCGTCCCTGACCGGCAGGGGTTTCGGCAAACGGCTGATGGCCGGGGCACTGGACCTCGCATGGCGTCTCAACCCGAGCCGCATCTGGCTGCATACAAGCAGCTTCGATCATCACAGTGTCATCGGGTTCTACAGTGCCTGCGGGTTCGTCCCCTTCGCGACCGGATTTGAGATCATCGACGATCCCCGGATCAAGGGAACCTTGCCGCGCGATGCCGCACCGCAGATTCCGCTGATCGAAACGGAGTGGAGCAATGGCAAGGGAGCCGCGCTTTCGCGGAAAAGCGGCAGGTTGCACGGACCTAGATGAGAACAGCTCCGCAATCCGTCAGCCAAGCGTCGCCGCACCATCGCCGATGGGTGCGCCGCGAGACCATCCTGTCGACGCTGGAGCGCCACATCGACACGCGGATCGTGCTGTTCGCCGCGCCCGCCGGCTTCGGCAAATCGACGACAATGGCGCAATGGGCCACGGAGGTCGCGCGCCACGGTCGGCTGACCGCATGGCTATCCTGCGAGGCAACCGACAATGACGAGGGCGCCTTCCTGTCGCATCTGGTGGGCGCGCTCCGCCATCTCGTCCAGAGCCCAGCGGAACTCGACCTTGCCTTCCAGTCCAGCCCGATCCCCCAGCTCGATGTCATGCTCGCGGCACTGGTCACGGGCCTTGCAGCGCGCGAAGCTGACATCACGCTGTTCTTCGACGACTACCACGCTGTCGAGGCGACGGCGGTGAAGCGGTTCATGGAGCGCCTGACCCGGCAGGCGCCGGCAAACGTCGCCTTCGTCATCGGCTCGCGCAGCCTGCCCGATCTGCAACTCGGCAAGCTCAGGGTGCTGGGCGACATCTTCGAAATCGGCCCCGACGATCTGCGTTTCGCCTCGTCCGAGGCCGAGGCTTTCTTCAACGAGAAGCTGGGCCTGAGCGTCAGCAGCGGCACAGTGGAGACCTTGTGCTCGCGTACCGAAGGATGGGCCGCCGGCCTGCAGCTCGCCTCGCTCTCGCTGAGTGCCGCACACGCACCCGAAACCTTCATCGGCAATTTTACCGGCGCCAACCGCAACGTCGCCGACTTCCTGATGGGCGAAGTGTTTCTGGAGCTGCCGCCGGCAATCGCAAAATTCCTGCTCTACAGTTCGATCTTCGAACGCTTCAGCGCCGAAGCCTGCCGGGCGGTGATGCGCGCGGCGGATGCCGAGGCGGCGATTACCGAGATCGAGACGCGCAACCTGTTCCTGGTGCCGCTCGATGAAGAGCGACGCTGGTTCCGCTACCATCATCTGTTCCGCGATTTCCTCAGCCGCGAAATGGAACGGCGCGAACCGGAGATGATCGCGCCGCTGCATCTGGCGGCCGCCGAATGGTTCGGCGAACGCAAGATGCTGACCGAGGCGATCGGGTACGCGCTGGCCGCCGGCGACCAGGCACGCGCGGCGGTATTCGTCGAAAACAACGCGCTCGACCTCATCGCCCAGTGCCAGCTTCTCTACGTGCGCCAGCTGCTCGCGCTGCTGCCTAGGAAACTGATCGACCAGCGCATCCGGCTGCAACTGGTGGTGCTTTGGCTGGCGGTGCACAGCAGCCAACCCGAGATTGCCCAGCAGACGCTGAGCAATGCGCGCAAGCTGGTCGAGACCGGACCGACTGACAGCAATGACCCAGGCACCATGACCGGCACAACGATCGAGGCCGAACTGGTGGTTCTCGCCGCTGCCGTCCACAGCACGCTGGAGCAGTTCGATCAGGCGCGCGACACAGCACTTGCGGCCCTGCGCGTCATCTCACCCGATGCCTGGTTCATGGAAGGCGCGACCGCCAATGTCATCGGCTACAACCTCTATGCGCTGGGTGACCTCGAAGGTGCCCGCGCCGCGATCGATGCGGCGCGACGGGCGCATGAGCGAAGCGGCAGCCTGCTCGGCGTCACCATTGCCAATTGCTACATGGCCGTTGTCGAGCGTTCGGCGGGCCGCTTGCCCGCCGCCGAGCGGCTGCTGCGCAACGCCATCATCGAGGCCAGGGCGCGGATCGGTGCTAATTCCTATGCCGAGGCCTTGGCCGGAACGCTGCTAGCCGAGCTCGCCTACGAGACCAATGCGTCGGGCGAAGCGCTGACCCTGGTCGAGAATCTCGGCCCGCAGATCGAGGGCGCGGCGGTCATCGTCTATCCCCTTGCCAGCGTGCCGACCTATGCCCGTGTGCTGCAGCTGACCGGTCGCACCGAAGCCGCACTGGACATGCTGGAGCGCGTCTATCAACGCGTGCGCGGCACGGTGTATCGCCGCCTGGCATCGATGATCATGCATGACCGCGTACGTGTGCTGCTCGACCAGAACCGCAATGCCGAGGCGCGCGCGCTGCTGGCCGAGCATCGCGGCGAAGAGACCGAGACTTCGACGGTCATCACCACCGCAAACGAGTTCGAGTTCTTTGCCGAGGGCCGTTTGCTGACGGCGGAAAAATCCTATGCCAATGCAGCGGGGGTTTTCGACGCGCTTCTGGAGCGCACGAGAACCAGCGGGCGCATGCGTCGCCATATATTGGCGCTGATCCTGCGAGCCAAAGCGGCCAGCGCTGCCCACGACCAACGCGAGGCAGACCGCAATCTCCTCGATGCGTTGCGTCTCGCCCAACCTTCCGGCTTCATCCGTTCCTTCGTCGACGAGGGAAGGTCTGTCGTCGAAGGGTTGATGCGGCTGCGTGCTGCCCAGGCGAAGACCGACCCCGCGCTGTCAGCCTATGCCACGCGCATCATCGATGCAGCGCAGGCGATGCCCGTGGCGGCGCGCAAGCTGGCCGCACCAGCCGCTGAGAAGGAACAGCTCACCCAGCGCGAGGCCGAACTGCTGCGCTATCTCACTGAGGGCATGTCCAATCGCGATATCGCCTTGGCGCTGTCGGTGAGCGAAACCACGGTGAAATGGCACCTGAAGAACATTTTCGGCAAGCTTGCGGTATCCAACCGGGTGCAGGCGGTGCGCGCCGCGCAAGGGTCAGCAGGCGCCTATACCCCTCCGAAAGGAGGGGCATAGATACAGGCGCAGCCCCTCTTTCGGGTCGGGCCACATGATCGTTAGCCTGCTAGCGTCACCTGGTTTTTAGAGGACGCTGCGAATGGCGACAGGCTACGTTTTTCACGAACAGCTGATGTGGCATGACACCGGCTCCAGCGCCGACATGATGCCTCCCGGCCGTTTCGTGGAACCCGGCCGCCATCTGGAATCCCCTGGCTCGAAGCGGCGGCTGAACAACCTCATCCAGGTCAGCGGCCTGTCGCGCCATCTCGTCCCGATTATCCCCGAGCCGGTCTCGGTCGAGGACCTGTTGCGCGTCCACACGCAACGTCACGTTGACGACATCAGGATGCTCAGCGAGCGCGGCTCCGGTTTCGCCGGGCCGCAGGCGCCAATCGGCCTCAACAGCTTCGACATCGCGCTGCTGTCTGCCGGCACCACCTATGCCGCGATGCGCGCCGTGCTGACCGGACGCGTCGACAATGCCTATGCGCTGGCGCGGCCGCCGGGGCACCATGCCGAGCCTGATCAGGCGATGGGCAACTGCCTGTTCTCCAACATCGGCGTCGCTGTCCGCCGGCTGCAGCATGAAGGCCTGCTTGGCCGCGCCGCAGTGGTCGACTGGGATGTGCACCACGGCAACGGCACCGAGACGGTGTTCTATTCCGACCCGTCGGTGCTGACCATTTCCTTGCATCAGGACAATCTCTACCCGACCGGGCGCGGTGCGCTGGCCGACAACGGCAAAGATGCCGGCGAAGGCTACAACATAAACATACCGCTGCCGGCGGGCAGCGGCACCGGCGCCTATGAAGCGACTTTCGACCGTGTCGTCGCGCCGGCGCTGCGTGCCTACAGACCGGACCTCGTCATCGTCGCGTCCGGCTTCGATGCGTCCGGCTTTGATCCGCTCGGCCGCATGATGCTCAACAGCGAATGCTTCAGGCGGCTCGCCGCGCGCATGGTGGCGCTGGCCGCCGAAACTTCGCAAGGGCGCCTGATGATGACCCATGAGGGCGGCTACTCCGAGGGCTATGTGCCGTTCTGCGGCCATGCCGTCATCGAGACTCTGGCCAACCATCGCACCGAAGTGGTCGACCCGTTGTCGGAGCATATCGACGAATGGGCGGGGCAGGATCTGCAGTCGCATCAGGCCGCGGCGATCGATGCCGCCGAAGGCCTGCTCGCCGGCCTGCGCCAACGTCTCGCCAGTGCGGCCTGACGCGATGGATTTTCTCATCACCACGCTGCTCAATGCGCTGACGCTGATCAGTATCCTGATGCTGGTCGGGCTCGGGCTGGCGATCAGCTTCGGGCTGATGAACGTGACCAATTTGGCGCATGGCGAGTTCGTCACCGTCGGCGCTTTCGCGGTTTATTTCGTCCAGAGCGTGGGCGGCTCGTTCTGGCTGGGCCTGGCGGCGGCGCCCGTTGCCGGCGCGGTGGTCGGCTGTATCCTCGAGTTCGCCATCATCCGCCATCTCTATTCCAGGCCGGTCTCGACCGTGCTTGCCACCTGGGGCGTCAGCCTGATCCTGCAGCAAGGGCTGGAACTGATCTTCGGGCTCGGCGCCAAGCCGGTGACGCCGCCGATCGAGGGCACGCTCGATCTTTTCTTTACCGTCTATCCGGCCTACCGGCTGATCCTGATCGGCATTGCCATGCTGACCTTGCTCGGCGTCATCCTGTTGATCAGCCGGACGCCCTTCGGTCTCGACATCCGCACCGTCATCCAGAACCGCGAGATGGCCGAAGGCGTCGGCATCAATACCCGGCGCACCTACGCCATCGCCTTCACCTTCGGCGCGGCAATCGCCGGCCTTGCCGGCGGACTGGTCGCACCGCTGGCAATCGTGCTGCCGCAGATGGGGGTGAACTATCTCGCCAACGCCTTCTTCGTCGTCATCGTCGGTGGTGTCGGCTCGATCGGCGGCCTTGTCGCCGGCAGCGTCTTCGTCGGCGGACTGACCAGCATCCTCAATTATCAGATTTCGCCGTCGCTGGCGCAGGCGATCGTGCTGCTGGCTGCCATCGTCGCTGTCCGTCTGCGGCCCAACGGCCTGTTCAACGGAGCGTCGCGATGATCGCCCGCGACCGCAACTGGCTGATGATCTTTGCCGTCTGCGTGGCGCTCGCGATCATCTATCCGTTCTTTGCCGGCGGCTATCAGTTGACGGTGATCCGCGACGCGCTGATCTTCGGCCTGTTCGCGGCGAGCCTCGACTTCTTCTGGGGCCGCACCGGAATCCTGTGTTTCGGCCACGCCGCCTTCTTCGGCATCGGCGGCTACATCATGGCGCTGGTTACGCTCAATGATGCCATCCCCTTCGGAAGCCTGCTTGGCATCATCGGTGCGGTGGCGGGTGCGGCCTTCGTCGCCGCCATCATCGGCTACTTCCTGTTCTTCGGCGGCATTCGTGGCAGCTATTTCACCATCGTCACGCTGGCCATGGGCGTCATCTGCCAGCAGGCCGCGGTTTCCTGGAGTTCGGTCACCGGCGGCGACAGCGGCCTGATCGGCATTCCGCCGATCGAGTTCGATCTTGGCGGCCTGCATGTCGATCTGAGCCAGGATCTGCCCTCCTATATCTTCGTCTCGGCTATCGTCGCCGTGACGGTGCTGGCGCTGTGGTCGATCAGCCGCGGCCGCTGGGGCACGGTGCTGACCGCAATCCAGGACAATGAAGTCCGGGCGGCCGCGCTCGGCCACAATGCGCCGTTGCGGCTGCTCGTTACTTTCGTCTTGTCGGCGGCGATCGCCGGACTTGCCGGCGCGCTCTATGTCTGCATGGCAGGACTGGTGGCGCCCGACCTGTCCGGACTGCTCCTGTCGACGGAGGTGATCGTCTGGGTGGCGGTCGGCGGGCGCGGCACGCTGCTTGGGCCAGTACTGGGCGCCATCTTCATTCAGCGCGCGCAGCAGACGATCAGCAGCTTCAACCCGAGCCTGTGGCCCCTTCTGCTCGGCTGTGTCTTCGTCATCATCGTCTTCGTCCTGCCGGATGGCATCCTGTCGATCTACGCGCGGCTGAAAGGCCTGTTCAAGGGCGGGAGGCGCGCGCAATGAGCGACATCCTGCTGCAGGCCGAGAACGTCGGTATCCGCTTTGGCGGGCTGCAGGCGCTGGAGGCTCTGAACCTCACGGTGCGCGACAAGGAACTCTGCTGCATCATCGGGCCGAACGGCGCTGGCAAGAGCACCTTCCTCAACGTGCTGACCGGCACGCTGCGTCCGACCAGCGGCAGCGTGCGCTTCCTCGGCCACGACATAGCCGGCTTGCCGCTGCATCGCATCGCCCGGCTCGGCATTGCCCGCAAGTTCCAGATCCCCTCTGTCTTCCCGAGCCTCTCGGTGGAGGATAATCTCAAGGTCGCGCGCTGGGGGGCGCCTTCGCCTGCGCGCCCGGTTGGCGAACTCTTGGAGCTGGTCGCGCTGACCAACCGCGCCGCCACGTTGGCCGGCGAACTCGCGCATGGCCAGAAGCAATGGCTGGAGATCGGCATGGCGTTGGCGATAGAGCCGCGCCTGCTGTTGCTCGATGAACCCACTGCCGGCATGACGCCGCAGGAGACGCTGGCGACGGTGCAGATGCTGCTGCGACTCAAAGGTGAATTCTCGATCGTTGCCGTCGAGCACGACATCCGCTTCGTGCGGGCGCTGAACTGCGAGACGTTGGTGCTGCATCAGGGACGCCGGCTGCGCAGCGGTCCTTTCCATGACATCGAGACCGACGAGATGGTCCGCGATGTCTATCTGGGGAGGCGCTGATCATGCTGCGAACAATGGCGGTGTCGGCCGGCTACGGTCTGCTCCCCGTGCTGAACGGCATCGACCTCAGCGTCGCGCTGGGCGAAGTCGTGGGCTTGCTCGGCCGTAACGGCGCAGGCAAGACAACGCTGCTGCGCGTCATCTCCGGCGGCTTGCGGGCAAGCGGCGGGGCGGTGGTTCTCGGAGACAAGGATCTCACCAACGCGCCGGCTTTCCGCCGTGCGCGCGCAGGCATCGCGCATGTGCCGCAGGGGCGCGGGATCTTTAACCAGCTGACGGTGCGGCAAAACCTGGAGGTCGGCACCCGCGCTGCCAAGGACCGTGGCGACGGCGGCATTCCGGCCGACATCTTCGGCTATTTTCCAATCCTGCGCGAACGCGAAGCGCAGGTCGCCGGCACGCTTTCGGGCGGCCAGCAGCAAATGCTGGCGATCGGCCGCGCGCTCTGCGGCCTGCCCTCGGTGCTGCTGCTCGACGAGCCCTCGGAAGGCATCCAGCCGAACATCGTGCAGTCGATCGCCGAACTGGTGCCGCGCATCGCCCGCGAGCGCGGCATCGCGATCATTCTTGTCGAGCAGAATCTCGATCTCGTTCTCAAGGCATCGGACCGCTGCCTGGTGATGGAGAAGGGCAGGATCGTCCACGAAGGTGCGCCTGAGACCTTCGCCGACGAGACCCTGCTGAAGGACCTGTTGGCTTTGTAAGGCGTGCATGGGGCGCGCCTGGGACTGGAAGGGAACACAACAATGATAAGCAGAAGAACTGTCTTGAAATCGGGCGGCGCTGCCGCCGCCTTCGCCATAGTCGGCGCGCCGTCGATCCTGCGCGCCGCCGACACCGTCAAGGTCGGCCTGTCGATCCCGATCACCGGACTGCAGGCGATCCTCGGCGAGACGTTGCTCAATTGCTACAAGCTCGCCGCCGCCGAACTCAACGCCGCCAACGGCATTGGCGGGCGCCAGGTCGAACTCATCATCGAGGACAACCAGACCACGACCAAGGGCTCCATCGACAAGGCGCGCAAGCTCATCAACGAAGACAAGGTCGACGTGATCATGGGCACGATCATTTCGCCTGAGCGCAGCGCCACGCTGTCGGTCACCTCGAAGGCCAAGAAGCTGTTCTTCTACCCGACCAATTTCGAAGGCGGCGAATGCAACCGCTACTTCGTCGCCACCGGCCCGATCCCGATGCAGCAGGTCGACCCGATGATGCCATGGGTGGCAGAGAACCTCGGCAAGACGATCTATGTCATGGCTTCGGACTATGCCTGGCCGCAGAAGATGACCGAGGCGATCACGGCGGCCTATGAGAAGGCCGGCGGCAAGATCATCGGCGCCGATTACTATCCGTTCGGGACCACAGATTTCGGCCCGGCCTTCCAGAAGATCAAGTCGCTGAAGCCCGATGTCGTCTGGTCGATGGTGGTCGGCAACGACGCCGTCACCCAGCTCAAGCAGTATCGCAGCTTCGACATCAAGCAGCCGCTGATCGCCCCGCTCGACGAGGTCTTCAACAAGGACGCGCTGCCGCCCGGCGTTGCGGCCGGCACCTATGCGCCGCAGCCCTACTGGATGGCGCTGGACAATCCGGTCAACAAAAAGTTCATCTCCAGCTTCCGTGAGAAATTCGGCCAGGAGAAGATGGTCAACGGCATCGGGGAGGCCGGCTACAACGGCCTGCATCTCTACGCGCTGGCCGCGGAGAAGGCGGGATCGCTGAAGGACGACGATGTATTGGCCGCGCTGCCGTCGATCGAGTTCGACGCACCGCAAGGCAAGATCCGCGTCGACGCCACCAACAACCACACACTCTGCCATTCCTATGTAGGCAAGGCGGCGGCCGACGGCATCGGCTACGAGATCGCTAAGGATTTCGGCACCATCGCGCCGGTAACGCCTTACTGCAAGGTGTAGGGTCTTCCGCCCAAGCAATCCTGACGGCGGCTTTGTCGCTGCCGTCAGGGCGTCTGCGGCGCAGGCAGACGCTCGCGCAATTCGTCGACGAGCACCCTGGTGTTTTCGGAATAGTCGATAGGCACAACGACGAGATGCACGCCGCCGCCGGTGAAGGCCTGTTCCAGCGCCGGCCGCAAGTCGGCGATCTCTGCAACCCTGGTTCCCTTGGCGCCATAAGCCTCGGCATACTTGACGAAATCGGGATTTCCGAAGGTCATGCCGAAATCCGGAAATTCGTCAACCGCCTGCTTCCAGCGGATCATGCCATAGGCATGGTCCTCGAGCAGCAGGACGACGAGGTTGAGCTTGAGCCTGACGGCGGTCTCCAATTCCTGGCTGTTCATCATGAAGCCGCCATCGCCGCAGATGGCCATGACACGGCGCTGCGGATAGAGCAGTGCCGCCATCATCGCCGACGGCAAGCCCGCGCCCATGGTGGCCAGCGCATTGTCGAGCAGGATCGTGTTTGCCATGCGCGTCCGGTAGTTGCGCGCGAACCAGATCTTGTACATGCCGTTGTCGAGGGCGAGGATCCCGTCGGCCGGCATCACGGCGCGCACGTCGTGCACGATGCGCTGCGGCGTGAAGCGATCTTCGGTGGCCCGCGCGGCGATCCGGCTCAGAATGCCTTCCCGCAGCGGCAGCAGGACCTGCGCGTTGGGGATCTTGCCCTCGATGCGGTCGGCCAGCAGCGCCAGCGAAGGGCCGAGGTCGCCGACGATTTCGGCTTGCGGGAAATAGACCTGCTCGACATCGGCTGATTGGTAGCCGACATGAATGACCTTCGGCCCCTTCGCCCCCATGATGAAGGGCGGCTTCTCCACGGTGTCGTGACCGATGGTGATGATCAGATCGGCCTGCTCGATGGCCTCGTGCACGTAGTCGCGCTCCGAAAGGGCTGCCGTTCCCATATAGAGCTCCGTGCCGCCGGGCACGGTGCCCTTGCCCATCTGCGTGGTGAAATAGGGAATTTGCGTCCGCAGCACGAACTGCGCGACGTCGGGGGTCACGCGCGGTCGCGACGCCGCCGCGCCGAACATCAGCAGCGGGCGCCTGGCTTCCAGGATCATACGGGCGGCGCGATCAAGCGCGCCTGGACTGGCCAGCGGCAGTTCGACCGGGTGCGTCGGCACCAGCGCGATCGGTTCGCACTCGGCCGCCGCAATGTCTTCCGGCAGTTCCAGATGTACGGGACCGGGACGCTCTTCCTGGGCGACACGGAAAGCTTCGCGCACCAGCGAGGGGATCATCTTCGGCGAGACGATCTGGCGCGACAGCTTGGTCAGCGGCTTCATCGCCGCGACGATGTCGACGATCTGAAAGCGCGCCTGCCGGGATGACAGGATGCCCTTCTGGCCGGTGATCATGATCATCGGCATCGCGCCGAGCAGCGCATAGGCCGAACCGGTCGAAAGGTTGAGCGCCTGGGCCAAGCGTGGTGATACACACACCCGGCTTGCCGGTAAGCCTGCCATAGGTGGCGGCCATGAAAGCGGCTGCCTGCTCGTGACGGGTCAGGATCAACTGGATCGAGGAGCGGCGGATGGATTCGACGATATCGAGATTTTCTTCGCCCGGAATGCCGAAAATCCGTTCGACCCCTTCGTTCTCGAGGGCCGCGACGAACAGATCCGAACCTTTGGTCATAAACTGTCTCTCCCGCAACATTCCGTCGGCCCCCCTTCATATGGCATCGGAATGCGACGCCTCAAAGAGGCATCTTCGGCCGCGGGTCAGAGGCGCGTGTTGCAACTCGCCGCTTTCGGCGAAGCGAAAAGTTCCTTCGGCGCAGACCATTGGCTGACGGTCGCGCCGCGCGTGCCGGTGATCAGCGAGCGCAGTTCCGACAGATAGGTCTGCACGAAGAACGAGGTCTGGCTTTCCAGCGGCGTATAGGGCCCCGGCCGGTAGGCGCGCGACATGATGCCGTCGGCATTGTCTTCGGTGATCTTCTTGTCCTGCACCGTGGTGATGTCCCACATCCAGCTGATCGCATCGGCGTCGACGTCGTTATCGGCATCCTTGTCGACGAGCCAAGTCAGGATGACGTCTGTTTCCATGGCGTTGCGCGGTATCATCTGGAACAGCGTGACATAGTCATTGGCAGCACTTGCAAACGACAGGCGTCCGAGGCGAAAGCCGCTTTCGCCGCCATCATAGGCACGACGACCACCCATCAGGCACGAGACCCCCTCGCCCGTATTGGACAGCGTGTTACGGCCGGAGCCGATCGGCTTGCGGTGCATGGCGAACGGCATCGTGTCCAGGTCGCCAGCCTGCCACGCGCCCTTGTGGAACTCGGCATCGCCGATGACGCTGTGCCAGGCCTCGATTTCGTTCTGCCACTCGACCGCCTTGTCGGCATCGCGGGTCGCGGTCACTTTGACATGACCGTTGACGCGGTAATATTCGGGGTGAGCCGGACGGCAGTGATAGCATTCAAGGAAGTTCTCGAGCACCAGCTTCCAGTTCGCCTTGGTCAGGTAATTCCTGCGCGCAACGATGCGTGCGCGGTCGAGGCCGTTCTCGCGCAAGCCACCGGTCAGCCCGTCCGCGACAGGCTGGATGTCGGGCAACGACTTGGCATCGAGGCCGCAGAATACCAGGCCGCCGAAACTCTTGCAGGGCACCCGGTGCAGGCCGAGCGTTTCCGGATCGGCGCTTGTAGGAAGGTCCTGCCGCGACTGCAATTTGCCGGTCAGCCTGAACGACCAGGCATGATATGGGCAGACCAGAAGCTTGCCGCGACCATCCTTGGCGCAGAGCCGCGAGCCGCGATGGGTGCAGACATTGTAGTAGGCCGCGATGTCCTCCTCGCCATCGCCGAAGCGCACGACGATGATCTCTTCGTCGAACAGCTGGCGCACGATGTAGCGGCCCTTTTCAGGGACCTCGCTGGCATGGGCGACAAGCATCCATTGGCGCGGAAACCACAAGTCACGTTCCAGCGCGAAGATCGTAGGGTCGGCATAAAAGGCCTGTTCCAGCGACCAGTCCGGACGTTGCCGGTCGATCAGCCTGACGGTCTCGCTTCTGTCGATAGGCTGGCTGTTCGGTGTATAGGCCTGCACTGCAACACCTTTCTGCTCGCTGGCGTTAGGATGACGTTTCGATAGGAATGTGCGATGCGGAAAGGCTTGCGGCAAACACAGAAATGATAGACCTTCATATCGAAAAGGCATGAAGGCAGGTTTGGATTGTGAAAACCCTCAAGACATCGCTTCCCCTGCTGAACGCCATGGTCGTCTTCGAGGCTGCCGCCAGGCATGGCGGGCTGACGTTGGCCGCTCAGGAGCTGAACATCGCCCAATCGGCGGTCAGCAGGCACGTCGCCAATCTCGAGCGCCAGCTGTCGGTCGAGCTGTTCGCGCGCAAAGGCAACCGCGTCGCCGTCACCGGGGCCGGCAACACGCTAGCCGAAGCGATCCGCGAGGGTCTCGGCACCATCAGGCAAGCGGTCGAGGATTTGACCGCGCACGACAGCGATACATTCGTGGTCGGCTGCAGCCACGACTTCGCGCAGGCATGGCTGATGCCGCGCTTCGGCCTCATCACATCGCAGGTTGCCGATGGCCGGGTGCTGCTGCAGACATCCACCGACTACAGGGATTTCGACCAGCCTGAAGTGGCGCTGTCGATCCGCTTCGGCGAAGCCGGGCAATGGTCCGAATTCGTGACCGAAAAACTGCTCGACGGTGAATGGTTCCCGGTCTGCGCACCGGCGTTCCTGGCGCGTTATCCGGCGCTCGCCTCGGAAGACCCAGAGGCTTTCATAGCAGTGCCGCTGCTGCATCAGGTGACGCCGCCGGGCGCGATCGACAGCTGGCAATCGTGGATCGGAACCGACCGGAAACTCGATGGACCTCGGTTCACGGGCTACATGTCGATGATCCACGAAACCATCGCCGGGCGCGGCGCCGCGCTCGCCTGGGCCGGGTTTGCCGACGAGCATCTGCGCCGCGGCCAGCTCGTCCGGCTGACGAAGACCTCGCGTCGTCACGCCGGCTCCTTCCACATCGTCACGAGGAAGAATGCCGGCCCGGTGGTCAGGGCGGTGGCGCAGGCGCTGCTCGGCAGCGTCGACGACTGCTGACATCAAGCCTCGCGGCCAAATCGCGACGCCTCATGACGCGCGCCCCAGGCCGGCATGGCGGCCTCGATCTCTGCTTCCGACTTGAAGGCATCGGAGGCGTAGCGATCGACACGGAACCGCTCCGCGGAAACGAATGGGGTCTGCCCGAGGACCAGTTCGCAGGAGAGCCGGCCAAGACCCGGCCCATGGGTGACGCCGCTCTCATTATCGCCGCCGACGACCACGATATTGTCGCTGCCGGGGACCTTGCCGACGATAAGACCGTTGTCGGGCGTGTAGCACGGCACACCTTGCGCCCAACTCGCGATCGTCGAACCGCGCAGCGGCGGGAACACCGTCTGCAGCTCGGCAAGCTCCTGCTCGAATGTCTCCTGCATCAGTTCGAGATTGTGCGGTTGGCCGGGTTCGATTTCGCTGTCATTTGTTTTGTACAGGGGTTTGTAGTGCCGGCCGGTTCCCCACATGACGGCCCCGAATGTCTCGCGCAGCCACAGCCGCAATTCGCGGCACTGGACGGTGGGGATGGTCGACGGCAGCCCGCGATCATCGGTGACGATGCGTGTCGCGACGACCCGCAGCAGCGGCAACTTCCAGCCGAGGCCCGATATGATCTGGTTGTCCCATGCGCCAGCGGCAACGATCACGCCGTCAGCCTCAAGGCTGCCCTGATCGGTCTCGATCGCCACCCGGTCGTCGGCATCATGGACGGCCGTCACGCGTGTGTTGCTGCGGAATACGCCGCCCAGCTCGCTGATCTGGCCGGTCAGCACACCCATTGCCAGCTTGGTGTCGAGCTGGATGCCATGCGGATTGTAGGCCGCCGAATGGACCCGCGCCGGATCGATGAGACCTTGCATCTTCTGGCCGATCTGCGCGGCGTTCAGATCCTGCATTTCCGTCGGGGCATAGGAAGAGTCCAGCACCGGGCGGACAAAACGCTCGCGCCCGTCCTCGGTCAGCGCCATGATCAAGGTGCCGTTCGGCCGATAGCCGATCTCGACGCCGACCTCGTGCAGCCGGCGATAGAAATGAGGCCATATTGCTGCAGCTGAAGACCCTCTTCGCCAAGCGGAATCATGCCGGCGGACCAATGCGAGACAAATCCCGCGCCGGCGCTGGTGGTCGCGGCACCCGGCTGACCCGCATCGATGACCGTCACCCGGCGCACGCCGGACCGCAGCAGATGGAAAGCCGCGCTGCAGCCGATGATGCCGCCGCCGATTACCGCGATGTGCCTGCTATCGCTCCCGCCATGGCTTCCGTTTGAACTCATCTTTGTTCTCCCTTTTGCCGATGGTCCGATCGGAGCGACATGCAGCGACGGCGACCATACAGGCCCGTTCGGAGCTGTATAGACACATGTGTCTGTGGCCTGATACTTGATGCGTACTGCATCTGGATCACACGTCCGGAACGCCGCTTGATCCGGCCTTCCGTCGTGTTGGCGTTGCCAAGAGAGTGAGAAAAAAGTGAGCGTTTCGACTGCCGCCAAGGCCATTTTCGACAGTGAAATCATATGGGACGCGCATTCCGGCTTCATGCCGGACCCGGCTGCGGACCTGAACAATCTGCAGATCTGGCGCGACGCCGGCATCGACTATCTGTCGATTGATGTCGGCTTCGACCTGTTGCCCTGGGAGCAGACAGTGCGGACGCTCGCAAATTTCCGCCACTGGATCCTTGCCAATCCCGAGCACTACACGCTGGTCTCCTCGGTAGAGGAAATCCGCAAGGCAAAGCTTGAGGGCAAACTGGCAATCACCTTCGACGTCGAGGGCATGAACGCGCTCGACGGCCGCATCGAAATGGTGGAGTTCTATCACCATCTGGGTGTGCGCCAGATCTTGTTTGCCTACAACAGGAACAACCTCGCCGGCGGCGGTTGCCACGATGTCGAGACCAGCCTGACGGCGTTCGGCCGCCAGGTCATCGACGAGATGAACCGTCTCGGCATGTTCGTCGACGTCACCCACACCGGCTATCGCACCTCGATGGAGGTGATGGAATATTCCAACCGGCCGGTGATCTTCTCGCACTCCAACGCCAAGGCCTTGTGCGGCCATGGCCGCAACATCACCGACGAGCAGATAAAGGCCTGCGCGCGCACCGGCGGCATCGTCGCGATCGTCGGGCTCAATCGTTTCCTGGGAGAGGGACGCACGGACTCGGACAGGTTGGCCGACCACATCGAATATCTTGTCGATCTGGCTGGCCCAGATCATGTCGGCATCGGGCTGGACTACGCCTTCCCCGTCGACATCAAAGGCATCGACCGTATCATTTCCGACAACCCGCAATTCTGGCCCAGGAGCGAGTATCCGGAAGGGGCGACGACCTACGCGGCTCCCGGCCAGATGAGCGAACTGACCGATGTGCTTCTGCGCCGCGGCCAGTCCGAGCAGACCGTGCGCAACGTCCTGGGCGGCAATTTCGTGCGCCTGGCGGCCGAAATCTGGAAGTGATCGGCCGCGGAGAGGCGCATGTCCGCTACAGCTCTTGATCCAGGCCCCACCGAATGGCGGGCCAAGCCGCGCCGTGTGGGCGATCACATTTAGCCCGCGTAGGGCCCAAGCCGACGCGCTGGCGCGGTCGGAACAGATGTCGATATTTCCGCAAGATCGTCCGTATTCAAGATTCGGACATGCCGGCAAAATTTTCGCTAGACATACATGTCTATTATTAGCAGTTTTAGCTGACAGACACATTCGGCCCGGCTTGGAGAATGGCCAACGGCCGGAAACAAGACAACGAAAACAGCAGAGGGGTAGAGCATGTCCATTCTAGCCGACACCAGGGTTTCGCGCCGCAGCCTGCTCGCCGGAGCCGGCGCTTTCGGCCTCGCCTCAATGGTCAATCCAAAAGTTTCCTGGTCGAGCGACGGGCCGATCCTCAAGGTGCGCTCCTACGCCGACATCCAGACGCTCGACCCTTGCTTCCGGCTGGCGGCACCCGAAGGCGACATCACCAGCGTCATCTTCGCCGGCCTCGTCGTCACCACGCCGGGCGACAGCTGGGGCTGGCGGCCGATGGCGGCGGAGACGATCAAGCAGCTCGATCCGCTGACCGTCGCCTTCCAGCTGCGCGACAATATCGGCTTCACCGATGGCTACGGCCAGATGACGGCCGAAGACGTCAAGTTTTCGATCGAACGCATCGCCGATCCCGCCAACAAGAGCCCCTACTCCGGCGACTGGGCGACGCTCAAAGAGGTCGAAGTCAAGGACAAGCTGTCGGGGCTGATCCACCTGAAGCAGGCCTTCGCGCCGCTGTGGACGTCGACCTTGCCGACGCCTTCCGGCACCATCCTGTCGAAGCGCGCCATCACCGAGCTCGGTGGCAAGATGGGTGTCAAGCCGGTGGCCCAGTCGGGGCCCTACATCCTGAAGGAATGGCTGCCCAAGCAGCGCACGGTGCTGGTGCGCAATCCCGACTGGAAGTACGAGCAAGGTGCCTTCGCGGAGATCCACATCCATCCGATCGAGGATGAGAAGACCGCCGAACTCGGCTATGAGGCCGGCGACCTGGATTACACCTGGACCGCGGTCTCCTCGATCTCGCGCCTGAAGCAGACACCGCCGCCAAAGACGACCGTGGTCGAGAAGCCGTCGCTGGCCTTTGTCTGGCTTGGCATGAACCAGGATGTCGCGCCTTTCAACAATCCGAACATGCGCCGCGCGGTTCAGTACGCCGTGGACCGCAAGGCGGTGGTCGATGCCGCCTATTTCGGCGCCGCCGCCACCGCCACCGGCATCATCGCGCCCGGCCTGCCCGGCCATCGCGAGAAGAACCTGTTCGATTTCGATCCGGACCGCGCCCGCGACATGATCGCCAAGGAAGGACTGGCCGGCGCGACGATCACGCTCGACATCCTCAACAAGACCGAGCGCCTGACCGCGGCGCAGGTCGTGCAGTCGAACCTGCAGGATGTCGGCCTCACTGTGGAGATCAAGCAGAACGACAGCGGCACCTTCTGGACGCTGGGCGCCAAGGAAGGCGACTACTACAAAAAGCTGCAGATGATCATCAGCCGCTTCTCCATGCAGCCGGATCCGAGCTGGGCCACTGCCTGGTTTACCCGCGACCAGATCGGTGTCTGGAACTGGGAGCGGTTTTCCAGCGAGGAATTCGACAAGCTCAATGCCGAAGGCATGGTCGAGCTCGACCCGGCAAAACGCGATGTCATCTACAAGAAGCTGCAGGACCTGATGGAGGAGAACGGCAACTACGTTTTCCTGACGCATGAGGTCACCGGCATCATGAATCGATATACGCTTGTGGCCGGCCTGAAGCCGAACGGCGAACCCGTGTTCACCGACTTCAAACCCGCATGATATCGGCGGGCGGGGCTCGTCCCCGCCAAAGACCGTCCGACAGGTACTGGAAATGATCCGCTACGCCCTCAAGCGTCTGTGGCTTGGCGCCATCATCATCAGCGTGGCCATGATGATGATGTTCGCCATGGTTTACCTCATTCCCGGCGACCCGGCCTCCGTTGCGCTGGGGCCGCGCGCGACGCCGGAGATGATGGAGGCGCTGCGCGTACGCATGGGCCTCGATCAGCCGGTGTGGCGGCAGTTCCTACATTTCTACGGATCGGTCCTGCGCGGCGATCTCGGCACAGAGGTGCTGTCAGATCGGCCAGTTCTGGACGTGGTGATGGAACAGCTTCCGTTCACGCTGGCGCTGGTGGTCGGCGGCATCACGTGGTCGGTGGCGCTCGGCATTCCGCTTGGCTGCATCGCGGCGGTGCGGCGCGGCGGCTTTGTCGATCAGGTGATCGGGGTGCTGTCGGTGGCGATGATCGCCGTGCCGTCCTTCGTCGTCGCCATCTATTCGCTGCTGGTGTTTGCGGTCGCCCTGCAATGGCTGCCGGCGATCGGCGCCGGCGAACCGGGCGACCTCGCCAGCCAGCTCCAGCACCTCATCTTGCCGTCGCTGGCGGTTGGCCTTGGCTGGATCGGCTATATCTCGCGCATGGTGCGCGCCTCGATGCTGGAGACGCTGGAAGCCAGCCATATCCGCACGGCGCGCGCCTTCGGCCTGACCGAGCACAGGATCGTCTACACCTACGCCCTCCGCATCGCCGTGCTGCCGACGATCACCTTGCTCGGCGTCGGCATCGGCCACATGCTGTCGTCTTCCGTCTTCGCCGAAATCGTCTTTGCCCGTCCCGGCATCGGCAAGCTGGTCTATGAGGCGATCTCGGTGCGCAACTATCCCATCGTCTCCGGAGCCGTGCTGGTCACCACGGTCTTCTTCGTTCTCGTCAACGTAGCAGCCGACATCCTCGTCGGTATCTTGGATCCCCGTGTCAGATCAAGTTTCAACTGAGCTGCCATCCCGCAGCTTCCGTCTCGGCATGATATGGCGCACCTTGCGCCGCATCATGCGCGAGCCGCTCGGCGCGATCGGCCTGACGCTGGTGACGGTCGTGGTGCTGTCGGCGGTCTTCGCCAGCCTCCTGACCAGCTATGCGCCGAGCAAGATATCGCCGGCCGAACGCTTCGCTTCGCCGAGCCTCCTGCATCTGCTCGGCACCGACCATCTCGGCCGCGATCTTCTCACCCGGGTGCTCTATGGCGGACGCGTCGCGCTTTTGATCGCGCTGGGCGCGACAGCGGTGTCGCTGGTTGTCGGCGTCGTGCTAGGGCTGATCGCAGGCTATGGGCCGCGCTGGCTCGACAATGTGCTGCTGCTGATCTTCGACGCCGTGAAGAGCTTTCCCACCGTTATGCTGGCGCTGACGCTGGTCACCCTGTTCGGCCCCTCGCTCTACGCGGTGGTGCTGGTGGTGATGCTGGTCAATGTGCCGGGTTATGCGCGCATCATCCGAACCCAGACGCTGGTGCTCAAATCGGCCGAACACGTCATGGCGGCGCGCTCGATGGGGGCAAGCGCCGGCCGCATCCTGCGTGTCCATATCCTGCCCAACATCATCGGCCCGATCCTGATCCTGATCTCGATGGACATTCCCGTGGTGGTGGCGATCGAGGCGGGCATGAGCTTCCTCGGGCTCGGCGTGCGGCCGCCGACGCCGAGCTGGGGTGCGATCCTCAATGACGGCTTCGCCAACATCCGCGATTCCTACTGGATCGTGATTGCCGGCGGCCTGCCGATCGTGCTGACCACGCTCGGCTTCACCTTCTTCGGCGAGACGCTACGCGACCTCTTCGATCCCAGGCTGAAGGGACGCTCATGACGGTTCTCGAGGTCAAGGATCTGAGCGTCGCCTTCCACACCGAGGCCGGGCGACTGGAGGCGCTGAAGCAGGTGAGTTTTTGCGTGCCGGCCAACCGCAGCGTCGGCGTGGTCGGCGAATCCGGCTGCGGGAAATCGACGCTCATCAACGCCATTCTCGGCCTGCTCGCCGACAATGGTGAAATCACATCGGGCGAGATCATCTTCGAGGGCGACAAGGACCTTGCCCGGCTCGACCCGACCGCGATGCGCGGCCTGCGTGGCCTCAGGATCGCCACTGTGTTCCAGGATCCGATGGGCGCGCTCAACCCGGTGCTGTCGGTGGGGCGGCAGATGCGCGACATTCAGTATCGCTCGGGTCTGTCGAAGCGGGACAAGGATGCACGCTCCGTCGCCATGCTGCGCAAGGTTCGCATTCCCGATCCGGGAAGCCGGCTGACGCAGTTTCCACACGAGTTCTCCGGCGGCATGAAGCAGCGCATCGCCATTGCGATGGCGCTGATGATGGAGCCGGCGCTGCTGATCGCCGACGAGCCGACGACGGCACTCGATGCGACGCTGGAGGTGGCCACCATCGAACTGCTCAAGGATCTGCAGCGCGACATCGGCTGCTCGGTGCTGTTCATCTCGCATCATCTGGGCGTGATTGCCGAACTCTGCGACGAGATGATCGTGATGTATGCCGGCGAAGTAGTGGAGAGCGGCACGACCCGCGAGATATTCCACGATGCGCGTCATCCCTACACGCAGAAGCTTTTGGCTTGCGATCCCGCCCGGCTGTCGCAGCGGGTTGCTCGCCTGCCGACCATTGCCGGGACCTTGCCGGATTTGCGCCGCCGGCCGAGCGGCTGCGTCTTCCAGCCGCGCTGCGATCGCGCCGACGCCCAATGCCTGACGACGCCTCCCAGCGCAGTCCTCGGTGGGTCTCACATCGCCCACTGCTGGCATGCGGACATTCCCTTGGGAGCGATGAACGCATGAGCTCCGAAGACCTGCTCAGCGTCAATGATTTGCGCGTCGCGTTCCGCGCTGGCGGCCTGTCCGCCAGGCTCGCGGGGCGGGCCACCGAGATCGAAGCGGTCTCCGGCGTCAGCTTCACGCTTCAACGAGGCAGCACCTTCGCGCTGGTCGGCGAATCCGGCTCGGGCAAGACGACGCTGGCGCGCACGCTCAACGGTCTTCAGCCGGTGAAGGCGGGCACGATCCTGTTTGAAGGGCAGGAACTGCAAGGCCTGTCTAACACCGCCATGAAACCGGTGCGGCGGCGCATGCCGATGATGTTCCAGGATCCTGTGGGATCGCTGTCACCACGGCTCAGCGTGCGCTCGCTGCTGTCTGAGCCTTTCGTCATTCACGGCTTGTCCGATCGCGATCTCAACGCCGAAGTCACACGGCTTCTTGCGCTGGTCGGGCTGCCGCGCGATTTCGCCGACCGCTACCCGCACCAGCTTTCCGGCGGCCAAGCGCGCCGCGTCGGTGTGGCGCGGGCGATCGCTCTGGACCCGGTGCTGGTCGTCGCCGACGAGCCGACCGCCGGCCTCGACGTCTCCGTGCAGGGAGAGGTGCTGAACCTGCTCAACGACCTGCGCGACCGAATGGGCCTGTCGATGCTGATCATCACCCACAATCTGCATGTCGTGCGCCAGATCGCCGACCGCATGGCGGTGATGTATCTCGGGCGCTTCGTCGAGCAGGGTGAAACCGAAGCGATCTTCCGCGCGCCGCATCATCCCTATACGGCGGCCCTTCTGTCCGCCAATCCCGAGCCGGACCCAGATCGGGTGCACCAGCGCATCACGCTGCCGGCCGACGTTCCCTCCCTGCTGGCGCGCCCTTCAGGCTGCGAATTTCACACACGCTGTCCGCAGGCCCAGCGCTGCTGCGCGGTGGATGTCCCCATCCCGGTCGCGGTCGGAAACGGCCGCCTGACCTGCCATTTCCCGCTGAACACATAAGGATCGCCACCGGCGCAAGTTGTCGGCCGGGGCGTCGAGAGGAGCCGCCATGCAAGATATCCGCGTCGTCACCGATTTCCCGCGCAAAATCCGCGAGATCGAGAATTTGTGGATTCCGATGCCTGACGGCGTCAAGCTGGCGGCGCGTGTCTGGCTGCCGGAAGACGCGGAGGCCGATCCGGTGCCGGCGATCCTCGAATATTTGCCCTACCGCAAGCGCGACGGAACGGTGGAGCGCGATGCGCTGACGCATCCCTATTTTGCCGGTCACGGCTATGCCGGCGTGCGGGTCGACATGCGCGGCTCAGGCGACAGCGAGGGATTGTGCAAGGGTGAGTATCTGAAGCAGGAGCAGGATGACTGTCTGGCGGTCATCGAATGGCTGGCCCGGCAATCCTGGTGCTCGGGTAGTGTCGGCATGATCGGCATCAGCTGGGGCGGCTTCAACGGGCTTCAGGTCGCCGCGCGGCGACCGCCAGCATTGAAAGCGGTTGTCTCGCTGTGCTCCACGGATGATCGCTACAATGATGACGTGCATTATCTCGGCGGCGCCATGATGTGCGACAATCTGATGTGGGGAACCACCGCCTGGGCCATCGCCATGACCCCGCCCGACCCGTTCATTGTCGGCGATCGCTGGCGCGATCTTTGGGAGCAACGGCTGAACGGCAACGGCATCTGGATGCAGGACTGGTTCGAACACCAGCGCCGCGACGATTTCTACAAGCACGGCTCGATCTGCGAGGACTATTCCGATGTCGAAATCCCGGTCTATGCCGTCGGCGGCTGGGCCGACGGCTATCCCAATCCGATCTTCCGGATGCTGGAAAAACTGAGCGGTCCTCGCAAGGGCCTGATCGGACCCTGGGGCCACAAATATCCGCACTTCGCCATGCCCGGCCCGCGTATCGGCTTCCTGCAGGAGTGCCTGCGCTGGTGGGATCAATATCTCAAGGGCATCGACACCGGCATTGCCGACGAGCCGATGCTGCGCGCCTGGATTCAGGACCCCGCACGGCCGGCGGCGATCTATGACGAGCGGCCCGGCCGCTGGGTGGCGGAGCCGGCGTGGCCGGGACCAGGCGTTGGCGAAAAGGTGCTGAACCTTGCGCCGCATGTGCTGAGCGAGGCCAGGGGCGAAGATACGATCCTGGAGATTTCGTCGCCGCAGACGGCCGGCCTGTCGTCCGGCGCCTGGTGCGGTTATGGCGTCATGCCGACTTTGCCGGTCGACCAGCGCACGGAGGAAGGCAATGCCCTGATCTTCGAGACCGCGCCGTTGACCGAAGCCATCGAGATCCTTGGTTTCCCCGAATTCGAGGTCAGGCTCTCCTCTGACAAGCCCGTCGCCCTTCTGTCCGCCACGCTGTCGCAAGTGTTCCCTGAAGGTGCTGCCTCGCGCATCAGCTATGGCATCCTCAACCTGAGCCATCGCAACGATGATCTGGACATCGCACCCATGGTGCCGGGCCAGGCGGAAACGGTGCGCATCAAGCTGCGCTGCTGCGGGCAGCGTTTCGAGGTTGGCGAGCGTATCCGGCTGGCACTGGCGACATCGCATTGGCCCATCGTCTTCCCGACCGCCGAGCAGGCGACGCTGTCGATCCATTGCGGCGACAGCCGGCTGATCCTGCCGGTGCGCCCACCGCAGAAGCTGGACGACACGCTGGGGGCTTTCCTGGCTCCGGAAAGCGCTGTGCCGATGGAGCAGGAGGTTCTGGCCAAGGGCGACGGCTTCCGGCGCTCGGTTTCGACGGACCAGGACACCGGCGAGACCGTTTATCAGGTCGTCAATGATGGCGGCACGGTGCGGCATCCACATACGCAGATGACCGTTGCGGCGAGGCATGTCGACCGGTTCACCATCCACCCCGACGATCCGAACTCGGCGGTCGGCACCTGCACCTGGGAAAAGTCCTATGGCCGCGGCGACTGGCAGGCGCGCCTTTCGGTGAAAGCGACCGTGCGCGCGCTGCGCGATGTCTGGCGGATCGAGACCCACATCACTGCCCATGAGGGAGATGAAGTGGTCGTCGATCGCAGTGAGGTCAAGGAGTATCCGCGCGACCTCAACTGAAAGCGGCTGCGATTGGCAATCAGGCCATCGATCTCGGCAAGGCGGCAGCCAGCGCATCGACGGCCAGCCGCACCTTCAGCGGCAGATGCGGCGTCTGCAGCCAAAGGGCATGGCAGTCGTAGAGATATCGCGGCTGGTCCGGCAACAGTGCGACCAGCGCGCCGGCTTCAATGCGCTCGCGCACCAGCCACCAGGGCAGCCAGGCAAGCCCCATGCTCTCAACAGCCGCATCGGCGATGGCATCGAGATCGTCGAGCCGCAGCCGCCCGGTTGGCGTAATCTCCTGTACGGATTGCCCCTCGCGCGCAAACAGCCACGGCTGAACGACTTGGCCGAGCCGGCGGTAGACAATCGCCTGATGATCAGCGAAGTCTTCGATACGCTGCGGCTCGTCATGAATTCTGAGATAGGAGGGTGCGGCGCAGACGACCATGTCCTGGCGCGCGACGCGGCGTGCGATCAACCCCGCCTTGTCGCCCAGAGCACCGGTCCGAATGGCGAGATCGTATCCGTCTTCGGCAAGATCGGCGAAGCGGTCGGTGAGCGACAGGTCGAGCTCCAGCATCGGATATTGCCGCGCCAGCCGCAGCAGCACGGGTGCAACGCAATGGCGGCCGAAATGCGCCGGCATGGTGACCCGCAGTTTTCCACGTGGTTCGGAGAACTGGTCGGCGGCGAGCGCATCGGCGGCTTCGGCCTCGGCCAGCACCACCCGGCAGCGTTCATAGTAGGCGCGCCCGAAGTCGGTCAGGCTCTGCCGCCGCGTGGTCCGGTTGAGCAGCCGCACGCCCAGCCGCTCCTCGAGGAACCGCACATGCTTGCCAACCATTGGTCCGGACAGATCGAGTGCGACTGCGGCGGCTGCGAACGAGCCGAGGTCGACGGCCCTGACGAACACGGACATGCTCTCAAGCCGATCCATATTCAAAACTCCTGGTTTCTACTGTTCTTCCCTTACAGCCATTTATCCCCGGCAAGCCTAGCTGCATAGCTCATTCGGTTCAGATGATTTGGAGTATCCCGAATGACACGCGTAGTTCGCTTTCACCAGCATGGTGGCCCGGAGGTTCTGCGCATCGAGGATGTCGCGCTTTCCCCACCGGGGCCGGGCGAAGTTCAAATCCGGGTCAAGGCACTCGGCCTCAATCGCGCCGAAGCGCTGCTGCGCGCGGGCGCCTATATCGAGACGCCGACGCTCCCGGCGGGGCTTGGTCTTGAAGCGGCGGGTGTCGTCGAGACTATTGGCGACGGCGTGAAGGATTTCGCGCCAGGTGACAGCGTCAGTGTCATCCCGCCGCAATCGATGATCCGCTGGCCGGCCTATGGCGATCTTGCCACCTACCCCGCCCGACTTATCGTCAAGCATCCGCAGTCGCTTGACTGGCAAACGGCAGCGGCGGTCTGGATGCAATATCTCACCGCTTATGGCGCGCTGATCGACATCGCCGGGCTGCACAGCGGAGACGCCGTCGTCATCACAGCAGCATCGAGCAGTGTCGGGCTTGCGGCGATCCAGATCGCCAACAAGGTCGGCGCGACCGCGATCGCGGTGACGCGGACATCGGCGAAGATGCGGGCGCTGCTCGAGGCCGGCGCGGCCGACGTCGTGGCCTCGACGGAGGAGGATCTGGCGGCGCGATTGAACCAGATCGCCGGGCCGCGAGGCGTGCGCGTCGTGTTTGATGCGGTCGGCGGCCCGATCTTCGAGCCGCTGACGGCGGCCATGTCGCATAGCGGCATCCTCATCGAATATGGCGGACTGAGCCACGCGCCGACGCCATTCCCGCTGCCAGCGGTGCTGAGCAAGACGCTGACACTGCGCGGCTACCTCGTGCACCAGATCACCGGTAACCCGGTAAAGCTGGAGGCCGCCAAGGCGTTCATCGTCGAAGGCCTGCAGAGTGGGGCACTAAGACCGATCATCGACCGGACCTTTGCGTTCGACCAGATCGTCGAAGCGCATCGGCATCTGGAATCAAACGAGCAGTTCGGCAAAATCGTGGTGATGATTTGAGCGGAGTTGACAAACAAATCGTTCCTGGGGGCGATATCGCTCTTGAAGGCGCCGAGTTGCATTCCTAACTGTCTCACGCGGGCCGGGCCCCTCTGACTATCGCTTTTGGCGATCGTGATGTCGGACCGCTTTAACGGGCCCCTTTCCATGTTTTCGGTCAAGCGGGCTCAATCTTTTTCGGTTTGGAGCCCCGTATGACATCTTCTCTTCTTGGCATGACTTGCCCCTCCTGCCGCGTTGCGCTCGTGATGAGCGAACGCCAGGGTATCGAAATCGACTACTGTCCGCAGTGCCGCGGCGTCTGGCTTGATCGGGGAGAACTCGACAAAATCATCGAGCGTTCCGGCAGGGAAGCGGCGCCCGCGCCGCAGCCACAGCCGGCAGCATTCTCCCAGCCGCAACACGGCCAGGGCCGCGACGACGATTATTCCCGCTCCCACGGCCACCGCTATCCGAAGCGGAAGAAATCATTTTTCGAAGAGTTGTTCGATTGACCGCATGACGCCGGCACCCGGCGGCGGCTGAAAACTTCCGAAACCGCAGAGACAAAGGTTCATCTCCGATGACTTCCCGTACAAGCCGATTTGCAGCCCTCTTTGCAGGACTGTTCCTGGCGTTTTCGATGGTTGCGATAGACCATGCCGAGGCGCGCCGCGGCGGCAGTTTCGGCAGTCGTGGCATGCGCACGTTCCAATCGGCACCGCCGACCAGGACCGCACCGGCCCCGACCGCTCCAGTCGAGCGTTCGATGACGCCCAACACCGGTGCGAACAACGCGGCCCAGCAGCCGCAGGCCGGCCCGCAGAGGCCCGGCTTCATGAGCGGTTTCGGTGGAACGATGATGCGCGGCCTGCTGCTCGGCGGCCTGATCGGCCTGCTCGTCGGCCAAGGCTTCGGCGGCCTGGCCGGCATGTTCGGTTTCCTGCTTCAGGCCCTGCTCATCGGTGGCACGATCATGCTGGCTATCCGCTTCTTCCGCTCGCAATCGGCGCGTGGTCCTGCGCCAGCGCTCGCCGGTGTCGGCAATGCCCAGGCTTCGAGATTTGAGAACCGCGCAACGGCAGGGCAGCAGACTGCAGGCTCCTTCACAATTCCTGGCTTTGGCGGTGTTTCGGGCGGAAGCTCTCCGGCCATCGGTTCTGATGAGATCACGCTGGCTCAGACCGACCTCGACGCATTCCAGCAGCTGTTGACCGATGTCCAGGAAGCATTCGGGCGCGAAGACCATGCCGCTCTGCGCCGGGCTGTTACCCCCGAAATGGTGTCCTATCTGTCGGAAGAGCTGGCCGACAATGCCCAGAAAGGTCTCAGGAACGAGGTAACGGACGTCACGTTGCTGCAGGCCGACGTCGCTGAAAGCTGGCGTGAGGATGACCGCGACTACGCCACGGCCGCATTGCGCTACGAGTCTCGTGACGTGACGCGCGAACGGGCCAGCGGCAAGGTCGTCGCGGGCGACGATGATCATCCGACAGAGACGACCGAGCTGTGGACATTCGTGCGTGAGAATGGCTCGAACTGGAAGCTCTCGGCAATACAACAGGCTTGAGCCCAGGGCGATTTTGTCCAGGGCTTCACAGTTGTGGGCGTTCAGCGCACGATCTTGATGCACATCGGCGTGCCGATCTCGATGGCGCGCCCGGTGTCGCTGAGCATGCCGGTCTCGGCGTCGCGAGCGAAAATCGAGATGCGGTCGGCATTCTGGTTAGCCGAGAACAGATGGCCGCCTGAAGGCGTCAGCGCCAGGTTGCGCGGCGTCGCACCGCCGCAAGGGACATAGCCGACGAGGGCCAGCGAACCTGTCTGCTGATCGACCGCCATGATGACGACGCTGTCGTGGCCACGGTTGGAGCCGTAGACAAAACGGCCATCCGGCGAAATCTGGATATCGGCGCAATGGTTGCTGTCGCGCGCCTCGGCCGGCACCGCCGGCTTTGCGTCGATGATGGACAGCTTGCCTGATGCCTCGTCCAGCGCCATCGAGACAATTGTCGAATCCAGCTCGTTCATGACAAAGACGAAGCGTCCGTTCGGATGCAACGCAAGATGGCGCGGACCGGCGCCCGGCGGCAGAGCGGATTCAGCGAGCTTGCTGAGCTCGCCATCTCGCCCGATGCGGTAGGACACCAGCCGGTCGATGCCGAGGTCGGCGACGATAGCCATGCCACCACCGGCAATGGTTTCGGTGACGCTGTGGGCATGCGAGCGTTCCTGCCGCGCCGCATTCGGGCCGGTGCCGGAATGCGATACGCTGGCCAGCGGCGCCGACAGCGCGCCGTCCTTTTCGAAACCATAAACCGCCACGGCACAATCCGGACCGCCCTCGCCCATGCCATAGTTGGCGACCAGCAGCCTCGTCCCGTCGCGGGTGATGGTGTTGTGGGCGGTGATGCTGCCGAGCGACGGCTGCTTGTTCAGATAAATGAGCGTACCAGAAGCTCGATCGAAGCTGTAGGCGGAGACGGTGCCCTCGCGCCAGGTGAAGACTTCCGAATTGGCATAGATGTGCGAGCCGTCTGGCGTCACCGACAGGAATGTCGGATTGTCGACATCGTTGGTCTCGGCCAGTTTTCGTGTTTCCAGCGTCGTCTCGTCAAAGCTGTAGACGCCGAGACCGACGCCCCGAGCGCCCTGAAAATACGGCGCCTCGCGGTTCAGGCTGCCGACAAAGACCAGACAATCCTTGCGCATGATTTCCTCCCCTGCCCGCCTGCGCTTCGGCGCGCGGGAGCAGCCAAAATTTCGCCTGTTCACGCTTGCAACGCAACCCCATATGTGAAAATACTATTTACAAAAGAAGATTGACGGGAGGAGACGTCTTGCATTTCGACGCCTTGATGCGTTTTCCGGCAGCTGTGACGTGCCCCATACAAGGCTGGCGGTGCCGGCCATGAACGATTTCGCGCCCACCGTCGGTGTCGCCTCGACGCATCCCAAGAACATGCCTGGGGATCACGCCGCGCTGCCGGTGTGGAACGCCGAAAACTGGTTCTATGAGGATTGGCCGGTCGGGCAGAAGATCCGCTCGTTGCGACGGACCATGGCCGAAGGCGATAGCCATTTGTTCAACACGCTGGTGCTCGACATCCACCCCTATGTGCAGGACCAGATATTTGCCGAGAGCGAAGGCGTTTTCGGCAAGCGGCTGATCGCCGGCGCCTTTGTCTTCTCGGCTGGCCTCGGCCTGGTCGCCACCAATTGCGTCAACGCCTTTTCCTATGGCTACGACAAGCTCCGTTTCATAAAGCCTGTCTTCATTGGCGACACGATCTATTCGATCCGCTCCAACCTCGACAAGAAGCCCCGCTACAAGGAGATGGGGCTGATCCGCGCCAGCTATGAGGTTTTCAAGGGCGAAGGCGAGCTCGTTCTCTATTGCGAGCATCTGCAGACGGTGAAGTACCGCAACCCGGCCGACTTCGTCGGCAAGACGGAGAAATAGCATGCCGGCAGCAGCCGAATTGCCGCTCGCCGGTCTCGTCGTCGTCGACATGAGCCAGTTCCTGTCGGGCCCGTACTGCTCACTCAGGCTGCTCGATCTCGGCGCCCGCGTGATCAAGATCGAGCGTCCGGATGGCGGCGACCTGTCGCGCCGGCTCTATCTCAGCGACACCGAGATCGGCGGCGATTCCACCATCTTCCACGCCATCAACCGGGCCAAGGAAAGTCTTGCCATCGACCTCAAGAACGAGGCCGATCTCGAAGCGTTGCGCGGCCTCCTGGCCAGGGCTGACGTGCTGATCCAGAATTTCCGGCCGGGCGTCATCGAACGGCTCGGCCTGGACTATGAAGCGGTCCGCAAGATCAACCCGCGGCTGGTCTATGCTTCGATCAGCGGCTATGGCGAGGATGGGCCATGGGTCAAACGGCCCGGCCAGGATCTCTTGGCGCAGGCGCGTTCCGGCGTGATGTGGCTGAACGGCGACGAGGATCAGGGACCGGTGCCGTTCGGCCTCGCCATCGGCGACATGCTGGCTGGTGCCGCCTGTGCGCAGGGCATTCTGGCCGCACTGGTGCGGCGCGGCATCACCGGTCAGGGCAGCCATATCGAAACCAGCCTGCTGGAAGCGCTGGTCGATTTCCAGTTCGAGGTGCTGACGACGCATCTCAATGACGGCCGCCGGCTGCCCAGGCGCTCCAGCTTCCGCAGCGCGCATGCCTATCTGTCGGCGCCTTACGGTGTCTACCCGGCCAAGGACGGCTATCTCGCCATCGCTATGACGCCGATCCCCAAGCTGGCCGACCTCTTGTCGCTCAGCGAGTTGGCACCCTATCGCGACAAGCCTGCATCGTGGTTCACCGCGCGCGACGACATCAAGGCGATCATCGCGCAGCGGATCGCCACCAAAACCATCGACGAATGGCTTGATATCCTCGAGCCGGCCGACATCTGGTGCGCCAAGGTACTGACCTGGCCCGAGATGCTGGCAAGCGAGGGGTTTCAATCGCTCGATATGCTGCAGACGGTGACGCGCGAGGATGACGTCTCGATCCTCACGACGAGTTCGCCGCTCCGGGTCGATGGCATCAGGGCCAAGGTCGATCGGGCGGCGCCGCGCATCGGCGAGCACAGTGCCGCCATCCGCGCGGAGTTCGGCCTGTGAGCGTGCCCAAGCTCAAAGGCATGACCTGGAGCCATCCGCGTGGCTACGATCCGATGGTCGCCTGCTCGGCGCTGTGGCAGCAGAAGACCGGTATTGCCATCGAATGGGACAAGCGCTCGCTGCAGGATTTCGAATCCTTCCCGGTCGAGGAACTGGCGCGCGCCTATGATCTCATCGTCATCGACCATCCGCATGTCGGCCAGATCACGGCCGAAGGCTGCCTGGAGCCGCTGGATGTCGCCGGACGCGAGGCGGAACGCACGGCCCTTGCCTCGGGCAGCGTCGGCCAGTCCTATCCGAGCTACAACTGGCAAGGACGGCAATGGGCTTTCCCGATCGATGCGGCAACCCAGGTCCAGGCATGGCGGCCGGATGCGATCGAGGCGCCACCGGCGCGCTGGAGCGAGGTGCTCGATCTCGCCCGGCAAGGCCGTGTGCTGCTGCCGCTGCGGCCGCCTCACGTGTTGATGGTGTTTTACACATTCGCAGGCAATCTCGGCCGTCCTTGCACCACCGATCCATCCCACGATCTCATCGATGTTGACGCCGGTAGCGAAGTGTTTGAAGCAATGCGCGAGATTGCAGCGCTCGTTGATCCGGCTTGCTTGGAGATGGATCCGATTGCCGTCTCGGAGCGCATGGCGGAGGCCGGTTCCAGGTTCGTCTGCGCGCCACTGATCTATGGCTATGTTTCCTATGCGACGACTGGCTTTCGGGCGAACCGGCTGGCCTTTGCCGATGTTCCGGTCATCGGTTCCGGCGGCCCGATCGGTTCGGCGCTCGGCGGCACCGGCATAGCCGTATCAGCCTTTTCCAAAGCCAGGGATGCCGCGATCAACTTTGCCTATTGGGTCTCGAGCGGCGATGTCCAGCGCGGCGCCTATGCCGCCGCCGGCGGCCAGCCCGGCCATGCAGCGGCCTGGGAAGATCAGGCCGTCAATGAAGCGACCGGCAATTTCTACCGGGACACGCGCGCGACACTGGCGGGTGCATGGGTGCGGCCGCGCCATGACGGCTACATGGCGTTCCAGCAGGCCGCGTCCGAACGCATCCTTTCCGGCATGACCTTCCGGCATCAAGCCCGACAGGTCGTTGCCGATCTCAATCGCCTGTTTCGGGAGAGTTCCCCGGTGCAGGTGTCCGGCGCTGCCGGTGGAGGAGCCTGAACCAAACCGAACGGAGGAGAACAAGAATGACAGGAATGATCCGCGGCCTGCTGGCCGCAACGGCGCTTGCCTCGCTTGCAACGGCCGCCTTTGCACAGGATGTGCAAGGCGTCATCGGTGGACTGCCGACCGAACTCAAGGCGCAGTATGACGGAGCGCCCCAGAAGGTATTGCCTTCGGCCTGGGAGAATTTCAACGCGCCGCCAAAGCCGTGGAAATGGTGCCACTCGGAATCCTACCAGGGCAACCCGTGGCGGGTCACGGTGACCAAGGAGTTGAAGCGTCTTGTCGACGGGCTGATCGCCGACGGCACCGTCTCCAGCTTCGAGGTGTCGGATTCCAACAATGATGCCAGCCAGCAGATCAACCAGATCCGCGCCTTCATCGACAAGAAATGCTCTATCATCACGTCGGTGCCGGGCTCGGCGACGGCGCTCGACGATGCCATCGACGCTGCCGCCAAGGCCGGCATTCCGTTCATCACCGCCGCCGGCTCGGTGACCAGCCCGAACGCCATCAATGTCGATTCCAACTATGCGCGCTGGGGCTATGACATGATGACGGCGATCGGCAAGGCGCAGCCGGACGGCGCCAGCATCCTTCTGGTCGAAGGCATCGCCGGCCACCCGATCGTGGTCCAGGAACGCCAGGGCGCGGACAAGGCGCTGGCGGAAAATCCGAAGCTGAAGATCTCGCGCAACGTCAACGGCAACTGGACAGCCAACGTCACCAAGACCGTGGTGCTGCAGGCGATCGCCACCAACCCGGCGCCGATCGATGCGGTGTGGACGACAGGCAGCGAAAGCCGCGTCGTCGCCGAAGCCTTCGCGGAAGCCGGCCGGCCGGCGCCATTGATCACCGGCTCGATCACCGGGGACGCGCTGGGCTACTGGAAGGCCAACCCCGACAAGTACCGCTTCGAAGGCCATGCGGTGCTGCCGCACTGGACCGCGCAAACACTGTTCCGCGTCGGCGAGCGCATGCTCGACGGCCAGAAGCCGAAGCTGAACACGCTGCTGATCCCGATCCCGCCTGTCCACACCGCCGATCTCGGTGCCTGGTACAAGGACTGCATGACGACGGATGCCGTGTCGATCTTCCCGATCCCGCCGAAAGATCCGATGCCGGAGGAATGGCTCGACGCCTATTTCTCGAACCCGGCGCCGACCAAGGGCTGGGATTATTCGAAGGTGCCCGATGCCTGTGCAAAGTGACGCCTGCTAGTCTCTCAGCAGGCCGGCTCCTTTCAGGGAGCCGGCCTGCCAGCATCGAAACGCGACATGCTTGAAATCAAAACCATATCCAAACGCTATGGCGAGACGATCGCGCTCGCGGACGCATCGATCGCGTTTCGGGCGGGAACCATCCACACCATCCTGGGCGAGAACGGTTCGGGCAAGAGCACGATGGTCAAGCTGCTGTCCGGCATCGTCCAGCCGGACAATGGCGCGATCCTGCTGCACGGCAAGCCGTTTTCGGGTGCCAAGCCCTCGGCCTTCCAGGCGCAAGGTTTTGCCACGGTGTTCCAGGAGGTGCTGATCGCGCCGGACTGCAGCGTCATCGATAACATCCTGCTCGGCCTCGACGGGCTGGTCCGGCGCGCTGTTCCCCGCAACGAGCGCCGTGACCGGGCGAAAGCCGCGCTGAAGCGCTTCGCGGTTACCGACGTCCCCCTCGACAAGCCAGCCGGCCTGCTGCCGCTTGCCGCGCAGCAATTGGTCGTTCTCGCCCGCGCGATCGTGCGCAACCCAAAGATCCTGATCCTCGACGAGGTCACCGCCGCGCTCGACTTCGCCGATCGCGAATCCGTCTTTTCCCTGATGCGCGCGCTGGCCGGCGAAGGCTGCCTGATCCTGTTCATCACCCACCGCATGGACGAGGTGATGTCGCTGTCGGATCGCATCTCGATCCTGCGCGGCGGCAGCGTCGTGCGCACCGAGGAGCGCGGCGCTTCGACGCCGGCTGAACTTCTCAAGGCGATGGCGCCACGCACGGCGGCGGAGCTGCAGCATGGCTGATCGCGCCGCCCTCGATTTTGGTGGTCTTGCCGTTCGGGACCTTGTCATCGCGCCCGGCGCCAGCCCGATCACGCAGGCAATCGCTCCGGGTGAGATCGTCGGGCTTGCCGGTCTCGATGGTCATGGCCAGGAGCTGTTTCTCAAGATGCTTGCCGGCCTGGAACCGCCCCATGGCGGCTCGATCGAACTCGGTTCATCGGATGCCTCCCGAAAGATTACCGGCTTTCGCAAGGCTGTCGCCAGCGGCATCGCCTATTTGCCGCGCGACCGACGCGCCAACGGCATTTTCCCGACACAGTCGGTGCTCGACAATTTCGCCGTCTCGACCTTGTCGCGCGACACGCGGCTCGGGCTAATCAGCCCGTCGGCACGCAAGGCGCGCTACGACTTCTATCGCGAAAAACTCTCGATAGTGGCGCCCCGGCCCGATGCGCCGATCACCACTCTTTCGGGCGGCAACCAGCAGAAGGTGCTGTTGGCGCGTGCCTTGGCGCTGGAGCCCGCGATCCTGCTCCTCAACGATCCGACGCGTGGCGTCGACGTGGCGACGCGGCATGTGCTCTACGACGTGTTTCGCGGGCTGGCGTCCGACGGCATGGGGCTCGTCATCCTATCCAGTGAAATCGAGGAGATTCTTCTCCTGTGCCAGCGCGTGCTGGTGTTCCGTGAGAATGAAGTCGCGGCCGAGATCTCTGGCGACGCGCTCACCACCGACAGCGTGATATCAGCCATGTTCGGACGTGCGGCATGAACCCTGTTGCGCGCCTCCTGTCCCTTGGGCGAAATTTCGGCTTCGCGGTGGTGCTGCTGGTCGTGCTGCTTGCGATCAATCTTATCCTCAGCCCCGGGCGGTTCCAGCCGGGTTCCTGGGGCGCGCTGGTCGGATTGGCGGCGCCCTTGATCGGTGCGGCCATTGCGTCCACGCCTGTCATCCTCGCCGGGCGTGGCGGAATCGACATCTCGGTCGGGCCATTGATGGGCTTCGTCAACGCTTTGACGATCCAGGTGCTGTTCCTCGGCACCGGCATCTCATCGCCCCCGGTGCTCGTTCCGGCTGCATTGCTCGTCGGGGCGCTGGTGGGTGCTGCGAACGGCTTTCTGGCGACAATCGTGCGCATTCAGCCGATCGTCGCGACGCTCGGCACCTATCTGATCCTCACCGGCGTGACGTTAACAATCCTGCCGGCGCCGATCGGTCCCGCACCGGCCTGGCTCAAGGCACTGTCCGGTCCGCTGTCGATGCTGCCGCTGGCGGCGATGTTCATCGTCTGGTGGCTGGTGCGGCGCACCCCTTACTACGACCAGCTTATGGCGGTGGGCAGCGACGACCGTGCCGCCTACACCGCCGGCGTCGATGTCACGCGCGTGCGCTTCATCGCCTATATCATGACCGGCATCCTTGGCGGCTGCGCCGGATTGATGCTGACCGCGCTGATCGGCTCCGCCGATCCGAACATCGGGCCAACTTACACACTGATCGCCATCGCCGCGGTAGCGCTCGGCGGCGTCAGCCTTGCAGGCGGCCGTGGTGGGGTGGCGGGTGCCGCCATCGGCGCCATCGACATCTTCCTGCTGCAAAGCGTGCTGACGACGTTCAACGTCTCGACCTTCGTGCTGCAGATCGCCTACGGCGCGATCCTGGTGCTGGCCGTGATGCTGACAGCGCTGCAGGAACGTCTTGCTATGGGGAGACGCTGACATGGTTTTGCGCCAAAACCTCTTCGCCACAACCAACGCTCGCGTCGTCGGCGCCTTCTGCGTCGCCGCCCTTCTGCATCTCGCCGGCACGATCCTCATTCCTGGCTACTCCGCGCCGTTTGCCATACGCGCCATGCTGGTGCTCGCCTCGCTGCTCGCCGTGGCCTCGATCGGGCAGACGCTGGTCGTCATCATGGGCGGCATCGACCTGTCGATCCCTTTCGTCATTGGCTTTGCCAATGTCGTGGCGGCGCAGCTTTATGGCGATGGCTGGCATTTTGTCCTGGTCTGCGGCCTCGTCGGCGTACTGGCGATCATCATCGGCGGGCTGAACGGGCTGATCTCGCGCAGCCTCGACATCCAGCCGCTCATCGTCACGCTCGGCATCGGCATGGTCGTGCAAGGGCTGGTGCTGTTGTGGACGGCGGGTTTCCCGTCAGGCTCCGCACCGCAAGCGGTATCCAGCTTCGTCTCGATCGGCGGATCGGCCGGACCGCTGCCGGTGCCGTGGCTGGTGCCGAGCCTTGTCGTGCTGGCGGCACTCGTCGTCCTGGTGCTGGAGCGAACGCCCTATGGCCGCCGGCTTTACGCGCTGGGCAGCAATCCGGGCGCGGCGCCGCTGGCGCTGATTGACCCGGTTCGCATGTGGGTCATCACCTATGCGGCAAGCGCTTTCTTCGCCGCCGTGGCAGGAGTGCTGCTGCTCGGCTTCACCGGTTCGGCCTATGGCGATGTCGGCCAGCCCTATCTGTTCCAGACCATCGCAGCCGTTGTCGTAGGAGGTGCAGCACTTGTCGGCGGCCGGGGAAGCTATCTCGGCACGATCGCCGGCGTGCTGGTGCTGACCGAGATCAACACGCTGCTGATCGGCCTCGGCTTCCAGCCCGCAGCGGTGCAGGCCGCGCTCGGCTTCGTCATCGTGCTGCTGGTTTCGCTCTATGGCCGCGAACGGCACGTCTCGACAACCATCTGAAAGGACCAGTCAGTCGAGCCGCCACAGCTTGCGGGCATTGCCGGACAACAGCCTGTCGCGCTCGGAGATGCTGCAGCCCGAGAGCAATGCATGGGTCGCCGCCACCCAGGTCGACAGACCGCCGCCTAGCGTGCAGACCGGCCAGTCGCTGCCCCAGACGACACGGTCCCAGCCGAATGAATTGATGGTGTGCTCGACGTACGGCCGCAACGTCTCAACCGTCCAGCTGCCGGCATCGGCATAGGCGACGACACCGGAGATTTTGGCCATGACATTCGGGCGCCGGGCGATGTCGCTCATATGCTCGCGCCATGGATGTTCGCTCTTGCCTTTGATGTCGGGGACGCCGCAATGGTCGAGGACGAACGTCACATCGGGTGCCAGGTCGGCAAGCACGATCGCCCTGGGGATCTGGTGCGGCAGCACGACGAGATCGAAGGTCAGGCCGGTGCCGCCAAGCCGCTTTATGCTGGCGCGAAACACCGCACCTTCCGAGAGCTCGTCGGGCACGACGTGGAGGACGCGGCGAAAGCCTTTTACGAACGGGTTTGCCCGCTGCCGTTCGAGATAGGCCGCGAAGTCCCCTTCCTCAGGACGGCAGGACGCGATCACCCCGGCCAGCATGCTGCTGGGCTGCCGTGACAGGCCTTCGACCCGAGCGGTTTCAGCCTCGATGTCGGCCGCATCGACATCGACCTCCATATGCAGCACGCGCTCGACGCCGACACGCTGCGCCTCCACGGCGTAGTCCTCATAGGAGAAATCGCGGTTGAGCGCCGGCACGCCGGCGAGCCAGGGATAGCGCAGGGCCGAGCGATCGATGAGATGCAGATGGGTATCGATGATCATGGTGAGGCTCCTCCCTCTGGCTTTTCAAATCATCTCACCGGGGAATTCTTCATTCAAATAAGAATTCACACCGATGAGCCTACTGCTGATCCAGCAAGGTGCGACAGCTTTTCACACGTTGCCAGCAACAGTTCGATCGTCCTGGTGATGTCGGGCGCGGAAGGCGCGTTGACCACCGTGATGTAGGGAATCGACAGCGCGGCGATCGCCTTGCCGTCGGAACTGCGCACCGGGGCGGACAGGTTGAAGACGCCGGCTGTCTGCATCGAGGCCATCATCTCGTAGCCACGGTCGCGGATCTGGTCGAGACGGGTGAAGAACTCGGTCGATTGCGCCGTCTTGTCGGTGCTGCGGACGTGTTCGGAAATCATCATCTGGCGCTCTTCCGGTGAGCGGAAAGCGAGCAGCACATGTCCCGAGCCGGTGTCGAACAGACTGATATGGGAGCCGACCCGGATCGATATGCCCCAGTAGTTCGGTGCTTCTTGCTGGCCGATGACGACGGCAGAACCGCGATCAAAAACAACGAGTTGGTTGGCCTGCTGCGATGTCTCGGCAAGCTCACGCATCAGCGGCGTCGCATAGGAGACCAGCCGCCGAACCGGCGCGTGCAACTGTGCCAGACCGAACAGCTTGAGCGTCAGCGAATAGCGGTCGCCGTCGAGCCTGGTGACATAGCCGCGCCGCACCAGCCGGTCGAGCATACGGTAGAATTCGTTGGGGCTGCGGTCGAGTTTCTTGGCGATTTCTGCCTGGGTCAGGCCGCCGTCGACGCCCGCCAGCAGTTCAAGGATATCGAGCCCCTTGTCGAGCGCCGGCGCGCGATAGCGCTCGTCTTCGCTGTCGTCCATGGGCTCATCCTCCAGTGAATTTCACCCTTCATATATGCAGGAACGTGCGCGGCGGAAACAAATTTCGCCTTGACGTGTCTATGAATGTTTTGTTTGTATATGAATGTAGCACTTCTTGTCATCAGACGAGTTGCGGTCGCCGCGGAGGCGGCACCAAGGGAGGATACCGATGAACAGACTGCTGTCCGGCGTGTGCGCCGGTGCATTGTTGCTCGCGTCAGGTGCGGGCGCTGCCCTTGCCGGCGACCTGCCCGGCAAGTTCGAAGGCGTGACCGTCGACGTGAAGCTGATCGGCGGCCAGCAATATGAAAAGCTCTACGAGCGCATTCCCGAATGGGAGAAGGCGACCGGCGCCAAGGTCAACATCCTGACCAAGAAGAACGGCTTCGACATCGACAAGGAGCTCAAGTCCGACATCGCCTCGGGCAGCACCAACTGGTGCGTCGGCTGGAACCATTCGTCCTTTGCGCCGCAATATACGGGCCTTTACACCGACCTCAGCAAATTGCTGCCCAAGGAAGAGATCGACGCTTTCGTGCCGTCGACGATCACGTCCGCAACCATCGACGGCAAGCTGGAGATGCTGCCGCGTGCGCAGTTCGACGTTTCGGCGCTCTACTACCAGAAGAGCCTGTACGAGAACGCCGACAACAAGACCAAGTTCAAGGCGAAGTACGGCTATGATTTGGTGCCGCCGGACACCTGGAAGGAAGTGACCGACCAGGCCCAGTTCTTCGCCAACCCACCCAATTTCTACGGCACGCAGTTCGCCGGCAAGGAAGAGGCGATCAACGGCCGCTTCTACGAGATGGTTGTCGCTGAAGGCGGCGAGTATCTCGACAAGGACGGCAAGCTGGTCTTCAATTCCGAGGCCGGCATCCGGGCGCTCGACTGGTTCGTCAACCTCTACAAGGCCAAGGCCGTACCGGCCGGAACCACCAACTATCTCTGGGACGATCTCGGCCAGGGCTTTGCGTCCGGCACCGTCGCCATCAACCTGGACTGGCCGGGCTGGGCTGGCTTCTTCAACGATCCGAAGTCGTCGAAGGTCGCCGGCAATGTCGGCGTGAAAGTCGCGCCGAAGGGCTCGTCCGGCAAACGCACCGGCTGGTCGGGTTTCCATGGCTTCTCGGTGACCGAGAATTGCCCCAACAAGGAGGCCGCGGCTTCCCTGGTGTGGTGGCTGACCAACGAAGACAGCCAGAAGCTCGAGGCCGCCGCAGGCCCGCTGCCGACCCGCACCGCGGTGTGGGACTGGGATTTGAAGCAGGCCGAAAACGATCCTTACAAGAAGGAGGTTCTTACCGCCTTCCAGGAAGAGGCCAAGCACGCGTTTGCCGTGCCGCAGACGCCTGAATGGATCGAGATCTCGAACGCCGTCTATCCCGAATTGCAGGCGGCGATCCTCGGTGACAAGACCTCCAAGCAGGCACTGGACGATGCGGCCGCCAAGGCGACGCAAATCCTCCAGGACGCCGGCAAGCTCTAGAAACGGGCTCCCAAGGCTGCCTCCCCCATCGGAAATGGGGGAGGCGATCGTGTTTCGCGGCCAGCGATTTACGCTAACCCATCGCCCCCGGCCCACTCACGGCCGTCCAAATGCAAACACCTCAAGGATTCTGATGAAGGGCTTCAAGCCATCCGCGCCATTCCTGCTGCTGCTTCCGGCCATGATCGTGCTGGCGGCGGTTGTCGTTGTGCCGTTGCTGTTGTCCCTTTACTCCAGCTTCACGCCGTTCCGCCTGACGCGGCCCGAAACGTTCTACGTCTTCATCGGCATCCGGAACTATCTTTCGATCCTGTCCAACACTGATTTCTGGTGGGCGTTCGGTCGCACGGTGCTGCTGCTGACCATCGCGCTCAATCTCGAAATGCTGCTTGGCCTTGGGCTTGCCATGCTGGTCGAGAAAGCGACACGCGGCCAGCGCATCCTGCGCACGCTGATGATGTTTCCGATGATGTTTTCGCCGATCCTGGTCGGCTTTCAGTTCAAGTTTATGTTCAACGACAATATCGGCCTGGTGAACAATGCGCTGCAGTCGCTCGGCATCACGCAAGACGCCATACCGTGGCTGATCGAGGGCCATCTCGCCTTCATCGCCATCTCGATCGCCGAGATCTGGTCGTCGACGGCGATCTTCGCCATCCTGATCCTCGCCGGCCTGCTCGCCATGCCCAAGGAGCCGATCGAGGCGGCGCGGGTCGACGGCTGCACGCCGTGGCAGACATTCCGCTATGTGACGTGGCCGTTCGTCATGCCTTTCGCGTACATCGCCATGACCATTCGCTCGCTCGACGTCGCGCGCGCCTATGACATCGTCAAGATCATGACCGATGGCGGACCGGCGGGCCGCACCGAACTGCTATGGACCCTGGTGGCCCGCACCGCCTACAGCGACGGGCGCATGGGCATGGCCAACGCCATGGCCTATTTCTCGATCCTGCTGTCGATCGCCTTCACTGTCTACTTCTTCAACAAGCTCGCCGCGGCGCGCACGCAGATCGGTGCGGAGTGGTGATGGACGAGAATTCTTCCGCCCGCCTGAAGCGCCGGCTGCTGGGCGTCGTCTATCGCATCGGCCTGTTCCTGGCGATGCTGACCATCTGCCTGCCGGGCCTGTGGATCGTCATCTCGTCGCTGCGGCCGGCGGTCGAGATCATGGCCAAGCCACCGGTGTGGATCCCTCAGGAGATCTCGTTCGACGCTTATGTCGCCATGTTCTCAGGCATCGGCAAGGGCGGCATCCCTGTCATCGAATATTTCCGCAACTCGCTGATCATCTCGGTGACCTCGACAGTCATTGCGGTGGCCATCGGCATGGCCGGCGGCTATGCCTTCGCGCGCTACCGCTTCCGCGGCAAATCCAGCGTCTTCCTCAGCCTGATGCTGACGCGCACCGTGCCGGGCATTGCGCTCTCGCTACCGCTGTTCTTCCTCTATGTGCGGCTTGGCATCATCGACACGCATTTCGGGCTGATCCTTGCCTATGTCGCGCTCAACGTGCCGTTCACCATCTGGCTGATCGACGGCTTCTTCCGCCAGGTGCCCAAGGACCTCGCGGAGGCGGCGCAGATCGATGGCTGCACGCGCTGGCAGGCGTTCTGGCAGGTCGAGTTCCCGCTTGCCGGACCGGGCATCGCTTCGGCCGCCATCTTCGCCTTCCTGACCTGCTGGAACGAGTTCGCGCTGGCCTCGCAGCTGACCCGCTCGGTGAGCGCCAAGACGCTGCCGGTCGGCCTGCTCGATTACACGGCCGAGTTCACCATCGATTGGCGTGGCATGTGCGCGCTGGCCGTGGTGATGATCATTCCGGCGCTCACCCTCACCTACGTCGTCCAGAAACACCTTGTCGGCGGCCTGACCTCCGGCGCGGTGAAAGGCTGATACCATGGCAACCGTTACCCTCACCAAGCTGACCAAGCGCTACGGCAACATCGGGATCGTGCACGGCATCGATCTCGACATCGCCGACCGCGAATTCATCGCGCTGGTCGGCCCGTCCGGCTGCGGCAAGTCGACGACGCTGCGCATGATCGCCGGGCTGGAAGAGATCAGTGCCGGCTCGATCGAGATCGGCGGGCGCGTCGTCAACGACCTGCCGCCGCGCTCGCGCAACATCTCGATGGTGTTCCAGTCCTATGCGCTCTATCCGCACATGACGGTGCGCGAGAATCTCGGCTTCTCGCTGAAGATCGCCGGTGCCGCCAAGGAAGACATGGACCGCCGTGTCGCCGAGGCCTCGGCCATTCTTGGCCTCGACACACTGCTGGACCGACGCCCCTCGCAACTCTCCGGCGGTCAGCGCCAGCGCGTCGCCATGGGCCGCGCCATCGTGCGCGATCCTGACGTCTTCCTGTTCGACGAGCCGCTTTCCAATCTCGACGCCAAATTACGCACGCAGATGCGCACCGAGATCAAGAAGCTTCATGCCAAGGTGCAATCGACGGTGATCTACGTCACCCATGATCAGGTCGAGGCGATGACGCTTGCCGACCGCATCGTCATCATGCGCGACGGCCATATCGAACAAGTCGGCACGCCCGACGAGGTGTTCCGGCAGCCGGCGACGCGCTTCGTCGCAGGCTTCATCGGCTCGCCGCCGATGAACCTGCATGAAGCCACGATCGATGATGGCCAGATGGTTTTCGCCAGCGGCGAAAAGCTGCCGCTGCCCGCCCAGTTCAAGACCAACGTCGCCACCGGCGACAAGGTCGTGTTCGGGCTGCGGCCGGACGACATCTATCCGACCGGCCATGGCATCAGCTCCGGTGGTGCGGCCGATGTCCACCAGATCGAACTGCCGATCACGGTCACCGAACCGCTCGGCAACGAGACACTGGTGTTCGTCGAATTCAACGGTACGGACTGGGTGTCGCGCATGCTGAACCCGAGGCCACTGCGGCCGGGCGAGCGGGTCGCCATGAGCCTCGACATGTCGCAGGCGCACCTGTTTGCCACCGAGACCGGAAAGACATTGCGGAGCTGATCGGCATGGCCAAAATTGAGAAAGTCGACCTTCGGATGGTGGACCTTGTGCCCAAGGTCAAGCGCACCGACGCCATCCAGAGCTTCGTCAGCCAGGAAACGCCTATCGTCACCATCACCGATTCCGACGGTGCGGTCGGCACCGGCTACAGCTACACGATCGGCACCGGCGGCTCGTCGGTGATGCGGCTTTTGTCCGACCATCTGGTGCCGCGCCTGATCGGCCGCGACCCCGACATGATCGAGGCAATCTGGCACGATCTCGAATTCGCCACGCATGCCACGACCATCGGCGCCATCACCGCCATCGCCATCGCGGCCATCGATACAGCACTGTGGGACCTACGGGCAAAGAAGCAGAACCTGCCTTTGTGGAAGCTGGCCGGCGGCGCCAAGGACCGCTGCCCGCTGTACACGACCGAAGGCGGCTGGCTGCACATCGAGACGCAGGCGCTGGTCGACGATGCGCTGGCCGCCAAGGCCAAGGGCTTTCGCGGCTCGAAGGTGAAGATCGGCAGGCCGCACGGCTCGGAAGATCTGGCGCGCCTGTCGGCGGTGCGCAAGGCGGTCGGCGACGGCTACGAGATCATGACCGACGCCAATCAGGGCTTTTCGGTCGACGAGGCGATCCGGCGCGCGGCAAGATTACGCGACCTCGACCTCGCCTGGATCGAGGAGCCACTGCCGGCCGACGACATTGACGGGCATGTGCGGTTGTCGAACTCGACGCCGACGCCGATTGCCATCGGCGAGTCGCTCTACTCCATTCGCCATTTTCGCGAGTACATGCAGAAAGGCGCCTGCTCGATCGTGCAGGTCGATGTCGGCCGCATCGGCGGCATCACGCCCTGGCTCAAGATCGCGCACGCGGCGGAGGCCTTCGACATTCCGGTCTGCCCGCATTTCCTGATGGAGCTGCATGTCAGCCTGACCTGCGCTGTTCAGAACGGCCGATATGTCGAGTACATTCCGCAACTCGACCAGTTGACCGGCAAGCGCCTCCGCATCGAGGATGGCCAGGCGCTGGCGCCCGACGAACCCGGCATCGGCATCGATTGGGACTGGGACGCGGTCAAGGCCATGAGCATCGCCGAATTCACCACGGCGATCACGAAATAGGAGAATGATATGCAGCGGATGGGAATGGTTCTGGGGCTGAAGCCGGAAAAGGTCGAGGAGTATGTCCGCCTCCATGCCGCCGTCTGGCCCGACGTGCTGGCCATGATCTCCGCCTGCAACATCAAGAACTACTCGATCTACCTGAAGCGGCCGGAGAACGTGCTGTTCAGCACCTTCGAATACCACGGCAGCGACTACGAGGCCGACATGGCGAAGATGGCGGCCGATCCGAAGACGCAGGAATGGTGGGCGGTCTGCATGCCGTGCCAGGAGCCGCTGGCGACGCGCAAAGAGGGCGAGTGGTGGGCCGAGATGGATGAGGTCTTCCATCATGACTGAAGGCGGTTTCGACCCTGCCTTGCTCGTTCAATCCTGGCCAAAACCCTCCAAGCCCCGGCAGATCGTCACCTTCGGCGCCGGATCGATCGTCGGCGACGCGCATTTCCCGGCCTACCGGAAGGCCGGCTTTCCGGTTGCCGGGCTTTATGATCCTGATCATACCAGGGCCGAAAAGCTGGCCAGCCAATGGGGCGTGACGGCCTTTGGGTCGGTCGAAGAAGCTGCTGCCGTCGAGGGCGCGATCTTCGACCTTGCCACCCCGCCGTCGCGTCATGCCGATGTGCTGAAGTCCTTGCCTGATGGCGCGGTGGCGCTGATCCAGAAGCCGATGGGCAGCAATCTTGCCGAGGCGACCGCGATCCTCGAGATCTGCCGCGCCCGGAAGCTGCACGCAGCGGTGAACTTCCAATTGCGCTTCGCGCCGATGATGCTGGCGCTCAAAGATGCCGTCGGCAAGGGCTGGCTCGGCGAGATCGTCGACTTCGATGCCTGGCTGGCGCTGGCGACACCGTGGCAGCTTTGGGAATTCCTGCTCAAGGCGCCGCGCGTCGAGATCGCCATGCATTCGATCCACTATCTCGACCTGATCAGGCAATTGCTCGGCGACCCCAAGGGCGTGCACGCTAAGACGCTCGGCCATCCCAATCATGCCGTGGCGCAGACGCGCACCAGCGCCATTCTCGACTATGGCAACACCATGCGCTGCGCGCTGTCGATCAACCACGACCACAAGTTCGGCCGCCGGCACCAAGCCTGCGAGTTCCGCATCTGCGGCACCGAGGGAGCAGCCTATCTCAAGTTGGGTCTCAACCTCGATTATCCCACAGGTGAGCCGGATGTGCTGGAAATCTATCCGAAAGGCGGGACGGACTGGATCGCAGTGCCCTTGGCCGGCGAGTGGTTTCCCGACGCCTTCGTCGGCCGCATGGCCAATGTCCAGCGTTTTGCCACCGGAGAAGATGCTACGCTGATCAGCCCGGTCGAGGACGCGTGGAGCACGATGGCGCTGGTCGAGGCGGCGTATCAGTCGAGTGCGGCACCGGCGACGCCGATTGCGGAAAGACCCTGATGGAACGGATTCAGTATTTCGAAGACTATGAGATTGGCGCGTCGCGCCTGACCAGCGGCCGCACCATCACCGAGACCGACTTCATCGTCCATGCCGGCCACACCGGCGATTTCTTCCCGCACCACATGGACGCCGAGTTCATGAAGACGACGCCATTCGGCCAGCGCATCGCGCACGGCACGCTGGTGTTCTCGGTCGGCATCGGGCTGACGGCAACCGTCATCAATCCTGTTGCCTTTTCCTATGGCTATGACCGGCTGCGCTTCATCAAGCCGGTGTTCATCGGCGACACGATCCGGACGCGCACGACAATTACGGCCAGGGAAGACGACCCGAAGAGGCCGGGGGCGGGACGGGTGATCGAACGCTGCGAGGTGATCAACCAGCGCGGCGAAGTGGTGCTGGCGGCCGACCACATCTACATCGTCGAACGCAGGCCGGCGCAGGGCTGAAGCCCATCGCATGCCCATGAGCCACGCCGTCAGGATTCTCGCGACAGGCCATCTTCCCTGATCGCGCGGACCAGCGTCTCGCTTCCTTCGCGAAGATGCTGCCTCAGAATGCTTATGGCCCTGTCGCCGTCGCGCCGCCGGCAGGCGGCCAGCAGCTCGCGATGCTCCGTCTGCGAGCGGCTGCGATAGTCCAGGTTCGACAGCAGGATGCGGACGTAGCGATCGGCGGCATTGTGGTGCGCCTCGATCAGGCCGAGCAATCGATGGTTGCCACAGGCATCGTAGAGAGCCAGATGAAAGGCACGGTTCAGCGCACCCCATCGGCCGACATTGCGCTCCGCGTCGATCTGGTCGAGCACCTGTTCGGCCTCGTCGAACTTCGCGCCGGAGAGGCTGGGTACCGAAAGCCGGAGCGCCTCGCTTTCGAGCAGCTCGCGTAGCGCGTAGATTTCACTGATCTCGGCGCCGTCCATCCGGGCGACCTGCGCGCCTTTTGTGGGATGAATGGAAACAATACCTTCGGCTTCCAATTGGCGAAGGGCGTCACGAATTGGCATGCGGCTGAAGCCAAACTGCTCGGCCAATTCATCCTGGCGCAGCGGCGTGCCCGCCCTGATGGTTCCACTGGCAATCGCTTCGCGCAGGACATTGGCGACCTGTTCGGCCACGGTCCGCGGCCCCTGCATCACGCTTTCCGCAAATCCTCGCAATCGATGCTCCCCGTTTTCACACAGCATCGAGCCTAATTGAAAAACCCATGCGGATATAGGTATGCCCGTATACACACTGCCCGCGCCAAGCAGACTTCCTCCGCAAGACGCCACCCGCCTCCGCAAGGCAACGTCCCGATTCGCGCATATGAGACGATCGTCTGAAGCACTGAAGGCGCGGCTCGCCCAGCCCTGCGGCTTTCAGCCAGTCTGCGGCAGGTCAAGCGCGGAGCGCATCCGCCCGACACCACGCTTGTAGAGCATCGCGCCTTGAGCTGGGGCGAGCAGATCAGCATGCGGCGTGAAGTCGGCAACGCACTTGTTGAAGGCGATCTCGCCACACCCGGGAACCAGGCAGTCGAGCTTTCCCTTCGGACACTGACTGAACTTGCAGAGCCGGCCCAGATATCTGTCGCTGCCGGGTTCGATCAGAAAAACGTCTAGCTGGTGATCGGCAACGCTGATCCCTGTTCCCTTCTCAAACGCCTCACGCAGGGCAAGAGCGGCGGCGCGACGCAGTTCGCCTAGACGAGCCTGCGAGTCAAGCCAAAGCGCTAGGTCGAGATCGCTACATTCATGCCAGACCTCGATCCGACGCGCCGGAATTCGCTGAAGCGCGGCACCTCTTTCCAAAGCGGCTTCGCGACAGAGCCGATAACGGCCACCGCCCCCACCTCTCGAAAACGCGTCCAAGCATCGGTGACGACATCCGCCGCCGCGCGGAACTGCTGCTGGCGTTCCAGCATGTAGCGATTTTGCTCGTCAATCGCCGCGCGCCGCATGTCAGGCCAACAGTTTCATGAAATTGCGCTTGCGGCCGAAGCGGTCTTTCACATCCGCCAGATACGCGGCATGTTCGGACGCGCCGCGCAGGCCGGCCATACGGCCGATCAGGGTTGACGCTTCTGCATAGGCGCCGTTACCGCCAAACTGGGCCAGTTGGTTTACGCGTTCCGCATAGATCTTCAGTGCCTCGCGCGGATGCGTGGCTTCACTGACCTGCGCGAGCTTTTCCTTCAGTCCTTCGGAAGCGCCATGTGCGCGCGTGTTCGCCCACGCCAGATCAAACTGCTTCTCCTCAATCAAGATGCTGATGAGCAGATCGGCCGGATAATGCCAGGCGGACGGCTTCTCGCGCGCTAGCCTGGACTGGAGGCGCTCGATTACTCGATCGCGCGTCGCCGTGCCCGTCTTGCACAGCCGTTGATACAGTCCGAAGCTCGGTGCCTTCTCGAATGCGCGCCACAGATGCGCTTCGGCGTCCGCATCGCGACCGGCCGTGGTCAGCAGGTCGACTACAAAGGAAATGAGCCGCTCGTCGGGTCGATCATCCTCGAACACCCACAGGCCGTCCTCGGCCCTGCGCAAAGCCTCTTCGGCGCGACCGTGCGAGAGGCAGAATTTGGCGACTTGCAGATAGGCTTGCTGTGAGGACAGATGCTTGGCGCGAAGGGCGATGCGTGCCTCGAGGTCGCCATCGCGGTCAGCAAAGAAGTCGAGGATTTCCTGCAGCCTGAAATGGTCGCCGGACAGTCCGTGACCTATCCGATTCTTGCCGGCGGTTGCGGGCAGTTCATTCCAGGCTTCGTTGGCCAGGCGACGGTATTCGGCCAATCCTTCCTCGCCGAGGATATCGCCATAGCGCTCAGCCGCGCCACCGAAGGTGTCGTAGCCACCATTCATCTCGCGCGCGAACAGGTCACGCGCCAGGGACAAGGGTTCGCAAGGCGCCTCCGAGACAGCGTTGCAGTGAATTTCGCATGCCCGGTCGAGAAGTGGGGCGCAATGGCCATCGGAATCGTCCACGACCTCGATGGCAGCCTCGATCCGATCGATGGCTCGCATAGCGGGCCGTATAACGATGCCCGCATGCTTGCTCGAGACCGAGGCGATCACATCGAGCGCCTCGTCCACACCTTGGGCCCAGTCGGGCGCCTCGCGGTAATCTATGAAGCCATTCGTGGCGGTTGCGCCGTCGATCATCTTGCCGAGACGCGCCTCGATGGCCGCCTCGTCGCCGTCTTGCGTAGTCAGCGTGGCCATTTCCAGCCTACGCAACAGGATAGGATCGCGCTCGACGACATCCATGATCATATCGACAAGCGCCGCCTTGTTCTTGCCTTCCAGATGTTCGCGTATACGCGTGAACACATCGATGCTTTGCGCTTCCGTGTCGCTGCCCATCGCGTTTGCCGCCAGCGCCGTCGCCACCAAATGCTTGCAATAGCCCCAGTCGCCGAAGGCGCGGCAGGAACACGAACCGTCGACCGACTCGCCACGCCCCGTCAGTTCAACACGGTAGTCCTCCGTGCCGGCAACCTGCGCCAGCACGCGCTTGGGCCCAACGGTCAGCAGTTGCACCAGCCCGTCACGCCAGTAGGCCTCGCCGCGCGAGTACACCTTGGTGCCGACAAGATCGCGCAGGGCATCGACATCGAAACGGGGTCGGCTGTTCTTGCGGTTCATAGTGGCGGCTGGAGCCTCGAGTCAGCCGAGATGAGACGCAGGGCTTCGTCCAACGTAACGGTCGCATGCAGCCGCCCCCATGCTCCGGTGTGCCTGTGCCACATGAGGTCGAACCGGGTCTCGGCGAGATGCTCCTCCACATGATCGAGCCGGGCGAAGGGAGCGTTGAATTCTTCACCGTCATCCGAACGGTAGCGCGCTGAGAAACCGTATTTGCTTCCTCGCCACTTGCCGAAAATGTCTAGCGGATGGTCGAGCCGATTCGGCTGGCCGTGGATGAACCGAGGCTTCAGAACCTCGGCGATGAAACGCTCGCAAGTGGCAGCCATGGCCAGCTTCTCGTCAGCCGAAGGCTTCTTAACCCACACCATCGCGTTTTCCCGTTTCGCCAGCGCGATCATTTCCCACTATCCGCCGCCAAGAGCGCTGTGGGGCTGCCCTCAGCCATACGGTATCGCCGTTCATGATAATCGACCGACCCGGCGAGGCAATCCTTTTTGAACGCAGAATGCATCTGGCATCATTTGCGAGAATTACCCGATCGAACATGACCGCTGACCTGCACGCCGTCCTCGGCACGCAGGTACAGGAAGCCGGGGACGGACAGCAACGGGATGACCGCGGTCAGCAGGAACACCTGGTGGAAGCGTTCCGCTGTCACGATGTGGGTTTCTCCTGCGACAAGGCCCAGCACCATGGCGGCGATCGAAACGCCCAGGGAAACGCTGAGTTGCTGCAGGACGCCGCCGAGACTGGTGGCGCGGCTGAGCTTGTCGGCCGGCAGGTCGGCGTAGGAAAGCGTGTTGGAGGTCATGAACTGCGCCGACCGGATGACCCCGAAGACAAAGGCGTAAAGGCCGATCATCCAGTGCGGCGTATCGGCTTCGATCAAGGCGAAGCCCCCGACAGCGGCGGAACCAACCACCGCGCTGCCGATCAGCACGACATTGAAACCGAAGCGCCGCAACAGCGGCGACAGCAGCGGCCGAATGAGCAAGGCGCCGAAGCTGCCGACGAATGTCAGCGAGCCGGAGGTGACCGGGCTCATGCCAAAGCCGACCTGCAGCATCAGCGGCAACAGGAAAGGCACGCCATTGAGGCCAACGCGGCACAGGCCGCCTGCGAGCGTACCGACCCAGAACGAGCGAAATCGAAACAGTGTCAGATCGACTGCCGGTGCAACGACGCGGCGCGCATAGCGCCCGAAGGCGAGCAGCAGCAGGATCGCCGCGGCCAACACCAACGCTGTCGCCGAAACGGAGATGATTGGCCTACCGATGCTTTCCAGTCCGAACTGCAGCAGCGCGACTCCGCATCCGACCATCAGGAACCCGGCAAAGTCGAAGCGTTGCACCGCTTCCTCGCGGAAATCGTCGACGAAGCGCAGCGCCGCCAGAATGCCGAGGCAACCGAATGGCACGTTGACATAGAATATCCAGCGCCATGAGGCATAAGTGGTCAACAGGCCGCCGAGCAGCGGCCCGATCACAGGCCCCATGATGGCGGGCAAGGTCGTGTAGGTCATGGCGGTGATCAGCCCGCTGCGTGGGAAGCTGCGCAGCAGGATCAGCCGCCCGACCGGCGTCATCATGGCGCCGCCCAGCCCCTGCAGGGCGCGCATCGCCAGCAGCATGCCGAAACTGTTGGCCATGCCGCACAGCGCCGAGCCGAGGGTGAAGGTGAAAAGCGCCAGCGCGAACACTTTTCGCGCACCGAACCTGTCGGCGAACCAGCCGCTGACGGGAATGAATACGGCCAGCGTCAGAATGTAGGTGGTGATCGCCAGGTTCAGCCTGACGGGCGTCGTGTCGAGACTGCGTGCGATGGCGGGGATCGCGGTGGTGATGATGGTGGAATCGAGCTGCTCCATCAGAAAGGCGATGGCGACGATGATTGGGATGATCAATCTCAGCCTCGGGTCGCGCTCGGTGGCAAATTGAGGCTGTTCCAATTCTATTGCCAATTCCGTCATGCAAGCGGCTGCTCTATTCCAGGTGGCGCGTCCGCGTTCAAAGGCAAGGTCGCCTTCCGTGCGGCAAGCCAGCCGAGGCCCGATCACACGGCCTGTCTTATGGTCCGACAAGCAGGCAAGCGGTAGTCATTTCCTCTTTGATGGAAGTCAACAAATTTTGACTGCCGACCCCTTCGAGAGGAGATCGGCAGGACAGCGCATTGGGAGTCCGAACTGCCGTCGCCAGGCACATTTGCGTTTCAGCGGACGCCCGTCCCGATTTCGTGAAGGAACGTGTCAGGTAGGAGGCCGTCTTACCGCCGCCATGAGCGCTTGCGTCTTGACGGCACAGCGAGATTGAGCCACTTGTCGACTAGTATACAACTGGTGAGGCCATGCTTGAAGTTCTCGTTCGCGCACCGCAGTCGCTGGAAGTCCGGCAGGGCGCCATGCCAGAGCCCGGCACTGGCGAAGTCGTCGTTCATGTCAGCCGTGCCGGCATCTGCGGCTCCGACATTCACATATTGCACGGCTCCAATCCGTTCGCCGTCTATCCGCGCATCATCGGCCATGAATTCGCCGGCACCGTAACAGCGCTCGGACGCAATGTGACCGGCATAGCGGTGGGAGACCGCGTGGTGGTCGATCCCGTGGTGTCGTGCGGCCACTGCTATCCCTGCCGGGTCGGCCGCTCCAATGTCTGCGCCAACCTCGAAGTGATGGGCGTTCACCGCGACGGCGGTTTTCGCGCCTTCGTGGCGGTGCCGGCGGCAAATGTCATACCGGTTCCAAGGGATATGCCGTTTGGGCTGGCGGCACTGGCCGAGCCGTTTTCCATCGCCGCCAATGTGCTTGATCGTACCGGTTGCGGACCCGAGGACACGGTGCTGATCTATGGCGCCGGCACGGTCGGCGTCACTGTCCTGCAGGTCGCCAAGCTCAAGGGCGCACGCTGCATCGTTGCCGATATCGACGAAGCCCGCCTAGAGCGAGCGCTCCGCTTCGGCGCCGACAGGGTGATTCACTCCGTGCGCGATCCCGTGCCGGCCGCGGTGCGCGGTGAAAATGACGGTCTTGGCCCGACGCTGGTCATTGACGGCGCCGGCATTCCCGCACTTCTTGACGAGGCTTGCCGGCTGGCCAGCCCGGCGGGCCGCATCGGCCTGCTCGGCTTTTCGGACGCCCCATCCAACCTCAGCCAGCAGGAAGTGGTGCGCAAGGAACTGACCATCGTCGGCTCGCGCCTGAACCGCCGGCTGTTGCCGCGCGTCGTCGAATGGCTGGCCGACAAGCGGCTCGATCCGCAAGGCATGATCACACAGGTCTTCGCGGCGACGGAGGCGCGCGCCGCCTTCGACCTGATCGAGAAGGAACCTCAGCGCACGCTCAAGGTCCAGCTGGATTTCTCTTGAGCCGGTTTAGCCCTCGACCAGCGCGATGGCGCGCAGCGGTGATCCGGTGCCGCCTTCGATCGCCAGCGGCAAGCTGATCAGGAAGCACCGAGGCGGCAAGTCACCAAGCCGTGCGAAATTCTCGCCGATCAGGATGCCGGCTGAAAGCAACGTATTGTGCGCCGGGAAATCCTCGCTGCCGAAACAATCGATCGACAGGCAGTCCGAACCGACGATGCGCGCACCGCGCTCGACCAGCAATTCGCTTGCTTGCCGCGACAGGCCGGGCCAGTCGGCGAGAAACGCGGCCGGATCGTCCCAGAACCGGTCCCAGCCGAAACGGAAGAACACGGCGTCGCCCTGCCGTACGCAGCCCTGTTCGGCCTCGAAAGCGAAGATAGAATCCGGCTCGACCGCCTGCCGGGGCGCGCAGTCCCGCGCATCGATCGTCACCATGCGGCCGAAGAAACGCTCGACCGGAATGTCCGAGATGGCAGCACCGCCGCGGATGAAATGGACCGGCGCGTCGAAATGCGTGCCGGTGTGCTCGCTCATAGCCAACGCATGGTTGCAGGCGACGTCGCCGCGGTCATAGGATTCCACCATCTCCTGGCAGTAATGCGGGTGCGTCGGCCACACCGGCATGCCGGGCTTCATCGGATGCGTCAGGTCGACGAAGGAAACTGCCTTTGTTTCGAACAGCCCGGCGAGCGTATCGGTGGCGGGTGTCATCTGACGCGAGGCCTCGGCACGAGAGCGACGATCAGGATGATCAGCACGCCGGTCAAAAGGAAGCGCACGCCTGCCTGGATGCCAAAGGTGTTGAGCATGGTGGACATCAGGTTGAAGAACAGCGCAGCCCCCCATATGCCTACCGCGTTGGCCTGTCCACCGGCGACGCTGGTGCCGCCAAGCACCACCACGGCGATCGATTCCATCAGATAGGCGTCACCCATGTTGAGTGCTGCCCCGCCGCTGAAGCCGGCAAGCAGGAAGCCGGCGAGCGCTGCCGCCGTGCCGCACAGCATATAGGCAATCAACCGCACCCGGGCGACGTTGATGCCGGCGAGCCGCGCCGCCGGTTCGCTCTGGCCGGTGGCCAGCAATTGCCGGCCCCAGACCGTGCGTTTGAGGACGACCATGGCGACCAGCGTCAGCACCATCACCGCGATCGGCATGAATTGGACGCCGCCAAGGTTCATCAAGGTAAACCGGGAAAGGCCGGCCGGCGGCTTCAGTGTCGCCTGGCCGCCGAGATTAAAGGCAAGCGACTGGAAGACGAAGCTCCAGGCGAGCGTTGCGATGATCGGCGGCAGCCTGAGCGCGACGATGGCAAGGAAGTTAGCGGCACCCGCGACGGCGCCGACGGCAAGTGCTGCAAGCAGGCCAGGCAGCAGCATGCCGTCGGACCCTTGCATGACCGTTATCGATACATAGGCGGCCAGCGTCAGCACGGATGGCACGGACAGGTCGATATTGCCCGGCCCGGAGGCGACGACGAACATCTGCCCGGTTCCCACCACAACGCTGAAGGCACCGAAGGCGAGCGCCCCCGAGAGCGTGGCGCCGGCGCTGCCGATACCGGAATAGGCTGATGTCACCACCCACATTGCGAGCGCCACGATTAAGCCGTAGGTCCACGGCGCGAGGCTCAATCTTCGGGTCATCGCGCCCGCTCCGACAAAAGCACGCGCCCGGCCAGCACGAGAAACAGGATAACGCCCTGGGCACCGATCTGCCATGTCGGCGGCACCTGCAGGAAAGACAAAAGCGAGCCCGCGAGCGACAGCGTCAGAGCGCCGACCACCGTGCCGACCGGCGAGACGACGCCACCGGTGAAAGCGCCACCGCCGAGGATCACCGCGCCGACGCCGAGCAGCGTATAGGCCGGCGCGACATTGGCGTCGCCCGATGTGGTGAGGCCGGTCAGCGTCAGCCCGGCCAGACAGGCGAGCAGGCCGGCGGCGGCATAGACAGCGACGCGGATGCCGACAACGGACCAGCCGGCGCGCTGGACGGCGCGCGGATTGCCGCCTGCGCCGCGCAACACCACGCCATAGGAGGAGCGTGAGATGACGAGATGGCCGGCAAGCGCCGCCAGTGCCGCCAGCCAGATCGACAGCGGCATCAAAGGCGGCTGCCAGCTCATGAAGGCGGCGAGCCATGCGGGTGCCGAGCCACCCGGTGCCGGCAGTAGGATGACGGCGATGCCGAGCCAGATGAAGGACATGCCCAGCGTCACGATGATCGAGGGCAATTGCCGTGCATGAATAAGCAGGCCGAAGCCGGCATAGGCGGCGATCAGGACCAGGTAGCACAGCGCCGCAATTGCCGGCGCATCCCCGAGATAGAGCGCCGTGATGCAGGTGATCAGCCCGACAAAGGCGCCGTTTGACAGGTCGATGTCGCCCAGCATGATCACCATCATCTGCGCCAGCGCGGCAAAGACCAGCGGCACCGAGAGCTTGAACAGCAGATGGAAGCCGAAATAGCTCATCGCCGCCGGGCGGATGCTGAAGATGATGGCCAGCATGACCAGCAGCGCGATAGCCGGCAGGCCGACCTGCATAGCATTGAGCAAGGCCGAGCGCGGATTGGAAGGAGAACGGGCCGGAACTCGGGCAGGCGCGTCAGACATGGTCGCCTCCGAACGACGCCTGCAGGATACGGCCGGTCTCGATGGCCTCGCCTTCCAGCCTGCTCACGGCGCGGCCCTCGCGGAAGACATAGATGCGCTCGCAATTGGTCAGCTCTTCGAGCTCGGTCGTGTACCAGACGAAGGCGCGTCCGTTCTCGGCCTCGGCGCGGATCAGCCGGTAGACCTCCTGCTTGGTGCCGACATCGACGCCGCGCATCGGGTCGTCGAGGAAGATCACCTCGGCATCCGACGCCAGCGCGCGGGCGAACAGCACCTTCTGCTGGTTGCCGCCGGACAGCGACAAGATCGGCGTGTCGATCGAAGGCGCCTTGACGTTGAGCCTGTCCGACCAGGTCTCGGCCAGCTTGCGGGCGGCGGCGCCTGAAATCATGCCGCCCCGCGTCAGTGCATTCAGGCTGCGGATGGTCAGATTGTCGGCGATAGACCACAGCGAAAACACGCCTTCCGAGCCGCGGTCGCCGGCGACATAGGCACCCGGCAAGGCCTCGCGTTGCCGGCGCGCGGCATAAAACATCGCGCGCAGCCGCTCGCGCTGGCCGTGGCCGTCGAGCCCGGCGAAGCCGATGACCTCACCCTTGCCGACGTCGATGGTCAGATCTGTGGTGTCGCGACCCGCATGCCGGATAACCGGAGCTTGCACCGAGGCCACCTTGCCGGCCGTGCGCTCACGCGGCCGTTCGATGCTTCCCATCAACTCGACCAGCGCGGCGCGTGACAGGCCGGCGGTCGGCCGCTCGGCGACGACCTTGCCGTCGACCATGACGACGGTGCGGTCGCAGACGGCGAGGATCTCGTTGAGGCGATGGGTGATCAGGATGCAGGCGATGCCACGCCCTGCGGCACGAGGAATGTGGGCGAGCAGTTGTTCCGTCGCCTCATGGCCGAGCGCCGAGGTCGGCTCATCGAGAATGACGGCGCGCAATTTGATGCTGGTCTGCGTGAAGGCGCGGGCGATCTCGACCATCTGTCGCTCGCCGATCGGCAGGTCGGCGACCTTCCTGTCGAGATCGATGCCGTGGCCAGGGAAGATCTCGTCCAGCACCGGACCGATCACCTGGCGCGCGCGCCGGCGCCAGCCCAACCCACGCAAAGACCTGTGCACGATCCGGGCATTTTCCGCCGACGTCAAATTGGCGCAGAGCGACAGTTCCTGGAAGATACAGCGCAGACCGGCCTGCTGGGCACTGGCCGCACTCCAGGCACCGATCTCACGTCCGCCGAGGCGAAAGCTGCCACTGCTGCGCTCGACCGTGCCGGCAAGCACGTTCATCAGCGTCGACTTGCCGGCGCCATTGTGACCGACGAGGCCGACGACCTCGCCGGGTTTGAGATGAAAATCCACGCCGCCCAGGGCATGCACGGCATCATAGTGCTTGCGGACATCGCGCACCTCGATGAGGAGGCCGCCGGCATTGACCGTCTCTGCTGCGTCCCTTTTGGGCGACGTGGGATCGTTCATCATTCGGCCATGCTGCTCATTTCGGCGCGGGAACGCCCGGCAGAGGCTCCTTCTTTACGTTGGCGTCGATGATCTTGGCCACCAGCTCCTGCGGGTATTCGGCATTGACCACGCCGCCTGCGGGAACCGTCTTCAGCCAGGCGTCGAGGTCAGGCTGATTGATCTGCAGGAGCGGCACCTCGACGAATTTCGGCACCTGCTTGCCGGCCAGGATCTGCTGCGCGACCCAGAACGCGACCTGCGAGACGCTGGGCGTGGCGCCCAGCGAGAAGGTTTCGTAGCCGCCGGCATCATGCTCCTGCTTCCACAGCGCCAATTCGTCCTGGCGGTTGCCCATGATGATGATCGGCAGCGGCCGGCTGGCGGCCTTGAATGCCTGCGCCGCGCCATAGCCGTCGCCGCCCTGCGTCAGCACCGCATCGACCTGAGGCAACGACGGCAGGATGCCCGACACTTCCTTTTGTGCCACGGTGGCCGTCCACTGACCATAGACCTCGCCGACAGCCTTGTAGCTGGCGTGCGCCTTCATCGCCTTCTCGACGCCCTCATGCAGGCGCTTGTCGAAACCGTCGCCGGCCATACCGCGGATCTCGAGGATGTTGGCCGGCTTGTCGCCGAGCTTGCTGGAGATGAAATCCAGTTCGGCCTTGGCATAGGAATCGAGGTTGTAGTCGACGACATAGGCGCAAGGCTCGGTGACGCCGCTGGCGAAGGCGACGACCGTGATACCGGCATTGCAGGCATCCTTGATGGCGCCATTGAGTGCGGTGTCGGAGCCGGCAAGGACGATGATCGCATCGTAGCCCTGCAGGATCAGGTTCTCGATCTGGCTCGCCTGTTCGGTCACCGAATTGTTCGAGCTGACGACGGCTGTTGCGGCGATCTGCTTGTCGGCCACGGCCTTGGCGCCCATTTCCTCGAAGCTCTTGATCATCACCTGGCGGAAGGAATTGCCGGCGTAGGAATTGCTGAAGGCGATCTTCTTGGCCGAAGTGTCGCCCTTGGCGACGCCTTCATCGGCGCGCGCGTCCAGCGCTGCAAAGCTGGTGCAGCCGAGCATGGCTGCAATGAATAAGGCTGTGGTCTTGCTCATTGTTGTTCTCCTCCGGTTGAAAGTCATAGCGTCCTCCCGACGATCCTTTCGAACGGAAAATGTCAGCCCAGCCCGAGATCAGGCACGGCATCGTTCAAATGGTCGGCGAAATTAGTGTTGGGCAGCAGCGGATACCAGCCCGGACGGCCGGGATCGCGGTCGTAGGCATAGCCGCCCAGCGAGCGATAGAGTTCGGAATAGGTGGCGAGTTTGTCACGATCGAGTTCGACGCCGAGGCCCGGTGCCTCCGGCACCGCGATCGCACCATTCTCGTAGAGCATCTTGCCGCCGACGATGATGTCGTCGGCAAGGTGGTGATAATGCGCGTCGGCGGTGAAGACGAGGTTGGGCAGCACTGCGCCAAGATGCAGCATGGTGGCGAGCTGGATGCCGAGTTCGCCAGAGGAATGCACCGCAATACCGAGACCGAACGTGTCGCAGATCTGCGCCGCGCGCACGCAGGCGCGGATGCCGCCCCAGAAGGTGGTGTCGAGCAGGATCACGTCAACCGCAGGGTCGCGCACATTGGTGGCGAGCTGTTCGAAATCGATGACGATGGTGTTGGTGGCCAGCGGGATGGAGAGCTTCTCGCGCAAGCGGCGCATGCCGGCCAGGCCCCAGGTCGGGTCCTCGAAATAGTCGTTCCTGAGATCGGAGATGGCTTGGCCGAAACGCAGCGCCTCTTCGACCGACAGGGCTGCGTTCGGATCGTAGCGCAGCGTATCGGCAGGAAATTCGGCGGCGAGCGCCCTGAAACATTCCAACTCATAGTCGGGGTGAAACACGCCGGCCTTGAGCTTGTGGGCGTGAAAACCATGTTCGGCCTTGAGCGCGCGGGCATGCTCGAGCAATTGATCGATGGTGCGGACTTCGCCCTTGCCGCTGCGGCGGTCGGCATAACGGAAGAACAGATAGGAGGCGAAGCCGATCCGGTCGCGCACGCGCCCGCCAAGCAATTGGTAGACCGGCACGCCGAGCTTCTTGCCGATGATGTCGAGACAGGCGAATTCCAGCGCTGCGTGCAGCTGCGTGCGGTTGTTGTAGAGCGACGCCGTCGGATTGCAGATGGCGTAGCGCATCCGGTTGAGATCGAAAGGGTCATGGCCGACCAGGTAGGATTTCAGGCCGGCGAAAGCGAGTTCGGCGCCGGCGCCACCACCGCCCATCTCGCCGAGCCCAACAATGCCTTCGTCGGTCTCGACCTCGACCACGGTGCGGACAAAGCGTCCCCAATGCGTACCGTTGCTGTGCCGCAATGCTGCTTCCAGCGGAACGGTGATGGTGGTCGCCTTGATGTCCGTGATCTTCATGCCGGCTCCTCTCCCCTAGCCTGCTGGCGTCATACACACTACCATGGTAGTATGTCAATACAGCTTCAATCCTGCTTGCCGCTTGAGTTGGGACGTGCGCGGTGTCATGACCGGAGCAGTGCAGCGCCATTCACAGCAACGGATTCGTCATGGGGACCAAGCTTTCGGGGGCGACCAGATTTTCAGGCAGTGCTGCCAGGCTGAAAACCGCCGGTCAGCGCGAACCCTCGCGGGTGCTGGAGCCGGTCAACAATCGCATGCCGATCTCACCGCAGATCTACGAGCGCCTGCGCCGCGCCATCACGACGCTGGCGATGTTGCCGTCGGAAGCGCTCAGCGAACAGGACCTAGCCCAGCAGCTCGGTGTCAGCCGGACACCCGTGCGGGAGGCGCTGATCCGGCTTGCCGATGAAGGGCTGATCGACATCCTGCCGCAACGCGGCAGCTTCGTCGCGCCGATCCGGCTAAGTGACGTCGAGGAAGCGCAGTTCATTCGCGAGGCACTCGAGGTCTCCGTCGTGCAGAAGCTGGCCGGACACGGTTCGAGCGCCTTCATCGCGGCAGGCAGGGTGAATCTTGCCCAGCAGGCCAAGGCAGTGGCCGAGGGCGACCGCGAGCTGTTTCTTGAGCTCGACGAGGGTTTCCATCGTAGCCTTTGCGAAGAGGCCGGCCTGCCCAAGAGCTGGCGGGTGATCCAAGTGGTCAAGCTGCAGATGGACCGTGTGCGCTATCTGAGCCTGCCCGAGCCGGGTCACCTCGAAACGCTGCTCGCTCAGCATGTGGCGATCTTCGAGGCCGTGGAGACCGGCGAGGCAAAGCAGGCAGGCGCGCGTATGGCGGCGCATCTGCGCGAAGTGCTGCGCACGGTGCAACGGCTCAACGTGGCTCGCCCGGACCTGTTTGGCCAATGATCCGTTGACCGCTCATTGGGATGCCTGCGCGAAGGCCTGATCCGCGTATGCTACGGGCGCTTCGCTTGTCTGGCGTCAGCTGCCGAAGCGGGGCTCCGCAACGCCTTTGACGCCAAGGCCCGTGATGGCGAACAGGCTGCCGCGCAAAACGCCGTCGCCGGGAAAACGCGGCAACGGCGGCTTGGCCATCGAGGTGACGTAAAGGATATCTAGCTTCGGTCCGCCGAACATGACGCTGGTGATCTTCTTGACCGGCATGTCGATGATGCGATCGATGCTGCCATCGGGCGCATAGCGCACCAGTCTTCCGTCATAGACCAGCGCATTCCACAGATAGCCCTCGGCATCGACGGTCGAGCCGTCCGCCGCACCGCCCCGGCTGGTGTCGACGCGCACGAAGGTACGCCTGTTGGTGGCGGCACCGGTGGCGATGTCGTAGTCGTAGGCCCATATCTCGCCGGTCCAAGTGTCGGCGAAATAGAAGGTGCGGTCGTCGGGGCTCCAGCATGGACCGTTGGAACAGATGATGCCGGAATCGATCCGGGTGACGGAGAAATCCGGATCCAGCCTGTAGAGACCGCCGGACGGCCCCTCTTCCATCGTGTCCATCGAGCCGGCGAAGAAGCGGCCGCGCCGGTCGACCTTGCCGTCGTTGAGCCGGTTCATTGGCCTGTCCGGCTCGGGATCGTGGATCAGCGTCACATCGCCGGAGGCGAAATCGAGCAGATGGAAACCGCGCTGCAGCGACACCACGGCGCCGCTACCGTCCTTGCGCAGCGCCATTGAGCCGATCTTCATCGGCACGTCCCATGACCGGATCTCGCGTCCGTCGGCGGTCGCCCGAAACACGCGCCCGTCGAAGCTGTCGATCCAGTAGAGTCGTTCCTGTTCGACGTCCCACAGCGGTCCTTCGCCCAGTGTGGTCTTCACGTCCACCACGACTTCGATCTTCATGCCGTCCTCCTCGGAATTGGCGCCACGCAACGATTTAGAAAGCGACCTTGTCGCCGCCCTTCAATGACAGGATTTCGCGCGCCTCGTCGGGCGTCGCCACCTCCATGCCGAGCCCCTCGATGATCTTGCGTGCCAGCAAGACCTGTTCGGCGTTCGATTTGGCAAGCTTGCCCTTGCCCGCCCAGAGACTGTCCTCCAGCCCGACGCGGATGTTGCCGCCAAGTGCGGCCGATTGCGCGGCGATGCGCAGCTGGCTGGCGCCGGCGCCGAGGACCGACCAGCGGAACTGGTCGCCGAACAGCCGGTCGGCGGTGCGCTTCATATGGGCGACGTCTTCCGGGTGCGTGCCGATGCCGCCAAGCAGCCCGAACACCGACTGCACGAAGAAAGGCGGCTTCACCAGCCCGCGGTCGGCGAAGTGCGAGAGGTTGTAGAGATGGGCGATGTCGTAGCACTCGAACTCGAAGCGCGTGCCGTTGTCGTAGCAGGTCGCCAGAATGTACTCGATGTCCTTGAACGAGTTGCGAAAGACGAGGTCGCGGGTCGCTTCCAGATGCGGCTTTTCCCAGTCGAACTTGAAGGTCTCGTATTTGTCGGCGAGGTGATAGAGCCCGAAATTGATCGAGCCCATGTTGAGCGAGGCGACTTCCGGTTTGAACTTGGCGGCCGGGCGCACGCGCTCCTCGACCTTCATGTACGGGCTGCCACCGGTGGTGATGTTGATGGCGGCGTTGGTGCCTTGCTTGACGCGCGGCAGGAAGCGAGCGAAGGCCTCCGGCGTCTGGTCGGGCTTGCCGGTTTCCGGATCTCGCGCATGCAGATGCAGGATTGCGGCACCGGCTTCGGCAGCCGCGATCGCCTCAGAAGCGATCTGGTCAGGCGTGATCGGCAGATAGGGCGACATGGTCGGCGTGTGGATGGCGCCCGTCACCGCGCAGGTGATGATGACCTTGCCCCTGGTCTGCGCAGCACTTGGCTTGCGGCTCGTTTCGATCATTGTCCGTACTCCTGGTCCGATTTTTTCTTGTGTGCCGCCAGCGCCATCAGCCGACGATCGCGCCATACCTGCCGTTCGCCGAGGTTTTCGCGTGGCAGGCGCTCGCGGCGGTCGGCTTCGACGGTTTTCATCACCTCGCCCGCCCAGTCGACGCGCCGCAGCATCTGCGGGAAAATGTTCGAATAGATCGACTGATAACGCTCGACATAGTCGCGCACGCCGCCAGGTGCATTGAGATCGATGGTCTCGAACGGACCCATGAACGACCAGCGCAGCGCCAGTCCGTCACGGATACCGATATCGACATCCTCGACGCTGGCGTAGCCGTCGGCGACAAGCCGGAAAGCCTCCTCAAGCAATGCGCCTTGCAGGCGGTTCATGATGAAGCCGTCGAGCTCGCGCTTCATCACCAGGGGCGCATGACCGGCGTCGATGAGGAAGGCGCAGGTTCTCTCGACCGTCTCGGCGGACGTCCATGGCGCCGGCACGATTTCGGCCGCCGGAATGAGATAGGGCGGATTGATCGGGTGCACGACCAGACAGCGATGCCGTCCTTGCAGATGGTCGGTGAATTTCGACGGCAACAGCGCCGAGGTGGAACTGGCGATGACTGTCCGCGGATCGGCAAGCGTGTCGATCAGCGAGAATACCTCCCGCTTCACCTCGAGGTTTTCAGGCGTGTTCTCCTGGATATGGACCGCACCCGCCAGCGCCTTTGCCAGCTCCGCGACAATGGTGATCCGGCCAAGCACAGTGTCGACGGACTGACCGCGCAGCAGGTCGTTTGCGGCAAGGTCACCGAGCACGCCGGCAATGTAGTCGCGGGCGCCGCCGGTCGCAGCGGGCGACTGATCCCACATCCGCACGTCATGGCCGGCACGGGCAAAGCTGATTGCCCAGGCCCGCCCGATAAACCCGCTTCCGACGATCGCGACATTAGCCATGGCTTGTTCCTCAAAGTGTTTCGACGTTGCCGTCGACGCCGAGCGACTGGCCGGAAATGTTGATCCCCGCATCGGAGAGCAGGAAGGCGACCATCGACGCCACATCATAGGGGCTGGTCATGCGGCGCAGCGAGATGTTCTGCAGATAGCGTCCGGTCATCTCCTCGTGGCTGATACCGACCTGCTTGGCGCGCGCCGAGATAACACCTTCGATGCGGGGCCCCTCGATGATGCCGGGCAGGATGGCGTTGACCCTGATGGCGTGCGGCCCGAGCTCCTTGGCGAGACTCTGCGTGAAACCGATGACACCGAACTTGGCCGCCGAATAGGGTGTGCGGAAGGCGTAGCCATGGCGGCCGGCGGCAGACGACATCGAGACGATCGAACCACCGCCCGCCGCCTTGATCAGCGGCACGGCGCGACGGGCGCACAGAAACTGGCCGGTCAGGCAGATGTCGATACAGCGCCGCCAATCGGAAGGGTCGATCTCGTCGACACCGCCGGTCGGCCCGGCAATGCCGGCATTGTTGATCAACGCATCGAGCCCGCCGAGTTTTTTCTCGACCGCCTCGAACAGGCGGTCGACGTCCTCGTCGCGCGAGACATCGGCCTTGACCGCAGCGACAAGGTCGATCTTGCCGGGAGCAGCGGCCAACGCCTCGTCGGAAACATCGCAGACGACGATGCGAGCGCCGAGGCGTGACAGCGTGTCGGCTATGGCAAACCCGATGCCGCCGGCGCCCGCCGTGACCAGCACGCGCTGGCCTTTCAGCCCGGTCAGAAATTCGTCCGCCGATGCCGGCGCCCTTGTGCTCATGGTCCTGTCCTTTTCATTGCAGCCGCCGTTCGCGCAACGCCATGACGGCGCCCAGAACGACCAGTCCGTAAAGAATTGCCCTCGTGGCATAGGGAAGCGTGGTGCCGGCGAGCAGCATCTGCAGTGCCGTCAGCAACAACACGCCGCCGAGCATGCCGAGATAGTGGCCGCGTCCGCCGGTGATCAGCGCGCCGCCGACCACCACCACGGCGATCGACGGCAACAGATAGTCGTCGCCCATGCCAAGGCTTGCCTGACCCGAAAAGCCGGTCAGCATGATGCCGACAACAGCCGCGCAGACGGCCGAAAGCATATAGACCAGGATCAGCGTGCGCTCGACGCCGATGCCCGACAAGCGCGCCGCGCGCAGCCCATTGCCGATGCCGTAGACGCGTCGTCCGAACGGCGTGCGGCCAAGCAGCAGTACCGCCGCGACGACAAAGACGACCATCAGCAGGACGATTGGGGTCAGCAGGCCGGCAAGCTTGGCCGTCATGACCCAGCGCAGCATCGGCGAGGAAAACCCGGCCGGCGTTCCCTGCGAATAGAGCAGCGCACAGCCTTGCAGAATGCCGTTGGTGGCAAGCGTCATGACGATCGGCGATATGCCGAGATAGACGATGCCGAAACCATTGGCGAAGCCGATGGCGCAAGCCATCACCAGAACGACCGGCAAGGCGTAGACAAGGGCCGCGTCGGAGCCGTTGACCATGCCGGCCAGGATGATGCCGGAGATGCCGATCGTCCACGGCACGGAGAGATCGAGGCCGCCGGTCAGGATGACGGTTCCCTGCCCGAGCGCTAGGACGGCGAGGAAGGACGACAGCACCAGCAGCGAATTCCAGTAACCCGGATTGAGGATGGCGCGGCCGAGCCAGACCTGCGTGACGACCACAATGAGCAACAGGCAGACATAGGCGGGCAGCGCATAGCGCAACGTTTCCGCGTTGCGTAGATGGAAGGCAGGGCGCGGCGATGCCGGACTGCGCTGGGCATGGGCTGGTTCGGCGGTCTTGAGACGCCGGTCCACGCGCTCGAGTTGCGAGGGCAGTATGCCGGCGCGCCAGGCGGCGAGCCGGGCACGCGCGGCGCGCAACTGCACGGCAAGCACCGATGCGTGCGAGATGGAGCCGGCAAGTGCTGCCAGCACCAGAATGGTGCCTTCGGCGATGGTCGCATAATAGGCCGATACGTTGAGCACCAGTAGGATGTTCACCACGATCATCAGGATAAAGGCGCCAAAGACAGAGCCCACCGGGCCGCCCTGCCCGCCGCCGAGGCGCGTGCCGCCGACGACGACCGCCGCGAACATCGACAACAGCAGCGGATTGCCGACCAGCGGATCACCGCTGCCGGTCTGGGCGCTGATGAAGACGCCGGCAAGGCCATAGCAGCCGCCGGCGATGACATAGACGGCAAAGCGCACCAGCACGACATTGATGCCGACGGAAGCGGCCGACTCCGCATCGCTGCCGACCGCATAAAGTGCTGTGCCGAAGCGGGTTCCCTTCAGCCAGAACCAGGCGAGCAGGACGACGCCGATCCCCACCAGCGGCATCGGCAGCCAGCCGGCGATCGCGTCGCCAAGATAGAAGGTACCGAGATCGGGCGACACGAAGCCGCCGGGCTTGTCCATCACCAGCAGCGTCACGCCTTGCAGGATGAACATGGTCGACAGCGTCACCACGATGGGCTGCATGCGCAGCACAGCGATGAAGAAGCCGTTGAAGGCGCCCACGGCCATGCCGACGCCGATGCCGACGGCGGTCCACAAGATGATGCTGGCGCCTGGCGCCATTGGGTCCATGCTCGATGCCAGCACGGCATTGACCAGCGATATCACCGCGCCTGCGGACAGGTCGAAGCCGCCCGACAGGATGACGATGGTCTGGCCGATCGCCGCGAGCGCCGAGGTGGCGCCGCCGCTCGACAGGAACGACACGTCGAAATATGTCAACGGCCCGGCGCTGATCCAGTCGACAACGAAGAGCAGGATCGCCAGGACGGCCGCGGCGATCAGCGCGCCGCGATTGCGCATCAGCGCACGGCGCAGTCCGACGCCGCCGGTAGCGGGGGATGAGGCTGCTGCGCTGCTCATGCGGCGGCTTCCCCGGCATGCCCGAGCGCCGGGCGCATGATGGCCGGTTCGGTGATGGCGTCGCCTTCGAGTTCGGCGGCGATGCGCCCATCGTAGAGAACCAGGACCCGGTCGCATTGATGGACGAGTTCGGGAATCTCGGTCGAGTGCAGCAGGATCGAACCGCCCGAAGCCACGTAGTTTCGCATCATCACATAAAGCTCGTGCTTGGTGCCGACGTCGATGCCTCGGGTGGGATCGAACAACAGCAGGATGCGGCTCTGCGCCACCAGCCATTTGGCGATGGCGATTTTCTGCTGGTTGCCCCCGGAAAACGCACCGGCCCGCGTCCAAAGCGCGCGGCGGTCGACCTCGACAGTGGCGAATGCCGCCTCGACGGAGCGGGTCTCGGCTTGCCCGTCGACAAGACCTAGCCGTGTGAAGCGCGATATCACGGGCAGAGTGGCGTTCTGGCTGCCCGACAGTTTCAGGAACAGGCCTTCGGATTTGCGGTCTTCCGGCACCAGGCCGATGGCCATGTTGGGGCGCAAAGCATCGGCCGGCGAACCGAGCCAGACCTTGCGGCCGTCGACGAGGATGTGGCCGCGGGTGATTTCGGCCATGCCGAAGCAGGCCAGGAATAGGTCCTGCTGGCCCATGCCCTGCAACCCCGCGACGCCGAGGATTTCGCCCTTGCGCAGATCGAAGCCAGCGCCGTCGAGCTTGCGCCCGACCTTGAGATCGCGCACGCCCAGAACCGGCGGGCCGAAGGCCTGGGCGCTGTCCGGCTTGGGCGGGAAGGTCTGCTCGATGCTGCGGCCGATGATCTTTTCGATGACGTCGCCATCCGAGACATCGGCAACCGGCGCGGTGACGATGTGGCGGCCGTTTCTCAGGATCGTCAACGTCTCGCAGAAGGCACGGACCTCGCGCATGCGATGGGTGATGAAAACGATGGTGGTGCCGGCCGCCTTCAGCCTGGCGATGATGTCGCCCAGCCAGTCGACGTCGCGGCCGGCGAGCGTCGAGGTCGGTTCGTCGAGCAAAAGGATGCGCGGCTTGCGGTAGACGGCACGCGCGATCTCGATCTTCTGGCGCACCGAAAGCTCGAGCTCACTCACCTCGGCATCGAGATCGACGGAAAAACCGAGATCTTCGATATGGCGGCGGACGGCCTTGCGGGCGGCACCGCGGCGGATCAGGCCGGAGATGCCGACGGGGGCGTAAGGCAGCATCATGTTGTCGAGGACGGAGAGGTCACGCACCAGGGTCATCTCCTGGAATGCTGTCTGCATACCGAGCGCATGTGCTGCGCGCGGTGCGCCGCAAGCGATCTCCTTGCCGAAGACACGGACATGGCCTTGGCTCGGCCGGACCAGTCCGGACAGCAGCTTCACCAGTGTCGACTTGCCCGCTCCGTTTTCACCGAGCAGGGCATGGACGCTGCCGGGCGCGATCGCAAACGACACGCCGTCCAGCGCGACGGTCGGGCCGAACGCCTTGCTGATACCGTCGATCTCGATGGCGGGGAGCTCGGAATGTTCTGTCATTGTCCTCGATCGCCGGGCTTGGCATGGATTGACGATGCACGGACAACAGTCCGTGCATCGTCACACGCGCCTTGGGAGGCTTAGTTCTCCGGTTGTCCGACGAGGGCAGCATTAAGGCCGACCTCGGGTGTCTGGTCCGAGAAGATCGAGGCAAACCAGCCCGGATTGGAGACCAGCGACGGCTTGAAGGCGTTGCAGCCGGCCTTCATCTCCGCCCATGTGCCTTCGTCGCACAGCTTGATCGTCTCATTGGTGACGAGCGGCAGCGGCAGGATGGTGGTCTTCGGCACGTCCTTGCCTTCGATCGCCTCGACGGCAAGCTTCAGCGCCAGCGCACCCGAATAAGGCGGCGAGGCGTAGGAAATGCGTTGTGCGCCGGCCGGCGCGTAAGGGGCGGCCGCACCTTCGACTTCGGTGCCCTCCGGCAGCATCTGGATGCGGCCGCCATTGGAACCTTCGCCGGCGCAAGGCAGGAGTTCGCTTGTCTTCTTGCCGGCCTCGAGCTGCATCGAGTTGGCGGTGAAGCAGCCGACCTGCATCCACAGCCCGTTGATGTCGTCCCAATTGCGGGTGGCCAGGATTTTCGAAAGTTCGGTGCGGGCGACCGCCTGGCTCCACATGCCGACAGCCTCGCCGACGATCTTGATATCAGGATATTTGGCGAAGACTTCCTTGGCGGCTTTTGTCCGCTGATCGTCGACGGATGTTCCCGGGACACCCGTGATGGCGATGATGTTGCCCTTGCCGTTGAGCTTCTTGACCAGCCATTCGGCGGTCACCCTGCCGGCTTCCAGCTGGTCGATGTGGACGTTGTAGGCACAAGGCTCGGTGATCTCGGCGTCGTAGGCAAAGACCTTCACGCCCTTGTCGCAGGCATTCTTGACGACCTGGTTGAGCGCGGTCGGCGAGATCGGATATACGACGATGGCCTCGGCGCCGCTTTGCACCATTGCGTTGATCTGCTGAATCTGGCGTTGCGCGTTGGGGCCAGCGACCTGGACCTGCAGGTCGACCTTGTCGGCCAGGCTCTTGTGAGCGGCCATGGCCTTGACCATGTTGGCCGCCTCCGCTTGCCAATCATTGCCTATGTAGCTCATGCTGAGAAAGATCTTGTGCTTCTCGGCTGCCTGCGCGGCGGACAGGCCGAAGGCGCATGCAGCCATCCCAGCCAGCAGCGCGAGCCGCCGGACTTTCGATCCGATACCCATGTGAAACTCCTCCCAAACAGAACGACCGAATGCCTCCCAAGGGCACAAAACGTAACCTTTGCCATTCGATGCCAGCGACCGTAACATGATTTGATCAAATATCAATGATGAAATCGTTTATATCAAAACGGCTATGTCAGCCGCTTGACGTGGCACCACGAACCTTGCATTCCGACACAAGCAATAGTGTCGCCCTTGGGCGGGAAGGTTGACCGGAGATGGCTGGATCGGCGTTCAGGAAGCCTGGTGTCGAGATCATTCCACTGTCCAAGGAAACTCTGCAGGACCGGGTCTATAATCAGGTCACCGAACTGATCCTCGACGGCAGCATCGTACCGGGCGAGATGGTCACGGTTCAGAGCCTCGCCGACGCCTTTGGCGTCAGCCCGATGCCGGTCAGGGAAGCGCTGCGGCGCCTGACGGCAGCCAACGCGCTGACCGTGGTATCCGGGCGCTCCATTGGTATTCCGGCGCTCAGCCGCGAGCGGCTCACCGATTTGCGCAATGTACGTTTTGAGATAGAGGCCATCGCCGCCGGCTGGGCCTCACAGAACCGGAGTGATGCGGATCTTGCGATTTTCGCGCGCGATCTGGACTCGCTGGAACGCGCGAATGGCGCGGACGACGTAAAGGCCTATCTGAGGGCGAATTACACCTTCCACTTCGCAATCTACCGAGCAGCAGGATCCGAAACCCTGCTCAAGATCATCAAGGACCTATGGCTGCAGATCAGCCCCTATTTCAATATGCTTCATGGGTCCTACTCGACCGCGAACACATACCATCAACAGATGTTTGCGGCCCTGCGCGACCGGGACGAGCAGGCAGTTCAGGCGGCGGTTCGCGGCGATATCGATGCGGCTTTCGACATGCTGGTCGACCTTTTGAAGTAGCGCCCGGCCCCACCTCCAACCCCCAACAGATGCCTCCTATTTCTAGGGATGGCAGAGCAGCGCCCATGCGCACTCAGCGGGCAAGCGCGGGCTTCTTCTGGTGATCTAGAAATCGTATCCAGAGCGCGCCATCCATGGTTCTCGTGCTGGAGCTTGCCGTCGGCAGCCGATGACGCGGCGCACGCATCGCATGGTCATTATCAGATTGCCAAAATCTGGTAGCGTGATTATACCAGTTGATCAGTTGACGACGGGCGATGCCGTCGGCGAAGAACAGGAGTGGTGACCAGATGACAACGATTGCGCTGTTCGGGGCTGGCGGAAAAATGGGCTACCGCCTGTCGACCAACTTTCGCGGGTCGCCCTACACGATACGCCATGTCGAGGTCAGCGATGCCGGCCGCGAACGGCTGAAGACCGGACTGGGTTTCGATACGGTCAGTGCCGACGAGGCGCTCAAGGACGCCGATGTGGTGATCCTGGCCGTTCCCGACACGCATATCGGCAAGGTAGCGGCCAGCATCGAGAGCAAGCTGGTATCAGGCACGATGGTGGTGGTGCTAGACGCGGCAGCACCCTTCGCCGGCCATCTGCCGAAGCGGCCGGACCTCACCTATTTCGTCACCCACCCCTGCCATCCGCCGATCTTCAATGACGAGACGGACATGGCCGCGAAGAAGGACTATTTCGGCGGCGTGAAGGCCAAGCAGCATATGGTCAGCGCCCTGATGCAGGGGCCGGAAGAGGACTACGCCAAGGGCGAGGCGATCGCGAAGATCATATGGGCGCCGGTGATGCGTTCGCACCGCGTCAGCGTCGAACAGATGGCGCTGCTCGAGCCTGGCCTTTCGGAGACGGTGTGCGCCTCGTTGTTGGTGGTGATGAAGGAAGCCGTCGACGAAGTCGTGGCGCGCGGTGTCGACAAGCAGGCGGCGCTCGACTTCCTGCTCGGCCATATGAACGTGCTCGGCGCCGTCATCTTCGGCGAGACCAAGGGCGTTTTCTCGGACGCCTGCAACAAGGCGATCGAGTTCGGCAAGCCGGTGCTGATGCGTGACGACTGGAAGCGGGTGTTCGAACCGGAAGAGATCGCCGCCAGCATTCAGCGGATCACCTGAGAGAAGACAGGTGCTTGACGCAGCACCTCGAGGGCCCGGCCTGTCATTGCCGACCCTCGGTTTTGGTAGCTCATCAGGTACATGTCACCTGAATTAGTGGTTGACTCATCATACCAGTTGGCTTAGCTGTTCATGGCTCGGATCGACAGGGTTTCGCAGGGAGTTCGAAGCCTGGCGAGTGGAGGATGGCTGGGGAGCAACGATCCGCCTGGGGTAAGCCGGCAACGGTTTTTTGACCCAAGCGATCCGCGGCCCGCGCTGCCTGACGAGTTCGGATGCAGACGAAGCCATTGGCCGATCAAGGCAATTTTCAAACGGGAGGACTTCATGAAACTCACACGCAGAATGACGCTTGCGGCTTTCGCCGGCATGCTGGCGCTTGGCACGGCCGTGCCCGCCTACGCGGCGGATCTCATCGCCATCATCACGCCCTCGCACGACAATCCGTTCTTCAAGGCGGAAGCCGTCGGCGCCGAAGCCAAGGCCAAGGAACTCGGCTATGAGGCGCTGGTGCTGGTCCATGACGACGACGCCAACAAGCAGTCCGAGTTGATCGACACCGCAATCGGCCGCGGCGCCAAGGCGATCATCCTCGACAATGCCGGCGCCGACGCCACCGTCGCCGCCGTGCAAAAGGCCAAGGACGCAGGGATTCCGTCCTTCCTGATCGACCGCGAGATCAACGCCACCGGCGTCGCCGTGGCGCAGATCGTCTCCAACAACTACCAGGGTGCCCAGCTCGGCGCGCAGGAGTTCGTCAAACTGATGGGCGAGAAGGGCAATTTCGTCGAACTGGTCGGCAAGGAATCCGACACCAATGCCGGCATTCGTTCCAAGGGTTATCACGACGTCATCGATGACTATCCGGACCTGAAGATGGTTGCCCAGCAGTCGGCCAACTGGAGCCAGACGGAAGCCTATTCCAAGATGGAATCGATCCTGCAGGCCAACCCCGACATCAAGGGCGTGATCTCCGGCAACGACACGATGGCGATGGGCGCCTATGCGGCACTTGCCGCGGCGAACCGCAAGGACGTCATCGTCGTCGGCTTCGACGGATCGAACGACGTGCGCGACTCCATCACCGCCGGCGGTGTCAAGGCAACCGTGCTGCAGCCGGCCTTCGCGCAGGCGCAGATGGCGGTCGAGCAGGCCAACGACTTCATCAAGAACAAGAAGTCGCCGGCCAAGGAAAAGCAGTTGATGGACTGCGTTCTGATCAATGGCGACAATGCCGCCAAGCTGGAGACCTTCGCGCTGACGAACTGAGTCAGCGTGATTTCAATAGCGAGGGGCGAACATCGGTTTTCGCCCCTTGCCGCCATTTTCCGTGGGCCGCCCACGATGCTGAACGACAGGCCGCCATGCTGAACACCAAGCCGAACTGGCCGATCCTTACCGTGATGGTCGGCATCAGCCTGACCGCCTGCAAGATCCTGCCTACGAAATCGGAAGCCGGAGACAACGCTCCCGCCTTCAATCCAGACAAGATGGTCGAAGAGACATGGGCGGCAAAGGTCGTGCCCTATCTCCAGCAGAAAGCCGGACCGTTTGCGCAGGTTCACACCCTGGCGACAACCGATCCATCGGCTGCCGGCGCCAAATACGGCAATCCGAACAAGCAGGCGAATTCGCCTTGGACTTTCGCGGTTCGCCTGGAAGGCAAGATCGTCGCGGCCAACACGCAGTCGCGGGCGGCAACCGTCGACGTCGATGTCGACGGCGACGGCAAGGCCGATGCACGGGTGCAGATCGGACCGGCGGTGCGCGGCACCGCGCTGCGCGACAGCCTGGACTTCATCCAGTTCAACGACTTCACCAACCAGATCGACTTCGCCCAGTTCGGCAAGGCGTTCAACAGCTACACCGACAAGACGGTGCTGTCCAAGCTGCCGCGCGAGGCGCTGGAAGGCCGCAGTGCCAAAGTGCTGGGCGCCTATACGCTGGGGAGCGGCCAGGACCTGCCGCTGGTGACGCCGGCGGAGGCAGAGATCGGGCCGAAGCCATGAGCGCGACAGCAGAGCGCGAAATCATCCTGAAGCTGGAGGACGTCTCCAAGGTCTATTCTGGCACCGTTGCGGTCAAGCGCGCCAATTTCGAGGTGCGCAAGGGCGCGGTCAACGTGCTGGTCGGTGAAAACGGCGCCGGCAAGTCGACGCTGATGAAGATCATCGCCGGTGTGGAACGGCCGACCGCCGGCCGCATCCTGCTGGAAGGCGAAGAGGTTTCCTTCTCGTCATCCGGTGATGCGGTGAACCGTGGCATCGGCATGGTGTTCCAGGAGTTGAACCTGTTCGGCAACATGAGCGTCGCCGAGAATATTTTCGCCACCCGGGAGATCACCAACCGCTTCGGCAAGATCGACCGCAAGGAACAGGAGCGCCGTGCGGCTGAATTTCTGGAACGCCTGCAAGCCGGCATACGGCCCGACATGCTGGTCGAGGATTTGCGCATCGGCCAGCAGCAGTTGGTCGAGATCGCCAAGGCGGTTTCGCTCGATGCGCGAATCCTGATCATGGACGAGCCGACCTCGGCGCTGAGCGCTGCGGAGGTCGAGATCCTGTTCAAGGTGATCGCCGACCTCAAGGCGCGCGGCGTGGCCATCGTCTACATCTCGCACCGGCTGGAAGAGCTGATCCGCATCGGCGACTACATCACCGTGCTGCGCGACGGCCGCATCACCGGCCAGGAGGAGATGAAGAACGTCGACACGCAATGGATCGTTCGCCAGATGATCGGTTCCGACGCCAAGGATTTCGCCAAGGCTGACGGCCATCTTCCGGGCGAGGAGATCTTTCGAGCCGAGGACATCTGCCTGCCGCGCGCTATCGGCGGGCTTGCCGTCGACCATGTCTCGCTGTCGCTGCGCGCCGGCGAGATCCTCGGCATCTACGGCCTGATGGGCGCCGGTCGCAGCGAATTGTTCGACTGCATCATGGGCCGCCACGGCCATTCGACAGGCGCGATCTTCATTGGCGGTAAAAAGGTCAAGGAGCGCGACACGACGCGGCGCATCCGGCGTGGCCTGGCATTGATCCCCGAGGATCGCCAGCGCGAAGGGCTGGTGTCGATCCTCTCGGTCGCCAGCAATCTGACGCTAGCCAGCCTGTCGCGATTTGCCCGCCTGTTCCATATCCGTGGCGCCGACGAAAGGCAGGCGGTGACGCAGATGGTGCGGGAACTGGCGATCAAGGTCGCCGACCCGGCGCAGGAAGTGTCTTCGCTGTCGGGCGGCAACCAGCAGAAGGTGGTGATCGGCAAGGCGCTGCTCACCGAACCCAAGGTGCTGCTAATGGACGAACCCAGCCGAGGCATCGATGTCGGCGCCAAGGCAGACGTCTTCCGCACCATGCGCAAACTGTCCCGCGACGGATTGGGGATTTTGTTCGCCACCTCCGACCTCGATGAGGTGATGGCGCTGTCCGACCGCATCGCGGTGATGAGCAACGGAAAACTGACCGGCATGTTCGACCGTGCCGAGGCGACGGAGGCGGCACTCGTCGCTGCTTCGGCGCTTGGCCACGGACCGGTCCCACACACGGAGAGCACCGCCCATGACTGACATCCCAGCCAAGGCGGCCGCTCATTCCGCTTCCAGCGGCTCCGTGCTGTTGACGCTGATGAAGCTCAGGACCTTCATCGCGCTTATCGCCGTGCTGATCTTCTTCTCGATCGCGGCGCCGAATTTCCTGTCGACCGCCAATCTGATCCTGATGTCGAAGCACGTGGCGCTGAACGCGTTCCTGGCGATGGGCATGACCTTCGTCATCATCACCGGCGGCATCGACCTTTCGGTCGGCTCGATCGTCGGCCTGTGCGGCATGGTGGCCGGCTATCTCGTGCTCAATGGCATCGACCTGCAGATCGGCTACACCATCTATTTCAACGTCTTCGAGATCGCGCTGATCACGCTTGCCGTCGGCATATTGATCGGCGCCGTCAACGGCTTGCTGATCACCCGGCTGAACGTCGCGCCGTTCATCGCCACGCTTGGCGTGCTCTATGTCGCGCGCGGCCTGGCGCTGCTGTCGTCGGATGGCCGCACCTTTCCCAACCTCGTCGGCAAGCCGGAGCTTGGCACCACCGGTTTCGGTTTCCTCGGTGCAGGCCGGCTGCTTGGCCTGCCGGTGGCGATCTGGATCCTGATCGTCGTTGCACTGGGAGCCGCCTATCTCGCCAAATACACACCGCTCGGCCGCCATATCTTCGCCGTCGGCGGCAATGAACGGGCGTCGCGGATTTCGGGCGTCCGTGTCAACATGGTGAAGATGTTCGTCTATATGTTCTCCGGTTTCTGCGCGGCGATCGTCGGCCTGATCATCTCGTCCGAGCTGATGGCCTCGCATCCGGCAACAGGCGAAAGTTTCGAGCTCAACGCCATTGCGGCGGCGGTGCTCGGCGGTACCTCGATGTCGGGCGGGCGCGGCACGATCGGCGGCACCATCGTCGGCGCCTTCGTCATCGGCATTCTTTCGGACGGGTTGGTGATGATGGGTGTGAGTTCGTTCTGGCAAATGGTGATCAAGGGTCTCGTCATCATCGTCGCCGTTGTCGTCGACCAGGCACAACGCCGGCTTCAACAGCGCGTCACCTTGATGCAGATGGCGAAGGCGGGTTGAGCATGGCGGAGTTGCGTGGAGCGCTGATCGGCTGCGGCTTCTTTGCCGTCAACCAGATGCACGCCTGGCGCGGCATTGCGGGCGCTTCGATCGTTGCTATCTGCGACCGTGACCCGGAACGGCTCAAGATCGTCGGCGACCAGTTCGGCATAGCGAAGCGCTATACCGATGCGGCGGAACTTTTTGCCGGCGAAAGCCTGGACTTCGTCGACATCGCCACCACCGCGCCCAGCCATCGTCCGCTTGTCGAAATGGCGGCCGCTCATCGCGTTCCGGTGATCTGCCAAAAGCCGTTCGCGCCGACGCTCGCCGACGCCAAGGCAATGGTCGGGGCATGCGCGGAAGCCGGCGTGCCGCTGATGGTGCATGAGAATTTTCGCTGGCAGTCGCCGATCCAGGCGGTGCGCGCCGTGCTCGACAGCGGCGAGATCGGCACGTCTTTCTTCGGGCGCATCTCCTTCCGCTCCGGCTATGACGTGTTTTCCGGCCAGCCCTATCTAGCGACGGGAAAGCGCTTCATCATCGAGGACCTCGGCATCCATATCCTCGATATCGCCCGCTTCCTGCTCGGCGACGTCTCGACCATCACGTCGCGAACCGCCCGCGTCAATCCTAGTATCGCGGGCGAGGATGTGGCGACGATGCTTCTGGACCACAAGAGCGGCGCGACCTCCGTGGTCGACTGCAGCTATGCGACGAAGCTTGCCACCGAGCCGTTTCCCGAGACGCTGATCGAGATCGACGGCAGCGACGGAACGATCCGGCTGGCGCAGGGATACCGGCTCACCGTCACCGGCAAGAACGGCACGGTCGTCACCGACGTCTCGCCGCCGCTGCTGCCATGGGCGTCGCGGCCCTGGCATAACATTCAGGAAAGCGTCGTCGCCATCCAGCAGCATTGGGTAGACTGCCTGGCGAAGGGAATCGAACCGGCGACCTCGGGCGCCGACAATCTCAAGACGTTCGCACTGGTCGAGGCGGCTTACACCGGTGCCGCGAGCCGGCAACCGGTGCAGCTCGACGCCTTGCTTAAATGACCGCCGACGCATTCCTGCTCTACGGAACGCATGCCGTCGAGGCCGAACCAATCAGGCTACGCGCAGGCGCGCTCAGCGCCGACTTCGTCAACGGCAATCTGCGCACCATCCGGCATGGCGGCACCGAGGTGCTGCGCGCCATCGCCTATATCGTGCGTGACCGCGACTGGGGCACCTATGAGCCAAATTTGACGGACCTGATCATCAACCAGGCGGCCGACGCTTTTTCGGTCAGCTATTCGGCAAGCTGCCTGGCCCCCGATGGAAGCCGGCTCGGCTTCCGCGCCACCATCAAAGGCTCTGCCGATAGCCATCTGGCCTTCGAGGTCAGCGCCCTTCCCGAAAGCGATTTCGAAACCAACCGCTGCGGCTTCTGCATCCTGCATCCTATCGCCGACCTCGCCGGCAGCCCGGTCAAGGTCGAGCATACGGACGGCAGCGTGGAGGCGACAAAGCTTCCCGAACTGATAGACCGCTGGCAGCCTTTCAAGGATATCCGCGCCATCACCCATCAGGTTCGGCCTGGCGTCACCGCCGAATGCCGGATGGAAGGCGATACTTTCGAAATGGAGGACCAGCGCAACTGGTCTGACGCATCCTACAAGACCTATGTGCGGCCGCTGGCGCTGCCATGGCCGTATGTGCTGCCTGCCGGCCAAACCCTGCGCCAGACGATCAGCCTGCGCATCGCAGGTGAAGGCAAAGCACCGGCTGCCACCGTGACCAGCGAACCGGTCCGCGTTGGACTCGGCGAGGTCGGGCCAAGGCTGCCCGATGTCGGCGTGGTCATCTATCCCGAGGATGTCGAGACGGCGCTGGCGAACCTCTCCACGCTGGCGGCACTCGGCCCACAACAGCTGCTGTTTCACTACGATCCGACGCGTGGCCACGGGCTCGACGCCTTGCGCGCTTTCGCCCGACTGGCAACTGCCTACGCAGCCGAAACGACCCTCGAATGCGTCGTTGCCTGCGCCGGCGATCTTGACGCCGAGATGTCTGGCGTCGCCAATCTGGTGCGCGAGGCCGGGCTGAAACTCTCGGCCATTGCCGTGTCGCCGTCGGTCGACCGACAGTCGACTCCGCCGGGCAGCGCGTGGCCGGACTGTCCGCCACTCGAGGAGATCTATGCCGCAACGCGGCGCGCGTTCTCGGATATCCGCCTCGGCGGCGGCATGTTCAGCTATTTCACCGAGCTCAACCGCAAGCGCGTGCCGGCGGACCAGCTCGATTTCGTCACCCATTGCACCTGCCCGATCGTGCATGCCGCCGACGATCTCAGCATCATGCAATCGCTGGAGGCGCTGCCTTTCATCACCCAATCGGCGCGGGCGATCTTCGGGGCGAAACCCTATCGGATCGGACCATCGACGATTGCCATGCGGCAGAACCCCTATGGCGGCGCGACCAAGCCCAATCCCGGGGGACAGCGCATCGCCATGGCCGACCGAGACCCGCGCCATGCCGGCCAGTTCGCGGCGGCATGGACGATCGGCTATGCCGCGCGCATCGCGCCCGCTGGGCTGGAACAGCTCACGCTCTCCAGCTTCACCGGACCGTTCGGCGTGCTGGCGTCATTTGGAGAACCCGTCGCGGAAGGAACACCCCGGCCGCTCTTCAGGGCCATCAAGGGGCTTTGCGAACTGGCCGGCCTTGCGCATGTGTCGGCAAGGACGAGCGATGAGACCAAGGTGCTGGCGCTGGCCGGGCGCTCCGCCTCGGGCAAGACAATCGCGTGGCTGGCGAACCTGACGGCGGACGAAGTGCCGGTCGACATTTCGGCTTTTGGCCGCGGCCATCTCGTGATGACGCCTTACGCGATCACCCGGCTCGGCTGAAGTTACTTTTCGGAATTCATCACATAGAGCGCGCGCGAGCGTTCGAGATGCTTGATCATCGCCTTCTCGGCGCCATCCGCATCCTTTTTCTCGATGCGGCCGATGATCTCTTCGTGCTCGGTCAGCGTGAACTTTTCCTTGCCGGTCCAGATCAGCATTTCGGTGTGGTATTCCTTCAGCCAGCCGAGCATCGCCTCACTAACGGCGACATAGATCGGATTGCCTGAGATCGCGGCGATCTGGGTATGGAATTTCATGTCGGCGGAGATGAAGGCTTCGGAATCGCCACGGAAGCCGCGCTGTTCGGCAACGGTGGCCCTGAGGCGCTGCACATCCTCGGCGGTGGCCTTTTCGGCGGCTTCCCTGACCATGCCGCGCTCGAAGAAGATGCGCGCGGTCTTCAGGTGCTCAAGCGCGTCCTTCGATGACGACAGGATGATCTTGGCGGCGCCATCGACCTGCTTGATGATCGACTTTGCCGTGAGCTGCAGCACCTTGGCGCGCTCGCCATGCGAGATCGCGACCAGGCCCATATTGCTCAGCGCCTGCATCGCCTCGCGAATCGCCGGCCTGCCGACCTCGAAGCGCTCCATCAGTTCGCGCTCCGACGGCATGTCGTCACCCGGCATCAATTCGCCGCTGGTGATCAGGCGCTTCAGCCGCAAGAAGACCTCGTCGGAAAGCTTGCGCCGGACAATCGGTTCCGAACGGTTCATCGTCGCGAATCACTCCCTTGAGCCGGCCCTATCTAACACTGCCGCCACATTTCCCGGAAATTGCCGCCTGTCGATCTGCCTAAAACTTCTAGCCGGATATGCCTTGCAATACTTATGTACTCATTATACCAGATTTAGAACACCGGTGAACCTTTTTCGAACGCCTCGGCTTAAGACAGCAGACCATGATCACCCTCACCTATCGCATCGAAACGCCTGGAAGCATCGAAGCGTTGGCCGCCAAGATCGCCAGCGACCAGTCGACCGGCACCTTCGTCGCGCTGCCCGGCGAGACCGAAGAGCTGAAGGCCCGGGTGGCGGCGCGCGTGCTGGCGATCCGGCCTCTGCCCGATGCCGAGCGGCCGTCACTTCCCGATGACGGCAGCGGGCCGTTCAAACGCGCCGATGTCGACATCGCCTTTCCGTTCGATGCCATCGGCACCGACCTTTCGGCGCTGATGACCATCGCCATCGGCGGCACCTATTCGATCAAGGGCCTCACCGGGATCCGCGTCGTCGACATGAAGCTGCCGGAGGATTTTCGCGGCGCGCATCCCGGCCCACAGTTCGGTGTCGCCGGCAGCCGCCGACTGACCGGTGTGACGGACCGCCCGATCATCGGCACCATCGTCAAGCCGGCGCTCGGGCTGCGGCCGCACGAGACGGCGGCAATGGTGGCGGAACTGATCGCCGCCGGCGTCGATTTCATCAAGGATGACGAGAAGCTGATGAGCCCGGCCTATTCGCCGCTGTCGGAGCGGGTGAAGGCAATCATGCCGCTGATCCTCGACCATAAGCAGAAGACCGGCAAGAAAGTGATGTATGCCTTCGGCATTTCGCATGCCGACCCGGATGAGATGATGCGCAACCACGATCTGGTGGCGAAGGCCGGCGGCAATTGCGCTGTTGTCAACATCAATTCGATCGGGCTCAGTGGCATGGCGTTCCTGAGGAAGCGCTCCAGTCTGGTGCTGCATGCTCACCGCAACGGCTGGGACATCCTCACCCGGCACCCCGGGCTAGGTATGGGCTTCAAGGTCTGGCAGCAATTCTGGCGACTGCTCGGCGTCGACCAATTCCAGATCAACGGCATCGCCTCGAAATATTGGGAGCCGGATGACTCCTTCGTCGAGTCGTTCAAGGCGGTGACGACGCCGATCTTCTCACCTGAGGACTGCGCCTTGCCGGTCGCCGGCTCCGGCCAGTGGGGCGGGCAGGCGCCCGAGACATATGCGCGGACCGGCCGGACCGTCGATCTTCTCTATCTCTGCGGCGGTGGCATCGTCAGCCATCCGGACGGGCCGGGCGCCGGCGTGCGTGCCGTGCAGCAAGCCTGGCAGGCGGCGGTCGACGGCATTCCGCTTGCCGACTTCGCCCTGAACCACCCTGAACTGGCGCGGTCGATCGAAAAATTCGGCGACGGCAAGGCAGCCTGAAGCCATGCAGAACCTGCTTCTCAGCTATTATGGCGACGACCTGACCGGCTCGACCGATGTCATGGAGGCGCTTGAGCTCGGCGGCGTGCCGACCGTGCTGTTCATGCGCCAGCCGGACGATGCCTTGCTTTCGCGGTTTGCCCATTGCCGGGCGATCGGCCTCGCCGGCACCAGCCGCAGCGAGACGCCGCAGTGGATGGACATGCATCTGCGCGATGCCTTTGCCTGGCTGAAGACACTCAACGCCGCGATCTGCCACTACAAGGTTTGCTCGACCTTCGATTCCAGCCCAACGGTCGGCAGCATCGGCCGGGCCATCGAGGTCGGCCGCTCGGTGTTCGCGCAGGATAGTGTGCCGCTGCTGGTCGGCGCGCCGCAGCTCAAGCGCTACACCGCCTTCGGCCATCTATTCGCCGCCTATCGCGACCAATATTTCCGCATCGATCGCCACCCTGTGATGAGCCGCCATCCGACGACGCCGATGGATGAGGCCGATCTCCTGATCCATCTGTCGCGGCAGACGGCGCTGAGCTCCGGGCTGATCGACCTTGCAACGCTGCAGTCCGCGTCGCGATCGGCCGCGTTCGATCGCCTGACCGGAAACGGCACCCCCATCGTGCTTCTCGATGTCGACAATCTGGAAACGCAGGCTCTGGCCGGCAAGGAGATCTGGCGCGTTCGCAAGCCAGGCGGTTCTTTTGTCGTCGGCTCGTCCGGGGTCGAGTATGCATTGCTGGCCGAATGGGCGTCGAATGACATTGTCGGCGCTGGACAAGGTTTTACGCCGCCGGGCGCAGCCGAGCGGATAGCCGTCGTGTCGGGCAGTTGTTCGCCGACCACCGAGCGGCAGATCCGGCATGCCCTGACCGACGGTTTCGACGGCATCGAGGTCGATCCCGTCGAGCTGGTTTCGGAGTCTTCGCAGCAGGCGATCGCGCGCGCAACGGCAAGCGGCCGTGCCAGTCTGCAAGCCGGGCGCAGCGTCATCCTCTACACCGCGCTTGGCCCCGATGCCGACAGGGGCGCCGAAATCGACCGGCAGGAAGGCGCCCGCCACAGGCTTGGCCGCGGCCTTGGAGAAATCCTTCGCAGCCTGACGATCGAACAGAATTTGCGGCGCGTGGTCATTGCCGGCGGCGACACGTCGAGCCACGCACTCGGCGAGATGGGTGTCGATGCCCTGACAATTCGCATGCCGCTGCCCGCTTCGCCTGGCTCGCCGCTCTGCGTTGCCCACTCGCGCGTCAAGGCGATCGACGGCTTGGAGGTCGCGCTCAAGGGCGGCCAGGTCGGAACCGATCGCTATTTCTCAGCCATCCGCGACGGCCTCGGCACTTGAACCAGCCGACACCTGGATTTCAGGAGCCGCTGTGCGAGAGCACTTCAACACGCGAAATGCGCCTTGCCGGGTGGAAATCCCGGTAACACCCGGTACTATCTGCGAAAATGCCGAAATCGGGAGGACGTCGGGTGCAGACCAAGAAGATCATCAACGATGGCAACCGCGCCGTTGACGAGATGCTGGAAGGCATCCTGGCAGCGCATCCCCGCCATCTCAAAAGCGTGGACGGCAGTCCACGCTCCATCATCGCCCGCGACGGACCGCGCCAGGGCAAGGTGGGCCTCGTGATTGGCGGCGGTTCGGGCCACGAGCCGAGCTTTCTCGGCTTTGTCGGCAAGGGATTGGCTGACGCTGCGGCCATCGGCAATGTCTTTGCCTCGCCGCCGCCGGACCCGATCCTCGAATGCGCCAAGGCAGTCAGCGGCGGCGCCGGCGTGCTCTTCATGTACGGCAATTATGCCGGCGACGTGATGAATTTCGACATGGCGGCCGAGATGGCCGCCATGGACGACATCGAGGTGCGCACGGTGCTGAGCACCGACGACGTCGCCTCGGCACCGCGCGACCAGCGGCACAAGAGGCGCGGCGTCGCCGGCAATTTCTTCATCTTCAAGGCGGCCGGCGCCGCCTGCGACCGGATGTTGTCCTTCGACGAATGCGAGCGCGTCGCCGGCAAGGCCAACGACCATACCTTCACCATGGGCGTGGCGCTGTCGCCCTGTTCGCTGCCGCAGACCCGCCGGCCGAATTTCGAGATCGGCCCGGACGAGATGGAGATCGGCATGGGCATCCACGGCGAGCCCGGCATCGCGCGCGAAAAGTTGAAAACAGCCGACGAGATCACCGACGAGATGCTGGACAGGATTCTCGACGAGATGGCGCCGGCGCGCGGCGACAAGGTCGCGGTGCTCGTCAATTCGCTGGGCTCGACGCCGCTGATGGAACTCTACATCATGAACCGGCGCGTGAAGCAGAGGCTCGATGAGATCGGTGTGTCCATACACGCAAGCTGGGTCGGCAATTACTGCACCTCGCTCGAAATGGCCGGGGCCTCGATCACTCTGCATCGGCTGGACGGCGAGTTGCAGACGATGCTGGACCACCCCTGCGACTGCGCCATGTTTCGCGCCGGCTAAACCCACTTCTGTGGCAAGGACTAAGACATGACGACAATCGACACCGCCCGCCTTGTCGCGATGTTCGCGGCGATCGCAACCGCCATGTCGGCCGACAGGGACCGACTATGCGCGCTTGACGGAGTTATCGGCGACGCCGACCACGGCATCGCGATGGAGCTTGGATTTTCCGCGGCACGCGATGCAGTCGCCGCACTGGACACCGAGGCCACTGATCCGACCACCTTGCTGAACACGGCGGCAAAGTCGTTCCTGAATGCGGTTGGCGCCTCCTCCGGTCCGCTCTATGCGACCGCGTTCATGCGCGCCGCGGCAGCCGTCAAGGGCAAGACGACGCTCGACGACGCGGACGTGGTCACTCTGTTCCAGGCGATGGCCAAAGGCATTCAGGATCGCGGCAAGGCCGAGCCAGGCGAAAAGACGATGATCGATGCATGGGCGCCGGCTGCGCAGGCGGCGGGCGAAGCGCTGACCTCCGGCAAGGATCTGGCGGGCAGTCTCGAAGCTGCTGCACAAGCGGCAAACGCCGGCGCGGAGGCGACCAAGTCGATGGTCGCCACCAAGGGCCGGGCATCGCGCCTCGGCGAACGCTCGCTTGGCCACATGGACCCGGGCGCCGCCTCCGCCGTGACCGTGATCGAGGCGATGCGGGTCGCCTTGACCACCTGATCAGTAACGGGCCTTCCGCGCCTCAGCGCTTGGCGTCGAGCTTGTCGATGGCCTGCACGTTTGTGGCGGAGGGGCCATTCGGATCGAACTCCGAGGCCAACCATGCGTCGGCGATCGATTTCGCCAGTTCGGGACCGATGACGCGGGCGCCCATGGTGATGATCTGGGCGTTATTGGACTTGGCGGCGCGCTCAGCGGAATAGGTGTCGTGGGTCAATGCGGCGCGAATGCCCGGGACCTTGTTGGCGGAGATGCTGACGCCGATGCCGGTGCCGCAAAACAGGATGGCCCGGTCGTAATTGCCGTCGAGAATTTCGTGGCCGACCGAGGCGGCGATATCGGCGTAGAATCCGGCCTGGCTTAGGTCGACGACCTGCAGTTCCGGCTTGGTGGCGAGATGCTTGGCGATGACGTCGAGCAACGGCTTGCCGGCGCTGTCGGCTCCGAGTGCGATCTTCATGATGATGAGCTCCTTTGCTTGGTCTTTTAGCGGTCAGCGCGCGATGGCGGCCGACGCCTTTTTCAGAATGTCGATATAGCCTTCCGCTTGCCACGCCGAGCGGCCGATGAACAGGCCATCGATATGCGGCTGGCCGATGAGTTCGGCCGCGTTGCCGGGATTGACGCTGCCGCCGTAAAGCACAGGCGGGGCAGCCGGCAGCCGGTCGGCGGCAACCTGCTTGATCAGCGCCTGCTGCCTGTCGGCATAGTCGGCGCTGGCGGGAATGCCCTTCTCGCCGATCGCCCAGACGGGCTCGTAGGCAAAGAGGATTTCAGCCTTCAGTTGATCGCCGCTCAGCTCTTGCAGCGCGCCGAGAACCTGTGCCGTCAACACCGCCTCGGCGCGGCCTGATTCACGCTCAGCCAACGTCTCGCCGACGCAAATCAGCGGCACGAACCCGTGCCTGACAGCGGCCGCCGTTTTCAGTCCCACAGTCGCGTCCGTTTCGCCGAAATGCTCGCGACGCTCGCTATGGCCGAGTTCGATCACATCCAGCCCACAGTCTTTCAGCATCACTGGCGAGATCTCTCCCGTCCAGGCACCGGCGTCGGCCCAATGCATGTTCTGGGCGCCGACTTTCACGCGGGTGTTGGCCAGCGCCGCTTTGACCTGGCGCGCGGCGGTGAACGGCGGAATGACGAAAGGCTGTATCGCCTGATCGAAGTCAGGCACGAAGGCCGCCAACGCATCGGCGAACTGCAGCGCCTCGGCAAGCGTCTTGTTCATCTTCCAGCTCGTGCCGACCCAATATGGGGTCATTCTTTTCTCCTTCAACGCGCGTTTTTCCTGGCCACCATCGGTGCCGGCGTCTAGCCAGCATTTCACTCAAGCCCGAGGCTTGAGACTGTCGCGACCGCTGTCGATATGAGGCGCCCAGAAATCCACCGACTCGCGGATCATCTCGATAACCTGATGGTCGACTGGTTCCCTCTCCCTGAAGGAAAGTTCAAGGCAAATTTCATTGTCGGTTCCACCGCCCTGCCGAACCGCGTCCAGCAACTTCTGCGGCACTATGCGGCCATCCTTGTTGTAGGCGGCCGTGAACGGCCAGTGCCCGCCCTTATTCATCGACGACTGCTTGATGTGGATGATCGGCGATTGCAAGGGAAACGCTTTCGCCCAGGCATAGGGATCGGTGTCGGCAGGGTTGGGCGAAGTGACGTCGCCATGGTCGATGTCGACCATCATTTTCATCGGTATGGGCAGCTTCGCCGCGTCGATGGCGCCTTGCAGCGTGGCGCAGCTTTCGATCGTGTGGCCGAACTCGCGGCCGACCGACATCGGCTCCCAGAACAGGTATGTCAGACCCGCCGCCTTGGCGTGTTCGGCCACCTCGCGCCAGCATTCGAGGGCGATATCGAGAAGCACTGCCCGCCGTTGCGGATCGTCAAAGTCCTTGTGGGTGAAGATGGCGAACTGCGTGCCCATGCCCGACGCACCGAGTTCCGCGGAAATATCGGCGAAGGTCTTGAACCAGTCGACATAGTAGCGCCGGACATCCGCGTCCGGATGGCCGAAGTGATTGAGCCGGCCATAAGGTCCGGTCATGCCGGAGGTGATCCGCACGCCGGTCCGCGAAAGCGCCCTGTCGAACAGGCGCAGGAATTTGGCAATCGTTGCCGCCGGCCAGCCCGGATTGACGAATTCATGCGTCAGCTGCACGTCGCGGATACCGATGCCATAGGCAATCGCGTCGATCAAATCGTCCGGATCGGCGAAACGGTTGACCAGCGGATTGGTGTTGAGGGAAAGCGTGAAGGCCATCAGTCTGCCGTCGCCATGATGTTATCGAACCAGTCTTCGAATGCTTTCCGCTCGGCCGCATTGAGATGCAGGCCATGTTTGGTGCGGCGTTCCAGAATATCGGCTGATGTGCCGGCCCATTCGGTCTCGGCCAGGAACCTTGCCTCCCGCTCATACAGGTCGGGACCGAAGCGGCGGCCGAGATCCGCCTCGCGCTGTGCGCCGGCGAGCAATTGCCTGGCACGGGTGCCGTAGCTTCGAGCGTAGTGCTTCACCAGCGACGGGCTGAGCCATAAAAACTCGGAATGCAGATCGCTCAGGAACTGCTCGAAGTCCGCATTGGGCAGGTCGCCTCCCGGCAAGGGGATTTTGGCCGTCCAGGCTTTCTTCATCATCGGAAAAAACGGCTGGATCTTTTCCAGCGCATGTTCCGACAGCTTGCGGAAGGTGGTGATCTTGCCGCCGAACACCGACAGCAGCGGCGCGTTGCCATTGGAGGCGTCGAGTTCGAAAATATAGTCGCGCGTCACCGCGCTTGGATTGTCGGCATTGTCGTCATAGAGCGGACGCACGCCTGAGAAACTATGGACCACGTCCTGTGACGTCAGCTGTCGCTTGAAATAGCGATTGACCACCTTGATCAGGTAATCGACTTCGCTTGCCTCGGCGACCACTTCCTCGGGCCTGCCTTCGTAGGGAATGTCGGTCGTGCCGATCAGCGCCAGATCGTTCTCGTAGGGGTTGACGAAGATCACTCGCTTGTCGTTGTTCTGGATGAGATAGGCCTGCCGCCCCTCCCAGAATTTGGGCACGACGATATGACTGCCTTTCACCAGGCGAACATTGCGGGTGGAGTTCTGCCCGGCGACTCGGCTGACAATGTCGTTGACCCACGGCCCGGCCGCGTTGACCAGCGCCCGCGCCCGGACCTTCGTCACCGCACCCGTGCGACCATCCTGCATGTCGATCGACCATAGTCCGTTTTCGCGGCGGGCCGCGACACAGGCGGTGCGCGTGAGCACTCTGGCACCGCGCTGCCTGGCATCCAGGGCGTTGAGCAGCACCAGGCGCGCATCGTCGACCCAGCAGTCGGAATATTCGAAACCGCGCTTGAATTCGTCCTTGATCGGCGCGCCTTCCGGCGCAGTCCTGAGGTTCAGTGTTCGTGTCCCCGGCAGGCGTTTACGGCCGCCAAGGTGGTCGTAGAGAAACAGCCCGAGCCGGACCAGCCATGCCGGCCTGTCTTGCGGGCTGTGCGGAAGAACGAAGCGCATCGGCCAGATGATGTGCGGCGCTGCCTCGAGCAGCACCTCGCGTTCGATCAGTGCTTCGCGAACCAGCCGGAATTCATAATATTCGAGGTAGCGCAGGCCGCCATGCACCAGCTTGCCGGAGCGCGAGCTCGTGCCTTGCGCGAGATCGTCCTTTTCGCACAGGATGACGGACAGCCCGCGACCTGCCGCATCACGCGCTATGCCGGCTCCATTGACGCCGCCGCCGATCACGAAGAGATCGACGACATCTGTTGTATTGCTCAAGATCTTGCTCCTGTGCGGTGCGCCATGCCCTTCCACACCGGCCGAAGCGCCTGACGCGCTGCAACGAAGGAAGGGAAGAGGGCATCGTAGGTATGCGAAAGCGCCTCGTCATAGGCATCGCAGTCGCCGAGAAGCGGCGTCACCCATTCGGCGGCGCAGTCTTCCATCGAGCCATAGACGCCGAGGCCGACGGCCGCCATCATCGCGGCGCCTGCCGCGCCGGCTTCCTGGCGACTGCTGGTGCGCACCTGCGCCCGGGTCGCCGCCGCGATGATGCGGCGTAGGGAGGGGCTGCGCGCGGCGCCGCCCGACAGGCGGATCTCGCTCGGCACGGCGCCCATCGCCTGGTAGCAATCGCGTGCGGCGAAGGCCAGTCCCTCGAGGACGCCGCGTGCCAGATCGCCAAAGCCGTGCTTGACCGAAAGGCCGATGAAGCCAGCGCGTGCGTCAGGATCGACGAACGGTCCTCTTTCACCGGCCAGCGATATATAGGGCTGGTAGATCAGCGAACCAGGCTCCGATGCTTCCACCCAAGCGTCGAGGGCCTTCAGCAACTCGTCATGAGAAGGCTTGCCGCCAGCCGTCGCGAGCACGTCGCGCGCAAGGCCAAGCACCCAGTCTATGTTGAGCGTCGCCGCCATGTTGGATTGCAATTGTGCAAAGGCGCCTGGAATAGGCATGGCGATCGTGTAGCCGGAGCCATCGTCGTTCAGCACGACATCGTCGGGAGTGGCGGCAAAGCGTGTGTGTATGCCGGTCGAGCCGATGACCGTGCAGCCGACATTGCCCGAGGGATCATAGAGGCCGGCTCCGAGCGCCGTCATGACCATATCGACGTAACCCAGCACCACCGGCGTGCCTTCGAGCAGGCCAGTCTCTGCCGCCGCCGATCGCGACAGCGGATGATGGTCGGTGGTGCCTTCGAGCATGGGAGGCAACAGGCGGCGATGCGTCGTCAGATCCAGGATGTCGAGGGCTTCGTCGGAATAGCTGCGCGACCGAAAATCGCCGAAGGTGAAGGTTCCCTCGGAGGGATCCGTGGCGCGTTCGCCCGTCATCTTGAAGTAGAGCCAATCCTTGCAATGCAGTGCGGTCGCCGCCCGCTCCAGCATGTCGGGATGGTTCTTTTTCATGAAGGCAAGCTGGGCGCCTTGCTGGCAGGAATTCAGCCCCGTGCCGGTCAGCTCGAACCGCCTGCGATCCCGGGGATCGGCGCGCATCTCGTCCACCAGATGTCCAGCTCGGGCATCAAGCCACAGCCAGGCGCGCGAGACAGGCAAGCCGTCGCCATCGATCAGCCAGGTTCCGTCGCCCTGCCCGGTGATGGCCACCGCCGCGGTTCGTTGCGCGAGGTCGGGAACCTTGGCCGCGAGATCGCGAACGGTCCGCGCCATGTCGCGCCAGGTCTGGTCGAGGTCCTGCTCGGCGCCGCCGCCTTCCAGCGTGACGAAGCTATTGGGCACCGACGTCATGGCGAGCTGCCGCCCGGACAGGTCGAAAGCGATCGATTTGATCACCGACGTTCCCGCGTCGATGCCGATCAGCAGGTCTTTCATGCCGCAAATTCCGGTTGGTTGCGAAGGCGGTTCACGAGGGCAGTCATTTCGTAGAAGAGGCAGGGAGTGTCCGCAAGGACACCCCCTGTACAGGTATTACTCAGACAACACGAAGGGTGCGGTGTACTTGTCGACATTGTCCTTGGTGATGAGAAGGCAATCGAACAGCTGCTTCTCGGTCGCCGCACCGGTGGCACCCGTCTTGATAAACGAATCCGCCTGCTGCACGGCCTTGGCCGAGAAGATGGCGACCGGCTGAAGCACGGTGTACTGCAGTTCGCCGGACTTGATCGCCGCAACCGCATCCGGGGAGCCGTCGAAGCCACCGACCTTGATGCCGGCGAGCTTGCCGGCTTCCTTCAGCGCCGCAACCGCGCCAAGCGCCATCTCGTCATTGCCGCTGATCACGGCGATGATGTCGGGATTGGCCTGCAGCATGCTCTGCATCTTGTCGTGGCCCTGGGTACGATCCCAGTTGGCGACCTGCGAAGCAGCCTTTTCGAGATCCGGGTACTGGCTCAGCACAGTCGCGTACCCGTTCGAGCGCGTGGCGGCGTTGTTGTCAGACGGGGCGCCGAGCAGTTCGACATATTTGCCCTTTTCGCCGACGGCCTGCACCCACTGCTGGGCACCGAGAGCAGCACCCTGCGCGTTATTGGAAACGAGCTGACCCTTGGCGAGGCCTTCCTGATTGATCTCGGCATTGACGAGGAACACCGGGATGTTGGCTGCAATCGCCTTCTTCACCGCACCGACAGAGCCGTCGGCGTTGGCCGGATCGAGGATGATCGCCACCGACTTGTTGGTGATGGCGGTGTCGATCAAATTGCTTTCGGTATTGGTATCGCCCTTGTGGGCACCGACATTGGCCGTATAGCCAAGCTTTTCAGCCTCGGCCTTGGCGACGTTGCCCTCGGTCAGCCAGTAGGGGTTGGCCGGATCGTTGACGATGATCGAGATCAGGCCCGCGGCTGACGCGGCGGCCGTGAACCCGACGACCATCGCGGCGGCGAGCAGACTTTTCAGCATGGTTTTCATGTACATTCCTCCAATGATTACGCGGTGTTGCTGCCAGTTCACCTGGCAGTCTTCCCTTGGGCAGGATTGGCCGGTTCGGCCTTCCCCCGTTTCTGAGAAGTCGGTTGGCCACCTGACGCGCTTGGGAGCTTGCTACGGCGGCGATACTGAACGGCATTGAGGAGCACGGCGAGCACGATGACCGCGCCCGTGAACACTGTCTGCCAGTAGGATGAGATGCCGATGATCACCAGACCGTCGGACAGGAAGCCGATGACGAAGGCCCCAAGCAGGGTTCCGCGGATGTTGCCGCGCCCGCCGGTCAGTGCCGCGCCGCCGATGACGACGGCCGCGATGGCCGTCAGTTCGTAGGTGGTGCCGGCGGTCGGTCCAGCCGACGTCAACTGCGAGGACAGGATCAGGCCGGCGATGGCGGCACAGATGCCCGACAGCACATAGACGGAAATCTGCACCGTCTTGACCGGAACGCCGGAGAGTTCGGCCGCGCGCTCGTTGCCGCCCGAGGCGTAGAGCCAGCGCCCGAAAGCGGTGCGGTTCAAGACGATGCTGCCAATGAGCGCGATGACCACGAGAACCACGACGCCCGTCGGCACGCCGAACAGGCGGTTGAAGCCAAGCGCATCGAAGCCGGTGTTTCCGAGCTCGGGCTTGCCGCCGAGATTGTTATAGGTCAGGCCGCTGGTCATCAGCAGCGCCAGGCCGCGTGCCATGTACATGACGCCGAGCGTGGCGACGAAAGCCGGAACCTTGAAGCGCGCGATGAGCACGCCGTTGATCAGTCCGACGACGGCGCCGAGCATGCAGGCCAACACCGCGACCACCCAGACCGGCGGATAGAGAACGACACCCAGCCAGGTCAGCGTCACGCCTTGCATCAGGAACCCGGCAACGACACCGGCCAAGCCCAGCGTCGACCCCACCGACAGGTCGATACCGCCATTGAGGATGACGAGCAGCATGCCGATCGCGAGGATTCCGAAGATGGCGACATGCGAGGCCATGGTCAGGAAATTCGCCACCGAGAGATAGTAGGGCGACAGGATCGAGAACACGACGATGATGACGATCAGGGCAAAGAAAGCGCGACCCTCGAGCAGCAGCTTGGCGAGATCGAAGCCTTCGCCGCCCGCGCTTGGACTGGACTGTTTTCTGGCCTGGCTGACGTCGGTCATTGGTCTGGGCTCCGAAATTCTGGTGATCAGGCGACCACGGCTTCGCCAGAGGCGGCCATGATCTGCTCTTTGGTGGCGTTGGCGCCGAATTCAGCTGAAATCCTGCCACGCCGCATGACGACGATGCGGTGGGCAATGCTGAGGCATTCGTTGACCTCAGAGGTCGAGAAGACGACCGCAAGCCCTTGCGCGGCGCGTTCGCTCAGCAAGCGGAAGACCTCGGCCTTGGCGCCGACATCGATGCCACGGCTCGGTTCGTCGAGAAGGATGACTTTTGGGTTGGTCGTCAGCATCTTGCCGATGACGACCTTCTGCTGATTGCCGCCCGACAGCGATCCGATCATGGCATTGCCGCCTGCGGTCTTTATGGTCACCTTGCGGATCGAATCCTCGACCAGCCCACCCTCCTTGGAACGGGACAGAAACAGCCCCTTGGCGAACGCCTCGATGCTGGCCAGCGAGAGATTGCGGCCGACGGTCATCGTCTGCACCAGCCCGTCGCGCTGGCGGTCCTCGGGGACCAGCACAAGACCTCTGGAGATGCGCTGGGCAATGCTCAGTCCCGAAACGTCCTCGCCTTCCAGAAGCGCGCGGCCGCCCGCCATCGGCACCCGTCCGGCGACGGCTTCCAGCAATTCCGTGCGCCCGGCGCCCATCAGCCCATAGATGCAGACGATCTCGCCTGCCCGGACATCCAGCGACAGGTGGTCGACGACGGAATAGCCCGAGCCCGAAGTGTCGACGACGCTGACATCCTCGATCGACAGGGCGACCTCACCGAACGCATGGCCGGTCGGCGGCGAGCCGAGATCGAAGTTCTCGCCGACCATGTTGCGGACGATCCACTCGAGGTCGATGTTTCTGGCTTCAGCCGTCGCCGTTATCGCCCCGTCGCGCAGGACAACGGCGTAGTCGGTGATCTGCAGCGCCTCTTCGAGGTGATGTGAGATGTAGACGATGGAAACGCCGCGGCTGGTCAAATCGCGGATCACCTTGAACAGCACCTCCACCTCTGTGGCGCTGAGCGCCGAGGTCGGCTCGTCCATGATCAGGATGCGCGAATCGACCGACAGCGCCCGCGCGATCTCGACGATCTGCTGTTGGCCCAGGCGCAGATCCTCGACCAGGGTCATCGGGTCGATGTCCTCTTCGAGATCAGCCATCAGCGCGCGCGCCTGGCGCGATTCTTCGGCGAAGTCGAGGCCGGTCCTGGTGCGCAGTTCGCGGCCCATGAAGATGTTGTCGCGAACGCTGAGATTGGGCGCCAGGCTCAGTTCCTGGTGAATGATCGAGATGCCGCGATCGCGTGCGTCCGAGGATGAGGAAAAACTGACGAGATTGCCGTCGAGCACGATGTCGCCGGATGTCGGCGTGACCACGCCGGAGAGGATCTTCATCAGCGTCGACTTGCCGGCGCCATTTTCTCCGAACAGCGTGGTGACCTTGCCGCGATGGATGTCGAAATTGACGCCCTTGAGTGCATGGACGCCGCCATACGACATGACGATGTTGCGCGCCGAAAGCACGGCGTCGCCATTCGCGGGTCCGGTGTCGGCAGCCGCGCTCATTTGACCTCCAGCCTCACCGGAGTGACCAGCCAGCTCTTCGGGTTGACCAGCTTGAATGCGCCGACCACCGATATGGTCTTGCCGGTCAAGGTGCTCGTATCGACCTTGGCCAGGATTTCCTTCTTCATCTCGTTGTTCAGCGCCGAACCGGCGTCCTGGTATTCGATCTGGTTGGTGAACTGGCCGAATGTGATCTTGCCGGTGGCGTCGCGAAGCTCGGTGCCGTTGATCGCCGGTCCCGTCTGCACGCGGATCATCAGCGTGTCCGGCACACCTTCGACGGCGACTTTGTAGATGCCCGATTTTCCTTCGCCGACGACGCCGGTGAACTTCACCGAGATGACCGGCCCAACGCCCGCCGGCACGCCGTATTCCTTTTCCGCCGTTGCCCTGTCCTTGGTGATCGCCGTCGCCACCGTTGCCGCGTCGGCGGCACGCGCTTCGACATCGGCCTGCACCTTGGGAAACTCCGACTTGCCGTAGTCGGCGGCGGAAAAGACGGCGCTGCGGACATCGCCGGCAGAGCCGATCCTGACCACGTTGGTGTCGAGCGCCATGGCGCCGAGCAGGACGACAACCGCAGCGCCGGCAAGTACCCGACGCAAGCCGGGCGAAGCCGGCCTGGTTGGTGCGGGGGCGGCCTTCGCGCTCATGACGCAACCGCCGGCAAGGCTGATCCGCGCTTGTCACGCATTTGACGATCCTCCGTTCACATGGCGCTTCGCACCATTGGGTTTGTTCTGTTCGACAAGGGCACGGGCGGTGGACTCGTCAGTGATCAGCCCGCTCAGATAGCGGCTTTCGAGCACCGCCTTGATGGCGCGTATTTTCACCTTGCCGCCGGCGACTGCGACGATCCGACGGCCCTTCAACTGGTCCCGCGGAAGCGCCAGGATTCTGTCCGACAGCGCCGTTTCCACCGGGCGTCCCTTGTCGTCGAAGAAGTGGGCGAGCAGCTCGCCGACGCCGCCATCCCGTTTGACCTCATCGATTTCGGAATGTTCGATCATGGCGGTAGCGACCAGCGAGGCTTCCCGTTCGGCGGTGCCTATGCCGACGAACATCAGGTCGGACCGGCTTGCGAGGTCGAAGACATCGCTGATGCCGCGCTGGCCAAGCAGCACTTCACGGTCCTCGGCGGTGTTGGCGACGAAAGGCACCGGCATCACATAGGCCTGCGCGCCGGTCCGCTCGGCCAGCCGATGCATGACATCGTGCGGGTTGGCCGCGAATTTGCGCGTCACGCCGCCAAGCAGCGAGACGAAACGGATATGGGCAGCGGCGGTGCGCGTCAGATACTCGACGCTTGCGGCAAGGGTACGGCCATGGCCGACGCCGATCAGCATGTCCTCGCCGCGATCGATCTCCCGCTTCAGAAACTGAGCGCCGGCGATGCCAAGGGCCTTCAGCGGCAGCTCGTCCTGATCGAGATCAGGAACGACCTCGCAGTAATCCAGCCCGTAAGCATCGATCAGCTGCTGCTCGAGGTCGATGCATTCGCCGACATCGCCGTCGATGATTACCCTGACAAGGCCATCCTGGGTGGCCCGGGTGATGAGCCGATGCGCCTTGAGGCTGGTCAGGCCGAGCCGCTTGGCCACCTGGGCCTGCGTCAGCCCCCCGGCATAGTGAAGCCAGGCCGCGCGGGTGGCGAGGCTGGACTCATGATCGCGGTTAGCGGCTCCGCCGGATTTCAAGACATCTCCTCCCTGAGATGATATTATTATCTTTGTGTGCAAAAATTTTCACATCCCTGCATCGCTGTCAATCCCTCGCCGGATTTGGCGCATGCACATACGGGGAATTCACAGGTCTCGCCCTTCCCGAAACGCCGGTCTGCCGGCATTTCGGCGGGCAACATCGACCTATTAGGAGGTGAGCATGTCACTTGATCATACGGCTATGTTAATTTAACGTCAATCTGTGTTATTTCGTGTCTGAGCCAGTAGAATTGCACAGCCATCGGCTATCCAATTTTTTGCTAACTAACTGTTTCTCAATAATAATATCTAATATCGCAAAATCCCAACCCGCCTGTGAGTTGAGCGATTGGGGATGCGGCGCATCCTTAGGCAAACCGACCGGATTGCCTTGGGAAAGAGCATCGGCGACGGAATGATCAGCCCAGCCGCATCAGGTTCCGGTCCTCGAGTTCCAGGGCGGCGGCCTCGACTTCCTCTGCGAGGCGCCCGGCGCTCCAGCCCAGCGCCCGTCCGGCAATCGTCGCAATCTCCTGCAGATCCCGGCCCGTCAGTGACCCTGATATCGCCAGGGTGCTGCGGCGCATGACGATATCGGCCAGATGTTCGACGAACTCGGTGCGGACGATGTAGTCGATTTCCGATTTGCTGTAGCTTTCTGAATCCGGCAGCCGACCCTCATCACCCGACCCATGCGTGGCGATCTGCGTGGCTCTGGTGCCATATCGCGACAGCAGCGCCTCGAGACGCCGTCCTCCAGCGCCCGTTTCCGAGTGAGCCAGAGCCAGCCAACTTGCTCGCGCTGCGGCATCGGCCGGGAAATCCCTGCCGCCGCCGATCGGCATGGCCTGCGTCGTCACCTTGCGGCTGCGCTGCAGGCGGCCGAGCACGGTGTCGGCGACTTCCTCGGCGAAGCCGCGAAAGGTCGTCCACTTGCCGCCGATCAGCGAGATGACCGCGAAAGGTCTGTTCCCATCCGGCTCGGCGACTGGCGCCGAGTGGTCACGGCTGATTAAGCCGGGCACCGATGCATCCGAGGCCGGCAGCGGCCGGATGCCGCTATAGGCATAGACGATCTGGTCGCGTTCGAACGCCATCCCCGGCAGCAGCGTGCGTACGCTGTCGAGCAGGTACTCCACTTCGTCAGGCTCGCAGCGTACCGCGTCGGGATTGTCGGCCTTGATGTCGGTAGAGCCGACCAGCGCCAGGCCGAGATAGTCGTAGACAAGGCAGATGCGGCCGTCATCGGCCTCGAAATAGAGCATGCGCCCGGCAAGGCTTTTGACCAGCTCGTCATGCTTCAGCAGGATGTGCGAGCCCTTGGTACCGCCGATCATCTTCGACGGCGCGCCTAGCAAATCGTTGACATCGTCGATCCATGGACCGGCGGCATTGACCACCAGCTTCGGCCGCACCGAAAAGGCCGCGCCGTTTTTCGGCTGGAAGGTCAGCACGCCATCGGCGGACTTCGCCAGCGCCGTGTAGTTCGCGCTGGCCGAGGCCGTATTTGCCTGCAGCCCATCGAGGATCAGTTCGAGCACCAGCCTTTCGGGATGGCTTATCTTGGCGTCGTAATAGGTGCCGGTGGCGACGATCGAGGGGTTGAGCGCCGGCATCTTGCTGAGCGCCTGGCGCCGCCCGACCATGCGGTGGCGCGGCATGACCTGGTTTCGCGAGCCGTAGAAATCATAGATCATCAGGCCGATCTTGATCAGGATGGCGCCGCGGCTGCGCGGCGCGCTGGTCGAGCCGAACAGCGTCCGCAGCGCCGCCAGCATGCCCTTGCTCCAGGAAAAGATCGGGATGACGGTCGGCAGCGGGCTGACATAGTGCGGCGCGTTTTTCAAAAGCAAATTGCGCTCGAGCGTCGATTGCGCCACCAGCCCGAATTCGCCAGTTTCTAGATATTTCAGGCCACCGTGAATGAGCCGCGATGGCGCGGCACTGGTGCCGGAGCCGAAATCTGCCTTGTCGACGATCAGGCAGCTGACGCCCTGCGCGCACAGGTCGCGAAACAAGCCCGCCCCGTTGATGCCGGCGCCAAGGATGACGACGTCGACCTCGCCGGTCCCGGCCATGGCGGCCAATCGCCCGGCGGGATTTTCCGTAAATGTTGCTTCGCTTGAGCTCATGGCGCTTTCGTCTTGACGATGCGCAGCTTCACGCCGGCCCGTTCGAGGGCCCGCGCCCGCGCATCGCCCAGGCCTTCGGTCGCCAGCACGACGTCGAAGCTGGTCAGATCGTCGAAGACGTGCAGTGCGATCCTGTCGAACTTGGCATGGTCAATCAAAAGGATGCGCTTGACCGATGCGGCCATCATCGCCTGCTTGACCCGCACGACATTGGGGTCCTGGATGAAGGCGGTGGTTCCAGTGATGGCCGAAGCCGAACAGATCAGCACATTGGCGCGCAGCTGCGCCACGGCGTTCTCGCAGACGATGCCGATATAGGCGTTGTAGGTGCCGTGGTACTGACCGCCGAGACAGATGAAGTCGAGTTCGTCGACATTGGTCAGCAGGGAAGCCGTCGCCACTGAATTGGTGATGACGGTCAGCGGCTTGACGTCGAGCAGCAGCGTGGCGACGGCGTTTGCCGTCGAGGAATCGTCCAGCATCACCACTTGGCCGGCCTCGACAAAATCGAGCGCCGCCCGCGCCAGCGCATCCTTCTCGGCCCGATTGACCGTCACCCGGTAGCGGAAGGCGCTTTCATAGAGGCCGGAAGGCTGAACCGTCACCGCACCGTGCAGCTTGCGCAGCACACCCTGCTGCGCCAGCCGGTCGATGTGCCGGTGGATGGTCATGCGCGATACGCCGAAATGTTCGACCAGATCGTCGATGCGCACCTGGCCGAGCTTGATCACATAGTCGGCGATCTCTTCGCGTCGTTCGTCGGCCTTGATCATGCGGTTCCCCCAGTGTCTTGCCGCGCCAGCTTCTCGATCTCCGGCCACTGCGGTTCGAGCGCACCGGCTATGCGGCCATAGAGGGAAAAGCGCTCGTTGAACACAGCACTTGAGGCCGCCATCGGCTCGTATTGGCGTGCCGTCATGCCGGCTTGCCTGGCGCCTTGTTGCGGCGTCGCGAAGATGCCCACCGCGGCACCCGCGCAAAGGGCCGCGCCAAAGGCCGCGGCCTCGTCGGTCGAGGTGACGGTGACCGGGGCATTCAGCACATCGGCAAACATCTGGACAAAGGCCGGATTGCGTGAACCGCCCCCGGTCAGGCGGATCTCGCTGATAGCAAAGCCCTCGCGCAGGGCTTCGACATGGGTGCGATGATTGAAGGCAATGCCCTCTAGAACCGCCTTGAGCATATCGCCGCGATCGTGCCAGCCGTGAAGGCCGACAAAGCTGGCGCTGGCGACATCGCCAAAGGGGGAGCCGAACAGATAGGGATGAAACAGGATGGTCGACCGCTTTTTCAGCGCCGCGTCGATCTCGCCTGCCAGAAACTCGTGGATCGAGCCACCACCGACCGATGCCCTCTCCTGTTCCGAGCGGCAGAACGTGTCGAGAAACCAATCGTAGTTCGCGGTCGAGGCCGGCGATATCGCCATGTTGTTCCAGCGGCCGGCGTCGATGGCGTTGCGACAGAGCCAACGCGGATCGACGCGCGGTTGCGAAGAGACTACTTCGTTGATGGAATAGGTCCCGGCGACAATGGCGAGCACGCCCTCCTCATGGCCGCCCATGCCAAGTGCGGAGCCAGTTACGTCATGCAGGCCGCTCGCGACCGGTGTCCCCTTGGCAAGGCCGGTCATGTCGGCGGCCTCGGCGGTAACGTGGCCGGCGATCTCGGCCGAATGCGCCATCGGCGGCAGCGCGTCGAAAAGATCGTCCAGTTCGAAGATGCGCATCGCTTCCAGCGCGCAATCCTGCGTGCGGAAATCCGTGAATGAGGTGCTGGCCTCGGTACGGTCGGTGCCGATCGTGCCGGTCAGGCAAAAGCGCAGCCAGTCCTTGCAGGCCAGTATATGCCCGATGCGGCCATAGCGGTCGGGTTGGTTCTTCCTGATCCAGGCCAGCAGCGCCGACGGAGCCGAAACGTGCGGCGCCTGTCCGGTGCGCGCCAACGCATTTTGGAAGACCCCGTCCGCCGACCATTGTTCGACAATCTCGCCGGCGCGGCTGTCAAGCGACAGGATACCGGGGCCTAGCGGCCGGCGATCCTTGTCGAGCAAATAGAGACCATCGCCGTGTGCGGTCGCCGCCACCGCCTTGATATCGTTGGCGGGCCGGCCGCACAATGCGATCGCTTCGCGGATGGCATCGGCGGTGGCTTGCCATAGCCTTGCCATGTCGCGCTCCACCCAGCGCGCATGGGGCATCGACTGCGGAACGCGCCGACGCGCCACCGACAACTGCGTGCCATCGGCATCGAAGATCACTGCCTTGGTGACCGTGAGACCGTTATCGATTCCGAGCAAACTGGGCATGGGCGCCGCCGCTTTCAGCAACTGGTGAAGGGCGCTGCAAGGCTAACCTGCAGGTTAGGATAGGGATGACAGACATGACGACAATCAACGAGCAACGGTGATACAAAAGCGACGCATCCGACGCGGTAACAGACCATAATAGCATGTTAAGTTAACGTCAACATGTGAGATATTTTTGCGGAAAAGTCTGACGTCATCTGCGACAAAAATTGCCATCCACTCGTACCGCATCCGATGCGGGACGAAGTTCCGGCCAATGCCCAACTGGCCGGATGACCCTCAACCCTGCGCGGCGAGCCAGGGAGCGCGGTACGACTGACGCCGAACGCGCTTCGACTGGCTTTGCAAGTTCCGTGCGCAACGACCGGACAACCCGCGCTTCGGCGCCGTTCAAAGAAAACGCGACGACTCAAGAAGCTCAGCCACCCCGTCCAGTTCCTTGTGCAGGCGATGCCAGCGACGGTCGAGATAAACAAGCGAATGCGCCTCCGGGGGGACCTCGTCCGGCTGCACCTCGCCGTCAAGGAGTTCGGCCGCGACCAGCGTCGCGCCCTCGATCGGCAGGATGCCGAGCCGACGGGCGCGGAACCAGGTCGAAACGCCGATATAGCGGGGTTCGCCCGTAGGCAGCCGCGCCCAGGCGCCTCCCGGCGGGAAACGTTCCGCGCCGCTCGACGCGCAGAGCTGCGCCAGGTCGATATCAGTGAAGCGCAGCAGGTGGATCACCATGGTCTCGGCCCGTAGCAAGGGCTCGGACGAAGTCGATTTCATGGAGAGCGAGAAAGCGACGACCGGCGGCGCAGCACTTACCGAGATCAGCGAGGATACGGTCATCGCCACCGGCCTGTCGCCGGGATCGGCCGTGATCACGGCAACACCGGCCGGATGGTGGCGAAAGGCTTCGCGGAAGGCGTTGGTCATCGGATGCGGGAAGCTCATCGACGTCTCTCTTCTGCAGCGTGAATAAGGGCCGGACGGCGTCCGCCGTCCGGCCCTTGCGGGCTACTTCTTCTCGATCAGGTCGTAGAACTGCCAGGTGCGATCGCTCCACAGGCCGCCGATGTCGCGACCGGCCGAGGTGACGATCGACGGCGCGATCGTGAAATGGTTGGCCGCCACCATCATCTCGCGGAAGGTGCGCTGGATCACGCCGGCGCGCAGCGACGCGCCGCCGCCGGCGCGGTAGGCGAAGTTGCAGATATCCACGCCAACCTCGTGAATCTCGGATTTGGCCAGATGGACAAGGCTGATCTGCCGCGTCGATACGCTGTTGCCGGCTTCGACCGTCGCCTCGATGTCGCGCCAGACTTCGAAGACAAAGGCGCGGGCAGCGCGATAGCGGGCTTCGGCGCGGCCATAGTCGTGCCAGAACTTCTCGCTTTCGCCGATCAGTCCGGCCCGGCCTGACTTCGAGCGGGCGAACTTGGCGATCTCGTCCAGCATCCGCCGCCCGGTGCCGAGCGCCCAGCCGGTATGACCGATGGCGGCGAGGCCAACGACCCCGAGACTGAAGAACTCCTTCTGGCGCAGCGGTGGTGCGGTCAGGATCGGGAAGACGAGATCGTCGGCGATGAAGACATCCTCGGCCGCATAGTCGATGCTGCCGGTACCGCCGAGGCCCAGAACGTCCCAATTGCCGAGCTGCTTGTGCTGGGAGATCGGGGCATGGGCGCACATGATAATCAAATTGCCCTTGTCGTCCTTGGCGGGCTTGCCGGTGCCGTCGTCGACGAAGGCGGCACTGTGGCTATAGGTGGCGTGGCTGAAGCCGCTGCCATAGCTCCACTTGCCGTTCAGCCGGTAACCACCGTCGACCTTCTTCAGCATGCCGAGCGGCGCGCCCTGCCCCGAGAAACGGTTGTCGGTGCCCGGTGCGAACAGCCGCTCGACCGCGCTATCCGGCAGAAAGGCCGCCGACATCGCACCGATGCAGCAATGCACCATTGAAACCCAGCCGGCCGCCCCGGAGTGCCAGGTGATCGCCGCCAGCAGTTCGAGACCCTGGGTGGGTCGCAGCTGCGCACCGCCGAGGCTCTCCGCGGCGAAGATATGCGACATGCGCAGCGGCTTCAGCAGCTCGAACGTGGCCGCAGTCAGTTCGCCATTCTCCTCATCGGTGGTGGCGTTGGCTTCCAGGGCCGGCCCGATCTCCGCGATCTTGCTGAGCAAGTCGCGATAGTCGGTGGTCGTCCCCCACGAGCCGTGCTTGATGGGTTTGTTCATTGTCTTCTCCTCCTTTTCAAATGCGGTCAGCCGGCGAGGAAATCGCCGATCTTCCTGAGTGTTTCGGGTTTCTCCTGCATGACGAAATGGCCGGCATCCTCGACCAGGATCAGGCGTGCGTCGGGCAGGGCTTCGACGAAGAGCGGCGCCTGGCCAGCTGGCAGCAGACGGTCCCTGGTGCCCCAGACGACCAGCGTCGGATTGGCGATGCGCGCCAGGAAGCGCCGCAGGTTCGGATGGCCCATGCCGAACGGCGCCAGCAACCGGCCGAGCGTCTCTCCTTCGCGGGCGCGATCGGCGCCGAAGGCCTCCGCAAAGGCGGGATCCGAGCCGTCCGGGAAATAGCGCAGCGCCACCGAGACGTCATGCGCCAGATAGGCCGGCAGCTCCTGCGGCGCGACCGCGCCCAGATCGGTGGCCGGATGCGCGGGGTCGTTGAGCCCTGCCGGCGCGATCAGCACCACCTTGTCGAAACGCTCGCGCGCAAGGCCGGCGAGCTCCGTCGCCATCCAGCCGCCCATGGAAAAGCCGATGAGATGAGGCTTCTCCGGCAGGTTCAGAACATCGAGCAGGTTCAGGTAGTGCAGAACCATGTCGGACATCCCGGTCACATGCGGCGCAGCGCCCGAAAAGCCGAAGCCCGGATGGCTCGCGCAAAGCACGCGGAAACGGTCGGCGAGGCCTTCGGCGAAGTCGAAACCTTCAAGCGTCGAGGCGCCGTGCAGGAACAGCACGGGCTTTCCCTCACCAATGGCCTTCACCACCGTTTTGGTGCCAGCGACATCGTATTTGAGCGTTTCGAATTGAACGGCCATTTTATTCCTCCTCAAACAAGGTCCGGCTGGATCAGCACTTTGCATTGCGTTGTGCGGCGGCGAAGGCTCTCGAATATCTGCGGAACCGGTGAGAGATCGATCCGATCGGTGATCAGCGCCTGCGGTGCGAAAGGTCCGCCGCGCAGCGCATCGAGGGCGACGCCGAATTCGTTTCGCTTATGGAAGAAGACCGAGAACAGCAGGTTCACCTCCTTGGTCAGCGCAATGAACGGGTCCCACTGGTCTCCGCCAAGGCAGAGGCCGACCCCGACCACCGTGCCCTGCAGCCGTACCGCTTCGACCGCCGCGCCGATGAGGCCGCGCTTGCCAACGCATTCGAAGACGATATCGGGCGCCCCGCCGCAGAGGTCGGCGAGATTCTCCGCCAGCTTTTCGCCGGAAAGCGCGAAGCCGGTCGCGCCGAGAGCAAGCGCACGCTCGCGCTGATGGCCGTGAATGTCGGCGACGACGACACGCGACGCGCCCATCCGCCGCGCCCAGAAGGCGACGAGCAGCCCGATCGGCCCAGCGCCCAGGATGGCAACCCGATCCCCCGGCTTCATGCCCGAGCGGACGATGCAATGCAGCGCAACCGAGAGCGGCTCGGCCAGCGCGCCATCCTCGAGCGCCACATCGCCGGGCAGGATATGACACTGGCGTGCGGCCACAGTCGCGTATTGCGCATAGCCGCCGCCGATCAGCTCCATCTCGCGACAGCGCGCCGGATCGCCTCGCTCACAGGCCTCGCAGTGTCCACAACCGCGCATCGGCGCGACGGCGACACGGTCACCGATCCGAAGGCCTGTTGCCTCCGATCCGACCGCGACGATGTCCCCAGAGAATTCATGGCCGAGCACGAAGCCTGCCTCGATGCCGAAAGGCACGGGATCCTCGGTGATATGCAGATCGCTGCCGCAGATGCCGCAGGCGGCGACACGCAAGACGACCTCGTCCGGTGCCGGCGTCGGGTCCGGCACCGTGCCGATCCGCAGCGGGACGCCGACCCTATCGAAGATGGCGGCTTTCATGAATCCTCCTCGTCAGCGGTTCGGGTCAACAAGCTTGCGTCGGATCGGGAACCATGGTGCATCCCACCGTTTCGTGATCAGGCCCCAGATGCCCGTCCGGGCGTAGAGCGCGACCAGAAGCGTCATCAGGCCGAGGACAACGAAATAGGTCGCGCCGTATTCGCCGAACCAGCGGTCCGCGATGAAGAAAATCAGGGATCCGATCAGAACGCCCTCGATGGAGCCGATTCCACCGACCATGACGATGAAGATCGCGACGTTCGCCCACATCGGATCAAAGGCCGAACCCGGGGTGATGCGGAGCTGCGCCATGAAATAGATCGCCCCAGCAAGACCGCAGCCGACCGCCGACGCGACGTAGATCAGGAAGCGCAGCTTGACGACATTCACGCCCTGGCTCGCGGCCGCGCCCGGATTGTCGCGCATGGCGATCAGCGCAAGGCCGAAGCGCGAGCGAAGCAGCCAGTAGCTGCCGCCCAGCGTGACGAGCAGCATCCCCGCGCAGAGCAGCGACATGGCGACATTCCGCTCGAAGGCCGAATAGTCCTTCATCACGCGAAGCGACATGCCCGCGCCGGAATTGACGAGCGGCAGGTTCGAGGCGGTCAGCCGAAAAACCTCGGCCACAACCCATGTGCCGATCGAAAAATAGGGGCCATCCAGGCGGTGCAGCAGCAGGTAGATCGGCACGGCCAGCGCGGCCGGCACCAGAAGCGAAAGGAAGACCGCCACAAACGGATTGATGCCGTAAGTCTGCGCCAGCACGAAAAGCGCATAGCCGGCCGCACCCATGAAAGCGTGCTGGCCCACCGAGACGAGGCCGGCATAGCCGGCGAGCAGGTTCCACATCTGCGCGACGGCGATGTAGGAGCACAGCACCAGAATCGACCGGATGGTGCCGGTCGAGGCCCACCACGGCATGGCAGCAACACCGATCATCGCCAGCACCGCCAGCGTCATCGCGATGCGACCGGACCGGGTCTGGCGCTGGACCAGGACCTCGGGCACCTCGGTTGTTGCCACATAGGGGATCGCACTCATGACAATGCCTTTCCGAACAGACCCTGCGGGCGGGTCGCCAGCACGACCAGGAAGACGATATGTCCGGCAAGCACGCCGAAGCCCGGATCGATGCGGAAGCCGATGGCCTGAGAGATGCCGAGGACCATCGAGCCGGCGAAGGCGCCCCATACCGTACCCATGCCGCCGATGATCACCGCTTCGAACGCGTAGATAAGCTGGGCAGGTCCATCGGCCGGCGCAACGGTCGACCGCAGCGCCTGGAAGACGGCCGCAAAGCCGAGGATGCCGACCGCCGCCGCTGTCGCCATCGCATAGACGGCGCGCGGGTTGATGCCGGTCATCGCCGCCGCCTCGACATCGGCCGACGCGGCGCGGAGCGCCCGGCCGAAGCGCGTGCGCTTCAGCGTCAGGTCGAGGCCCCATGTCAGTCCCGTGGCGACCGCCAGCACGATCAGCGGCAGGAGGCCGATATAGATACCGCCGATCTCGATGGACTGGCTCTCGATCCCGTGGCCCGGCAACGACCGGCTGTTCGCGGACCATATCTGGAGCATCAGGTTCTGCAGCGCGATCGACAGTCCGAAGGTCGCGATCAGCGAGGGCAGCGGATCGCTGCCCACCACGCGGTTCAGCACGGCCTTCTGCAGCACCCAGCCCATCAGCACCGCGAGCGGCACCAGCACGATCAGCACAGGCAGCGGTCCCAGACCCCAGGCCGTGGCGATCGAAATGCCGATCAGCGACAAAAGGATCACCAGATCGCCGTGGCTGATGTTGACGATCCGCATGACGCCGAACATCAGCGCCATGCCGAGCGCATACTGGGCATACATGCCGCCCAGCAGGATCCCCTGCACCAAGGCGTCAAACCACTCCATGGCCCGCTCCAAAATAGGCTTTGCCGATCTGCTCGCGCGTGATCTCGGCGGACTTGCCGGTCAGGGTCACGCGCCCCTCCAGCATGCAGTAGAGGCGGTCCGAGGCGGTTCGGGCGAGACCGACATCCTGCTCGACCACGATCATCGCCGTTCCAGTGGCGCGGATTTCGGGCAAGGCGGCATAGATCTCGCGGATCACCTTGGGCGCAAGACCGAGGCGGATCTCGGCGCAGAGCAGCACGCGCGGCTGGCAGAGCAGCGCGCGGCCGATGGCCACCATCTGCTGCTGCCCGCCCGAGAGGCTCTGCACCTGCGTGCGGGCCTTCTCCTTGAGGATCGGGAACAGCTGATGCAACCGCGGCAGCGTCCATCCGCCCTTGGCGCCCATGCGCGCGGCCTGGTCGATGGCGACGCGAAGATTGTCCTCGACCGACATGCCGGTGAAGAGGCGGCGGCCCTCCGGCACGATAGCGACGCCCTTCTGCACCATGCGGTCGGTGGCGGTGCCGCCGACCGGCTCGCCGTGCAGCAGCACCATCTCGCGCCCAACCGGGAGCAGGCCCATGATCGAACGCAGGAGGGTGGATTTTCCAGCCCCGTTGGCGCCGATCAGAGCCACGGCCTCACCCTGGTGCAGCTCGATGTCGACGCCGTAGAGCGCCTGGAAGTCGCCATAGCGGGCCAAGAGCCCGTGGGTGGAAAGAACAGCCGTCATACCTCGATCCCCATGTAGACGCGCTGGACCTCGGGCAGCGCGATCACTTCGGCGGGCACGCCTTCGGCGATCTTCTCGCCGAAGTTCAGCACCAGCAGCCGGTCGGCCACCGCCAGCAGTGCGTGCAGCACATGCTCGATCCACACGATGGTGATGCCGCGGTCGCGGATGCGGCGCACCAGCGCCACCAGCGCCTTCGATTCATCGTCGGTCAGCCCGCCCGCGATCTCGTCCAGCAGCAGCAGCTTCGGATCCGACGCCAGCGCGCGCGCCAGCTCCAGCCGTTTGCGGTCGAGCAGCGTCAGAGCGCCGGCCGAGACATTGGCTTTGTCGGAGAGCTCGCAATCGCGCAGGACCTGGGCGCAGAAAGCATAGCTTTGCTTCTCGGACCGGCCGCCGCCGAAAGCAGCGGCGACCAGCAGGTTTTCGAAGGTGGTCATGCCGGAATAGGGACGCGGGATCTGATAGGTCCGCCCGATCCCCATCTGGCAGCGCCGGAAGGGCGGCTCGCCACGGAGCGCCGTGTCGCCGAGCTGGATCTCGCCGCCGGACGCCTTCAAATCGCCGCTGATCATGTTGAACAGCGTCGTCTTGCCCGCCCCGTTCGGGCCGAGGATGCCCAGCACCTCGCCCCGATGTACGTCGAAACTCACCTCATGCAGGACGCGGACAGCACCGAAAGACTTCGACACGCCGTGCGCTTTCAGCAGGATTTCTCTATCCATAGCTCTGCCCGCGTCCCCGCTCATGTCACCAGGCGATCGGCTGAATAGCCTGCTGGGGTGCGAAAAGCTGATTGACCGTGTTGTCGACGATCTTCAGGTCATAGGGCCATTTCTCGCCCTTCACCCACTGGCCGCCGAAGATCGGCGTCTTGCAGATGTTCTTGTGGGGCGAGCCGTCGAACTTGATATGACCGACCAGGGTCTGCAGATCGGTAGCGACCAGAGCGTCACGGTTGGCCGTACGGTCAAGCGGATTGGAAGAGCGCTTCAGGATGTCGAGCGCAACCTCGAGCAAGGCATGCGAATAGCCCAACGGCTGCGTCCACTGGCGCTTCGAATCGACTTCCCATTGGCTGGCGATGTCGCTGCTGACCTGCCCGGTCAGCGACGACTTGAACGGGAAGGCCGGCGTCCACCAGACCTCCGAGGACATGCCGTTGCCCAGAGGACCCATCGCCTCGACGCCGCCTGGAAACAGCAGCGCCGCCGCCACCGTGACCGCCTTCGGCTTGAAGCCCTGCTGGTTGCACTGGGTGACGAAGGTCTTCAGATCGTCGGGATAGGTGATGCCGCCGATGATCTCGCAGCCCTGCTTCTTGAACTCGGCGATCTGTGCGGAAAAATCATTGGTGCGGGGCTGGAAATAGCCGGGCACCACGACCTCGTAGCCGGCCTTGCGGGTCGGCGCTGGCAAGCCATATTCGTCGTTGCCCCAGGTCTCGCCGTCGATGTTCTGCGGGAACAGCATCCCGACCTTCTTGTTGGTCTCCAAATGGTTCCAGAGCCCGACGAAGGTGTTCAACGCCTCGTCGAGGCCCCAGAAGAAATGATAGGTCCAGTCGAAGGTCTGCTTGCCGCCGCCGCGCGGCATGATCACCGCTTGCCAGGGAGCGCCCGAGGAAATGCAGGGCGTTTCATAAAGTTCGGCCTGCTCGGCCGCGGGCAGGATCGTGTCGGTGGTCGAGGCCGGCACGAGCAGATGAACCTCGTCGTTCAGGATCAGATTGCCGGCGATTTCCGATGCCTTGTTCGGATTGGACTGGCTGTCGCGGTCGAGGATCTCGATTTCGTAAGTATTGCCGTCGGCGCATTGCAGCTGGCCGCCGAGCAGGGCGCGGATCTTCTGCAAGGTGTAGCCATCCGTTTCACCAAAAAGGGCGAGCGGTCCGGTCGTCGGGCTGAGGTAACCCAGCTTGATCTTCCCGGCGGTCGCGGCGCGCACATAGGCCGGCATGCCAAGCGTGCTGGCGGCAACGCCGGCTCCAATCCCCTTCAGCACGCTTCGACGGCTGGGCCGCAAGCCCGATTTCACCAGTCTGTTGTAGTAGCTCATCGTCGGTTCCTCCCTGGGTTAAGTTTCTCCGGCCCACGGGACCGGTCTCAGTTCAAAGCGTGTTCAGGTCATCCGCAGCAGCGAGCCGCCATCGATGACGATCAGAGAGCCCGTCACGTAGGAAGCGGCAGGCGACGCCAGATAAAGCGCCAGGCCCTTGATCTCTTCCGGGTCGCCGATCCGACCGAGCAGCGACTGGGCCTCGAAGGCCTCGCGGTCCGCCGGATTGCGCAGCCGACCGCCGGCGATGTTGGTGATGAACGGTCCGGGCAGGATGGCATTGATGCGGATGTTGTAGGCGCCAAGCTCCATCGCCATGTGGCGAACGAGATGGTTCACCGCGGCCTTGGCGGGCATGTAGGGCGTGCCCACGATGCTCTCGTTGATCAGCGATGCAATGGACGACGTGACGATGATCTGGCCGCCGCCATTCGGCTTCATGTGCCGGACGGCATGTTTGATCGTGGTGTAGACCGAGGTCAGGTTGATCTCGATCACCTTGTCCCAGTGCTCGTCGGGCAGGTTCTCGATGGCGCCCTCGGGGTTCCTTTCGCCCGTCGGGGTGTTGAAGCCCGGCCCGGCATCGATCCCGGCATTGGCGAACACGACATCGATCGAGCCCGCCTTCCCGGCGACCTTGTCGAAGGCTGCGGCCATGGCCGCACGGTCACCGACGTCGACAACCTGGCCCCAGACATCGCCACCCACCGCCCTGATCGCGGCCACGGTCGTGTCAAGCCCGGCAGGGTTCAGGTCGAAGATGCAGACCTTCGCCCCGTGCTCGGCCATGATCTCGGCATAGGCCTGCCCGATGCCGCCGGCGCCGCCGGTGACGATCACCGACTTGCCTCTGACATCGAACATCTTCTCAAGTGCGGCCATCAGTTTCCTCCTTTGTGCGACAGCACGAAATCGAACTCCACGTCGTAGAACGGGGCCGCAACCTCGACCCTGGCGGCAGCTTCGGCGTTCTCGACCTTGCGGAATTCGGCGAGCAGGCTCTTCTTCACGCCGAAGACGGCATCTGAATCGATGTACGGGTCGTCCGGGTCGAAGATGTGCGTGGTCAGCGCTTCGAAGCCCTCGGCCTCGACGATGTAGTGGAGATGCGCCGGACGATTGGGGTGACGCCCCAGCGCGCCCAGCAGCTTGCCGACCGGGCCATCATCCGGGATCGGGTAGTATTTGGGCTTCACGCCGCGAAACCAGTAGCGCCCGTCCGTGCCGGTGCGAAAGACGCCGCGCAAGTTGAAGTCGGGCTGGATGCCCTTCTGCTGCACGTCGTAGAAGCCCTCGTCATTGGCCTGCCAGACGTCGATCTTGGCGCCTGCGATCGGCTTGCCCTCGGTATCGAGGATGCGGCCATGCACGAACATGGGCTCGCCCTTCTGGTCGAGGCAGATGTTGGAGCCCATCGGCAGTTCGGGGGCGTCGGCGACGTGGAAGGGTCCCAGCACCGTCGATTCCGAGGCGCCCGACGGCTTGCGGTTGTTGATCGCATCGACCAGCATCGAGATACCGAGAACATCCGACAACAGGATGTATTCCTGCCGCCACTCGTTGCAGATCTGGCCTGTCCGCGTCAGGAACATGATCGCGCCGAACCATTCCTCCTGTGTCGGCTCGATCTCTTTCACCGCCTCGTGCAGCTTGCGGGTGATGACCTCCATCACCTCTTTGAGCCGCTCGTCCTTGGCGTTCCTGTTCCGCGCCACCACGACCTCGGCCGAGTTCGCTTCGGTGAAATAGCCGGATTCGTGTTCGTCGATCATGCGATCCTCCTCAGCGCGCCAGAACGGATTTGAAGATCCGGCGCAGTTCGGCCGCCGGCTCGGCCGCCAGCGTTTCGGAGCGCCAGGCGACGTGGTGGTCGGGACGGACGATCAGGCAGCCGGTGTCGCGGATCTCCCGTGCGCCGGCCCAGTCGCCGGTATGATCCTCGATCGCGCGGCGCGGGCCGATCACATGGCTGCGGATCGGCAGACCGAGCTCCGCGCCCACCGTCTCCGCCGCGGCGACCCACGCCTCTCCGCCAATGCCGGTCAACAGCGTGAACTCGCCATGCCCGCAAAGATCGAGCGTCGAGACCTTCCTGCCCGAGCGCTCGAAGACCCAGACATGCGGCAAGCGCGCGCCCGGCCAGGTTGTCGGCGCATAGTGCAGCTCGCGATCCTTCTCGAAGGCCGGCTCGCGCTGGCCGTCGGTCACCACCGCGCCCGACGCATAGCGCTGGTTCATCTCGACGCCATGGGCGTCGAACTCGTACTTCTTGAAGGCGATGGCCTTGCGGAGCGCCTCGCGCTGCGCTTCGGCGACGGGCGTCGCATCGGCGCGAGCCTCCATGTTCCTCTGGATCTTGTCGTGATCCACGCCGCCGTCCATGCCGAGCGCCTCGAAGATCGGTCCGAATTCGGCGATGGACTGGTTCGCCCGTGTCACGATCTGGCGCGCGATCGGTGCGCGCTCGGCCGAGAAGCTGTCCAGAAGCCCGACCCCCGCCTGCCCCTTGATGACCTTGGCAAGCTTCCAGGCGAGGTTGAACCCGTCCTGGATCGATGTGTTCGAGCCGAGCCCGTTCGAGGGCGGATGCCGGTGCGCGGCATCGCCCATGATAAACACCCGCCCCTTCTGCATGTGCGTGGCGAAGCAGTTGTTCACGGTCCAGGTGTTGGCGCCCAGGAGCTCGATTTCGAGCGCGGGATCTCCGACCAGTTGACGCGCGACGCTGGTGGCCAGTTCCGGCGTCACGTCCGGCGGCGGCTGGTTGATGTCGTAACCCCAGACGATCAGCCATTCGTCCCACGGCCGCACCATGCGAACGAGACCCATGCCGATGCCGCCGACGTCGGCGCCGGGCTGCATGACCCAATAGAGGACGCTCGGCCGGTGGGCGACATATTTCGAGAGATCGGCCCTGAACAGGATGTTCATCGAGCCGCCGACGCCCATCTTGCCCTCGAGCGGCAGGCCCAGATGCTCGGCCACCAGCGAGTTGCCGCCGTCGGCGCCGACGAGGAACTTCGACCGCACGGTGAAATCGTTGCCCGACAGCCGATCGCGGCAGGTCGTGGTCACGCCGTCCGCATCCTGGACATGGCTGACATATTCCGTGCTCATGCGTGCCTGCGTGCCGCGGGCGCAGGCCGACTTGAACAGGATCGGCTCCATGAAGGTCTGCGGCAGATCGTTCATGAAGCAGGGCGACGACAGCAGATGTTCGGCCTTGGAGAGCGGGTGGACGCCCCAGCTCTTCATGCGGCCGATCTCCTCGGCGGCCAGGCTTTCGCAGAACACGTTCTCGCCCATCAGCTCCTGCGGGGAGGCGTGCATCATGGCCTCGGCCTCTACCTCCGGCCCAAGGTCGCGCAGCACTTCCATCGTGCGCTGGTTGGTGATGTGGGCACGCGGCGTGTTCGACAACCAGCGATAGCGATTGACGATCATGTTGGCGACGCCGTAGCTGGACAGCAGCGCGGCGGTGGCCGAGCCGGCTGGGCCAGTGCCGACGATCAGCACGTCGATTTCGATATCCGCCATCAAATTCCTCCCTTGATCTTCGGACCGGTCAGCCTGCGGCGGACCGGAAACAGGTGCAGGCCCTTGCGGGACGCAATCAGCCCCCACAGCCCCTTTGGCGCAAAAAGCATCACGACGACGGCGATGAGGCCGAGCGTCATCAAGTACCAGCTGCCGTAATCGGCCAGCGCCGAGCGCAGCGCGAAGAAGACCAGCACACCGAGGATCGGCCCCTCGATGGTGCCGATGCCGCCGATGACGACAATGAAGATGACGTTGGCGGTCCAGTCGGTGACGGCAAAGGCCGCGCTCGGCGAGATGCGGGCCGTCTGCAGGAAGATCAGCGCGCCGGTCAGCCCGGTGGCGGCCGCGGCGATCAGAAAGACCGCCCATCTGAGCCGGCCGGTATCGACGCCCACCGATTGCGCCGCGTCGACATTGTCGCGCACGGCCGCCAGCGCCAGCCCGAGGCGACTGCGCAGCAGCCAATAAATGCCTCCCGTCACGGCCACGAGCAGCGCCAAAGCCAGCCAGTAGGCCATAACATCGCGTGCCGCGGCCTCGCGGACCCCGAACAGCGCCCGGACCGCATCGGTGCCCAGGATACTGCTCGTCGCCTCGCGCGGCAGCGAGGTGCCGGTGCCGCCACCGAGCGCCTTCCACTGCGCGACCAGCAGTCGCGTCACTTCGGCGATCACCCAGGTGCCGATGGCGAAATAGGCGCCCTGCAAACGGAACGCGAAGAAGGCCGTCGGAACCGCCAGCACCAGAGCGGCAAGGCCGCCCAGCGGGATCGCCAGGACCGGATTCCAGCCGAGCAGGATCACGCCGGCGAACATCGCATAGGCGCCGATGCCAACGAAAGCCTGCTGGCCCACCGACACCAGGCCGCCATAGCCCGCCAGCAGGTTCCATATCTGCGCCAGCGTCAGCATGGTGAGGATGAAGAAGAGATCCTGTATGACGCCACGCGAGGCCACGGCAGGCAGCGCGAGCGCGGCGACGATGAAGATCGGCACGATGATCGCGGTCACGGTTCCGGCGCGGGTGCGGGTTGTCAGTCGATACATGCCGCCCTCAATCCACTGCGCGCGGAAAAAGCCCGCGCGGCTTGAGCAGCATCACGGCCAGGAAGGCGATGTGGCCGGCCAGGATCTGCCATTCCGGATTCAGCGCGGCGCCAAACGCCTGCGCCACGCCGATGATGATCCCGCCCGCGAGCGTCCCCCACAGGCTGCCGAGGCCGCCGATGATCACCGCCTCGAAGGCATAGATCAGCCGCGCCGGTCCGATCGAAGGATCGAAGTTCGCCCGCATGCCGAGATAGAGCGCCGCCAGCGTCACCACGACCATGGCGATCCCGGTGGCGATCGCGAAGATCCGCTTCGGCTCTATCCCCATCAGCCCCGCCGTCACGACGTCGTCCGAAGTGGCGCGGAAGGCACGGCCGAGGGCGGTGTGGTAAAAAAGCCCGTTCAGGGCAATGATCATCACGATCGCCGAGGCAAAGGTCATCAGCGGCATGATCCCCACCGTGACCAGCCCGAGATCGAGCGAGGCCCCCTCCAACGCGCCCACCGGGATGCGGCGGCTGTCGGCGGAAAAGAGCTCGAGCAGCCCGTTCTGCAGGGCAACCGACAGGCCAAACGTGACGAGAAGCGGCGGCAGGATGTCCTTGCCCAGCACGCGGTTCAGAACGGCGGTCTGCAGCAGCCAGCCGAGCGCGAACATAACCGGCATGGCGACCAGAGCGGCGATCCAGGGCGACAGGCCGAGCAACGTGACGCCCATCAAAACCAGATAGGCGGCAAGAATGATGAGGTCGCCATGGGCGAGGTTGACCAGCCGCATAATGCCGAAGACGAGGCTCAATCCCGCTGCGAACAGGGCATAGAGCCCGCCCAGCAGAATCCCCTGCACGAGGGTGTCCAGCCAGATCATCGCCGTGCCACCTCGATCATGCTACAAGAGCACTGCGCGCGCAGACGACGGAGCCTCGGTTCCCGCGTCATGCCGCCACCCCGAAATAGGCAGAATGGATTTCTTCGCGCGTGACCTCGGCCGCCCTGGCGGCCAGCGTGACGCGACCCTCCATCATGCAGTAGACGCGGTCGGCCACCGCCAGCGCCTTGCCGATATCCTGCTCCACCAGCACGATCGCGGCGCCGCCTTCGCGTATCCTGGGAAGGGCTGCGTAGATGTCGCGGATGACGACGGGCGCGAGGCCGAGGCTAATCTCTTCTCAGAGCAGCAATTCGGGGTTCGACATCAGCGCCCGGCCGGTCGCCACCATCTGCTGCTGGCCGCCCGAGAGCGCGGTGCCGGGGCTCTTGCGCCGCTCGCGCAGGATCGGAAAAAGGTCATAGACGGCGTCGAGGCTCCACGGCCCCGGCACCTTGCGCGCCTGCCCGCCGACCAGCAGATTTTCCTCGACGGTCAGCGAGGGGAACAGTCGGCGCCCCTCCGGCACCATGGCAATGCCGCGCTTCATGATCTCGGCCGAAGACAGCGCGCCAATCGGCTCGCCCCTGTGCAGCACCATGCCGGGCTCGTTGCCGATCACGCCCGTGATCGAGCGCATCAGCGTGGATTTTCCGGCGCCATTGGCGCCGATGATCGCCACGCATTCGCCCGCGGCCACGCTGATATCCACACCGAACAGCGCCCGGAACTGGCCGTAATTCGCGGTGAGGCCGCGCGTTTCCAGCATCAGACCTCGAGCCCCAGATAGATTTCGCGAACCGCCTTCGAGGCCATGATCTCATCAGGCGCACCGATCCCGATCACACGCCCGAAATCCAGCACGAGAAGCCGCTCTACCACCGAATTCAGGGCGTGCAGCACATGCTCGATCCAGATGATTGTCGTGCCCCTGGCATGGATCGCCTTGATCGTCGCGACCAGGGCCTTGCATTCGCCCTCCGTCAGACCGCCGGCGATCTCGTCCAGAAGCAGAAGCTCAGGGCCTGTCGCCAGGGCGCGGGCGAGTTCGAGGCGCTTGCGGTCGAGAAGGCTCAGCGAGCCGGCCACGAAATTGGCCTTCCTGAGAAGCTCCGTCTCCTCGAGGATACCAGCGCAATCGTCGACCATCTCGGCCTCGCGTCCGCCGCGGCCGAAGGCGGCAGCGGTCAAGAGATTTTCGAACACGGTCAGCCCCTCGAAAGGCTGCGGAATCTGGAAGCTGCGGCCAACGCCCATGCGCGCCCGCTCCATCGCCGGAGCACGGGTCACGTCGCGGCCGAGCAATTCGATGCGACCCTCATTTGCAAACAGATTGCCGGTGATCAGGTTGAAGAGCGTCGATTTTCCGGCGCCGTTCGGGCCGATAATGCCCAGCGCTTCGCCGCGCGGCACGCTGACGGTCACGGAATCCGCAACCTTCAAGGCGCCGAAGGACTTCGAAACGTTTTCCAGCCTGAGTATCATCACTGTCATCCTTGGGTCGCGCCGAACGAGGGCGGCGGTATCAGCCGCCCTCGGCAGCGTCAGGCCAGGGCTTCCATCTTGCCGGCGGTGGGTATCTGGGAGGCGCCGGCGTTTTCGACGATCACCAGATCGAAGCCGCCACCGGCCTTCTTGCGCCACTGCCCGCCAACGAGCGGCGTCTTGCAGACGTTCTTCGCGGCGAAAGGTGGCAATCCCGCACCGCTCCAGGCCACCTTGCCCACTACCGTCGTCAAGTCGGTGGCCGCTATCGCCGCCGCGATCGCCTCGGCATTGGTTGGATCCGACACGCGGCCCATGACATTGGCCGCCACCTCGAACAGCGAATGGACAAAACCGATCGGCTGGGTCCAGGGACGGCCGGTCTTGGCGGTGAAATCCGCAGCGAGTTCGGCCGAACTCTCGCCCGTCAGCGACGATTTGAACGGATGCGAGGCCGACCACCAGACCTCGGACGAGAGGTTGTGGCCGGCGTCGCCGAGCGTCTCGACCGATTGCGGGAAAAGGATCGCCTTGGCCACCGTCACCGCCTTGGGCTTGAAGCCCTGCTGGCGGGCCTGGTTCCAGAAGGTGGTGAAGTCGGGCGGAATGACCACCCCGGTAACGATCTCGGCATTGGCGGCTTTGAAGGCGTTGACCTGCGCGGTGAAATCGTCCGAAAGGTTCTGATAGCGGCCAGGATCGGCAAGGCTGAAGCCGGCGGCGTCGAGGCCGGGCTTCAACCCATTCTTCGGGTCGCCCCAGGCATTGCCGTCGGCATCGTTGGGGAACAGCCCGCCCACCTTGCCGTTGGTGGAAAGCTGCTTCCACATGCCGGTGTAGACGGCGATGATGTCTTCGAGACCCCAGAAATAATGATAGGCGAAGTTGAAAGGCTTCCACGAGGCCGGATCGGCCGGACTGCCCTGCTGGCCGATGAACCAGGGCTGCCACGGCGCCATCGTCGAGATGACCGGCACGCCCTCCGCCTCGCAGGTGGTGGCCACTGGGTTGGTGTTCTCGGGCGTCGAGCCGACGAGCATCAGGTTGATCTCGTCATCGACGATCAGGCTCTTCGCCACCTCGGCCGCGCGATTGGGGTTCGACTGGCTGTCCTTGACGATGACCTCGAAGTTCTTGCCTGCCTCGGAAGCGAGGAAGGCCTTGATGTTGTAGGCATCGCTCTCCGCAAAGCCGGCGAGCGGCCCGGTCTGCGGCGAAACATAGCCCAGGCGGATCTTGGCGCCTTGCGCGATAGCCGGCGTCGCCAGGCGCGAACCGGCGAGCGCCAGGCCCGTCGCCGCCGAGGCTTTCAGTAGGCTGCGTCTTGTGATCATGTGAAGTTCCTCCCTCTTGTTTTATTCTCAAGCCCCCGGACGGCGTCCCTCCCACGCCGACTGAAGGAGTTCCCTTATCGATCCCGGATCGATGGGCCTTGGATTCGCATAGGCATTCTTGACCGCGATCGCCGCCGCGCGGTCGAGATCGGTCTCCTCGATACCGATCGCCTTCAAGCTCAGCGGAGAGCCGACCGACTGTGCGAAATCCCAGAGCCCGCTGCCCGCCGAGCCACCACCGAATGCGTCGGCGATCGGGCCCAGCAGATCGGGCACCGCCGCTTCGTTGAAGGCGGTCGTGTACGGCAGCAGAATGGCGTGGGTTTCGGCATGCGGCGTGTCGAACGAGCCGCCGAAGACATGCACCAGCTTGTGATGCAGCGCCATCGAGACATAGCCGAGCGCGGTCGAGCAGCACCACGCCGCATAGAGCGCCTGCATCCGCGCCGCGCGATCCCGCGGATCGCCGATCAGCCTTGGAATGCCGTCCCGGAAGGCAACCATGGCATCCCTGCACATCAGCACGATCACCGGATTGCGATCGGGGGCATACAAGGCTTCCATCGCGTGAGCGATCGCGTTCATCGCCGAGGTGACGGTGAGACTGACCGGCAGGCTCAGTGTCAGATCGACGTCGTAGATCACCGTCTCGGGGCGAATGTCCGGCGAGCGGCGAGTGGTCTTCTCGCCGGCCGCCGTCTCGCCGAGGATGTCGGTCATTTCAGAACCGGCATAGGTGGTGGGAATGACCACCTGATCGGCGCCGGTGCGCACCGCAATGGCCTTGCCGAGCCCGGTGGTCGAGCCGCCGCCCAAGCTGACGACCGCCGAAGCGCCGCTGCTGCGGAAGGCGTCGACGGCCTTTTCCGTAACCTCGACGGGCGTATGCATGACCGCGCCGGCAAATATCCCGGCGGCGAGGCCGCCAAGACTTGCGGCCAGTCTTTCCGCATCGCCCTTCTGATGCGGTGTCGACAGCACCATCACCTTGTCATGGCCGAGCCGCCGGACTTCCTCCTCGACCCGAGCCATGGTGCCGGCACCGAAGACCACCCGTGTCGTCAGGCCCGGAAAGGTGAAGCTGTCCATCATCGCGCCGCCTCCATGCGCGGGCCACGCCCGGCCGCGAGGTCGTCGAGCATCGTGCCCAGCATGGCAATCTCGGCGTCCGAGACCTCATGACCGCGGCCCGGGAACAGATCGGCCCGCAGGCTCGCGCCAATCCGGCCCAGCGATTGCGCGGCATCGGCAAACGCCGAGACCGGAATCCAGGGATCGGCATCGCCACCGGAAAGATAGATCGGCATTCCGGCCGGCGCGGCCTCCGATCTTTCGTCCGCCGGAACACCGACACGGCAGCCCGTGAAGGCCGCCAAAGCATCCGGCGGCGGCAGCCCCGCGCAGAGGTATTCGATCGACAGACACGCCCCTTGCGAGAAGCCCGCGAGAAGAAGCGGCAGTCCGGGCAGTTCGGCCCGCGCCGCGACCATTGCGGCCGCAAGGTGGTCGAGCGCGTCGGAAAGCTGCGCCCGGGCGACCGGCGTCAACGGGTCGACGGCACGCGCCTCCCACCACATGCCGTGTGGTGCACGCGGCAGGATAAAGGCCACGGCGGTCGCGGAAAGCCGCGACAGCACATGGGACTGCATCTCTTCGGGCGATTGGCCACGGCCGTGGACGAAGACGCAGATCGCCTTCGCCTCCGGGCCTCTTGGCCCAAGCCGGAGCGGACCGCTGCCTGAACTCACGTGAAATCCGCCTCTTCCAGGCCGACCTGCAATTCGCTCTCACGGTCCTTGAACCATGGCGGGAAGACCAGCGTCTTGCCGATCTGGCCCGGGGGCTCGTCCTTGGCCCAGCCTTCGGGCGTAGTCCAGGCAATTTCGAACAGCGCGCCTCCGGGCGAGCGGACATAGCAGGACTTGAAGTAGTTGCGGTCCTTCTGCTCCGAAATATCGGTGAAGCCGAGACCCTCGATATGAGCGCGCAGTTTCAGCTGGTTCTCTTCGTCGCCGGTGTTGAGGGCGAGGTGGTGGATGGTGCCGCCCGCCAGCGTCCAGGTGCCCTGCGGGCTGTCGCGATCGACAATGACCTCCACGCGCTGCGCGACGCCGGCCGCGTCCGGCACGCGGAACACAAGCCCCTCGTGGTCATCGGCCTCTTTCTCCATCGGCAATGCGATGGTCAGGAAGTCGTCCATGGCGGTGCGGTCCATCACCGCCACCACGGCGCCGTAGATTCCCTTGATGCCGTTGGCCTTGCCGATGCCCTGCGCCTCGTTGGTGATGGGCGCGCGTGGATCCCTGTCGCTTTCCACCAGCTCATGCGGGATGCCGCAGGGATGTGCGAAAGCCGCACGGTCAGCGCCAAAACGCGTGATCTTGATCGCCTCGATACCGCGCGCGTTCAACCGGTCCACCCAGAAATCCGCGGCCCCTTTGGGGATCGACTGCATGATGGTGCGCGACTGGTTGGACCCGCGGCGGCCATAGACGCCCGGCTTGCGGAACGGGAAGGTGGTGATGATCGTCGAGGCATCGCCATTGGGCGAGCCGTAATAGAGGTGGTAGACCGGGATGACGCCGTCGAACAAGACCGTGCGCTTCACCGAATGCAGGCCCAGTGCCTTGGTATAGAAATCAAAATCTTCCTGAGCGCTGTCGGTCGAGAGCGTCAAATGGTGGTAGCCGCTGACACGTGCCATCGGTCATCTCCTCCCAGAGGTTTCGGTTTCGCCCCGCCGCTGTGGACAGAGCACGAGGTTGAGATCGAGCGCGTGCTTCCGTTTTCCTCCGTTGGGCGGCAGCGCGCGGAACTCGGCCATGAGGTCGGGTTTGACCCCGAAGATGGCATCCCGGCCGATCGCAGGGTCCGACCGGTCAAAGATGTGGGTCGTCAGCGTTTCGAAGCCCTCCGCCGAGACGCGAAAATGGATATGGGCCGGCCGCTCGAGGCCAAGGCCAAGCGCTGACATCAATTGACCGACCGGTCCGTCCGATGGCAACGTGTAGCCCTTCGGCTTCACCGTCACGAAGACGAAGCGTCCCTGCGGATCGGTGCGGAACCGTCCACGCAAATTGAATTCCGGCTGCCTGTCGGGTTCCTGGTTCTCGTAGAGACCCTCGGCATTGGCCTGCCAGATCTCGACCATCGCATCGCCGATCGCATCGCCGTCGAGCGCGACGATCCGGCCCGCAACCTCCAGCTGCTCGCCCTTGTGATCGCGCGAGATGTTCGCGCCGAGCGGCATCTCCGGCACGTCGGCCCGGTAGAAGGGGCCGGCCAGGGTGTTTGGGGTCGCCCCAACAGGGCGCGGGCTGTTCTGATCCTCGATCAGCGACGACACGCCCAGGACGTCGGCGAACAGCACCCATTCCTGGCGCCGCGCATCGGCGTAGTGGCCAACCTCGGTCAGAAAATCGATCGCCTGGCGGAACTCCTCGCCCGAGGGTCGCAGCTCGACGATCAGCGCGTGCAAACCGTCGACGGCTGCCTGCGCCGCCGCCGCCAGGCGGGACTGGCCCATTGCCGTCAGGCGCCGTGAGAATTCCTCGGCCTGCGTCGAGATCGCCTTGGGGAATTCATCTCGCTTCGGGTCGTGCTGGCCGTGCATTCCGCCGGGGCCTCCCTTCCCCTTGCCAAGCGGGATAGCACGGCCCGACGCGATGCTTGATGAGATGTGGCGTCCCTTGTATAGCGTTTTGCTATGAAGCTGAACGAGCGCCACCTCATGCAGCTCGCCGCGGTGCTGGATGCCGGCGGCGTGTCGGAAGGAGCCGCCATGCTGGGTCTGACCCAGCCGGCGGTCAGTCGATCGCTGGCCATGCTGGAGGCGCGGGTGGGCGAGCCGCTTTTCCTCAAGGGTCGCCGGCCGCTGCAGGCGACACCGCTCGGCTTCCAGTTGGCGGCGCAGGGCCGCACGATCATCACCGCGTCGCGCAAGGCGTCGGATGCGGTCCAGGGCTTCATGAAAGGCACGAAGGGCGTCGTCCGTGTCGGCGGCGTGCCCTTCTTCATGGATGCGATGATCAGCCGGATGATCGGAGAATTCCAGAAGCTCGAACCCGAGGTCACCGTTCAGCAAAGCTATATGAACCTGCCCGAGATGGTCGCGGCGCTGGAGAGCAACCAGATCGATCTCGGGATCGTGCCGATCGGCGTGCTCGACCTGGGACCCGGCTTCGAATTCACCGAAATCCTGCCCGGACGCAACGTCGTGGCTTGCCGGCCCGACCATCCCCTGCTGCGAAATCGCCGCCTCAGGGCGCATGACCTGACCAGCTTTCCCTGGGTAGCCCCCCTACCCGGCTCTCCGCTGATGTCGGACCTGCAGATGATCCTGATGAGCATCGGCATGTCGGACCTCAACGTCCGCTATTCGGGAGGCTCGCTGATGAGCGTGATCAACTTCCTTGCCGAAACCGATGCGCTGGCGGTGCTGCCATTCTCCGTGGTCTTCGCGCAGCGCAAGGAAAACCGGGTGACGGTGCTGCCCTATGAAATTCCGCAGCCCAGCCGCTCGCTTGGTATCCTGCGCCGGGTCAGCGGACCGCGCTCGCCCGCGGCAGAGCGCTTCGCGGGCCACGTCACGACCGCCTTCGAGAATCTGAAGCACATCATCAAACGGCACGAGAATGCCGTCGTCTGGGGGCGGTAATCCAGCCGACATGGCGCCCCTTACAGCTCCAAGAGCCAGGAGCGGACGTTTGGAGCAGCGAGACGATCGGGCGTCCATTGGCCAGTCTCGTTTTTCCCGAACGGGATCCCGGTTTGAGGAGCTGAAGGGCACGCCGGTGAGCGCCAGTATCAGCGAAGCTGGTTCATGGCGCCTATTCAGCATCGCCAGCAATGAAGTGCGGCTCTCCCACCCCATTCCGTGCAGGAATGGAACTCCCGTGCCTGTATTCGGTTGGGTACAAAGCCGGCGTCCCACACGCGCTGGCAAGGGTGCGCTGAGGTGACAGATACTCGACGACGAAGAGGCCGAAGGTTTGTAAGTGCGAATATCGATCTTGGTTGAGCCTCCTGTCACCGGTTTGCCTTCACCTCACGGCGAGGGTAACTCCGCGCGACCAGATCAGCTAATGTCCTC